>NZ_JBFAUP010000020.1:0-129963 GCF_040679335.1 Streptomyces sp. NPDC052299 | reverse complement strand
TTATCCTTTTTGTTCTTTCTTGTTCTGGGGGGGCGGGGCCCCCCGTTGCCGGCGTAAACCCCCGCCCCCCGGGGGGGGGGGGGGGGGGGGGCCCGCCCCCCCCCCCCCCGCCCGTCGCCGGTTGATCTACCCGCCGGTAGCATCCTGTCCATGGCAGAGACGGCAGAGGCTGAGACCCAGCAGGTGGACGGCAGGCGGGCGGCGCGCGCGGAGCGCAGGGCGGCCCGGCTGGCCAAGCAGATCGGTGCCTTCGCGAAGGCGCACGGCGGTGCGGAGGGGCAGGTCGCCTACCTCGGGCAGATGGGCGCCCGCATCGTCCTGGTGGGCGAGGACGGCGAATGGGGCGACCTGGTCGCCCCCTCGTACGAGCTCGCCGAGAGCGCGGCGCGGAAGTCCGGGATCACGCTCCACGAGTCCTTCGACGGCGAGTTCGCGGCGAAGGTGCGCACGGGTCCGTACGAGTGGAGCCGGATGGCCGGAATCCAGATCGGCGGCCCGTCGAACGCGGCCTGAGAAGCCACGAACGGACCGGGGCTCCCACTCCGACGGCGTACAGCCGTGGAGCGGGAGCCCCGGTCCGTTGTGTGCGTGCCCGTGTCAGCCGGCCGCGGCGGGCTCCGCCTGCTCGACGGCCGGCGCCGGCACAGCGGCGACGGCCACCGGCCGCTCGCGCAGCGACAGCAGTACGCGTACGACCCCGATCCACACCAGGCACGAGCCGAGCATGTGCACGCCGACCAGGATCTCCGGCGTATCGGTGAAGTACTGCACGTAGCCCACGATCCCCTGGCTCATCAGGATCAGGAACAGCTCCCGGGTCCGGTGCAGCGGGCCGATCGGCGCGTCCACGGCCTTCAGGACGAACCAGAGGGCGACGGTCAGCGCCACCACGACCCAGGCCAGGTCCGCGTGCAGCTGGGTGACCAGCTTCCAGTCGAGCGGAATGCGGTGGACGTCGCTGGAGTCGCCCGCGTGCCGCCCGGCGCCCGTGACCACCGTGCCCACGGCGATCAGGAGCCCCGCCGCGACGGCCAGCAGCCGGGCCAGCTGCGCGACCGCCTTGCCGACCAGCGGACGCGGCGCCTCGTCGCCCTCCCGGATCCGCTGCCAGGTCGTCAGGGCGACCGTGAGCAGCGCGGTGGAGAGGAGGAAGTGCGCGGCCACGGTGTACGGGTTCAGCCCGACCAGCACGACGATGCCGCCGAGAACCGCGTTGCCCATCACGATCCAGAACTGGACCCAGCCGAGCCGGGTGACGCCGCGTCGCCAGGGCTTCGCGGAACGCGCCGCGATGATCGCCCAGCCGACGGCGGCGCACAGCACGTACGTGAGCATCCGGTTGCCGAACTCGATGGCGCCGTGGAAGCCCATCGCGCTCGTCGCCGTCAGGCTCTCGTCCGTGCACTTCGGCCAGGTGGGGCAGCCGAGGCCGGAGCCGGTCAGCCGGACGGCGCCGCCGGTCACGACGATGACGACGGCCATCACGACCGCGGACATGGCCGCGCGGCGCACCGTCCGCGGCTCGGGCGTCCAGCGCTCGGCGATGTACTGGAGCGGATTGCGCAGGGCTTGAGCGACTTCGGCTCGGGTCAGCTTGGGCACGCGCACCATGGTAGGACGCCGCTTGTGCAAGCTTTCACGAGGGGGACGAGTTACGCGTAACGGCGACGGAGTGCGTCCATCGGCTCACTCCCAGCGGAAGAACCGGGCCGCCGCGCCGAGCCCCAGGACCGTCCAGACCGCGAGGATGCCGAGGTCGCCCCACGGCATTCCGGCGCCGTGCTGGAGGACGTCCCGCAGCCCGTCCGAGAGGGCCGAGATCGGCAGCAGGCCCAGCACCGACTGGACCGCGTCCGGGAACTTCTCCAGTGGCACGATCACCCCGCCGCCCACCAGGAGCAGCAGGAAGACGAGGTTCGCCGCGGCGAGCGTCGCCTCCGCCTTGAGCGTCCCGGCCATCAGCAGCCCGAGCCCGGAGAAGGCGGCGGTGCCCAGCACCAAAAGCAGCAGCACCGCGAACGGGCTGCCGTGCGGCGACCAGCCGAGCGCGAAGGCGATCACCGTCAGCAGGACCACCTGAAGGACCTCGGTGACCAGCACGGACAGGGTCTTCGCGGTCATCAGCGCCCAGCGGGGCAGCGGTGAGGCGCCGAGCCGCTTGAGCACCCCGTAGCGCCGCTCGAAGCCGGTGGCGATGGCCTGGCCGGTGAACGCGGTCGACATGACGGCCAGGGCCAGCACGCCGGGCGTCAGGAAGTCGACCGGCTCGCCCGCGCCGGTGTCCACGATGTCCACGGAGCTGAACAGCACGAGCAGCAGCGTCGGGATGACCACGGTCAGCAGCAGCTGCTCGCCGTTGCGCAGCAGCATCCGCGTCTCCAGCGCGGTCTGCGCGGCGATCATGCGCGGCAGCGGGGCGGCGCCCGGCCGGGGGGTGTACGTACCGGCGCTCATGCGCGCAGCTCCTTGCCGGTCAGTTCGAGGAAGACGTCCTCCAGGGTGTGGCGTTCGACGGAGATGCCGGAGGGCATCACGCCGTGCTGCGCGCACCAGGAGGTGACGGTGGCCAGCAGCTGCGGGTCGATGTCGCCCGTGATGCGGTACGTGCCGGAGCTCAGCTCGTCCGCCTGCGTGCCGTCGGGCAGCGCCTTGAGCAGCGAGCCGAGGTCGAGCCCGGGGCGGCCGGTGAAGCGCAGGGTGTTCTCGGCGCCGCCCCGGCACAGGGCCTCGGGGGAGCCCTGGGCGACGATCCGACCGGCGTCGATGACGGCGACCTCGTCGGCCAGCTCCTCCGCCTCGTCCATGAAGTGGGTGGTGAGCACGACGCTCACCCCGTCGGCGCGCAGCTCCCGGACCAGGTCCCAGGTGGAGCGGCGGGCCTGTGGGTCGAGCCCGGCGGTGGGCTCGTCCAGGAAGACCAGCTCGGGCCGGCCGACGACCGCCATGGCCAGGGCGAGCCGCTGCTGCTGGCCGCCGGAGAGCCTGCGGTAGGAGGTCCGGCCGCAGGAGCCGAGACCGAGGCGTTCGATCAGGGCGTCCACGTCGAGCGGGTGGGCGTGCAGCTTGGCCATGTGGCGGAGCATCTCGTCGGCGCGGGCGCCGGAGTAGATCCCGCCGGACTGGAGCATCACGCCGATCCGGGGGCGCAGCCGCGCCGCGTCGGCGACGGGGTCGAGGCCGAGGACCCGGACGGTCCCGCCGTCGGGGCGGCGGTAACCCTCGCAGGTCTCGATGGTGGTGGTCTTGCCGGCGCCGTTGGGGCCGAGCACGGCGGTGACCGTGCCGGCCGGGATCTCCAGGTCGAGGCCGTCCACCGCGGTCTTGTCGCCGTACCGCTTCACCAGGCCGCTGATCCGGACGGCCGGGCGGGGCTCGCTGTTCATGGCGAATGAGTCTAGGCAGCCGTCCGCCGCTCCCCGGCCCCGGGGCTTGATTAGGTAACCCTAAGTGATGGAAGGCACCATTGATCGTTTCGGACCGTGGTTGTCACGGCCGGAGGAATTACGCAACAATGGCGTTGTGAAATACGCGGGCGAGGCTCCTCAGGAGGAACTCGCGACCGGTGAGCGCTCGACGCGCAACCGCGTCGCGCGGTCCATCCTGGACCACGGCCCGTCCACCGTCGCGGAGCTGGCGAAGCGGCTGGGGCTCACCCAGGCCGCCGTGCGCCGCCATCTCGACGCGCTCGCCTGCGACGGCGTGGTCGAGGCCCGCGAGCAGCGGGTGTACGGCGCGCGGACCCGGGGCCGTCCGGCCAAGGTGTTCGCCCTCACCGACTGCGGCCGGGACGCCTTCGACCAGTCCTACGACACGCTCGCCGCGGACGCCCTGCGCTGGATCGCCGAGACCGCGGGCGACGAAGCGGTCATGGCGTTCGCCCGGGCCAGGACCGCCGAGCAGTCGGCGGCCTACCGCGCGGCGATCGAGGCCGCGGACCCCGAGGCCCGTACGGAGGCGCTGGCCAAGGCGCTGTCCGCCGACGGGTACGCTGCTACGGCGCGCAGCGCGCCGGGCCCGCAGCAGGGTGAGCAGCTGTGCCAGCACCACTGCCCGGTCGCGCACGTCGCCGAGCAGTACCCGCAGCTGTGCGAGGCGGAGACGGAGATCTTCTCCAGCCTCCTGGGGACCCATGTGCAGCGTCTGGCCACCATCGCCCACGGCGACGGGGTGTGCACGACGTACATTCCGCGCAGCGGACACCCCACCCCACAGACCACCGATTCAGCATCTGCAAGCACGGCCGGGAGGAACCCCGCATGACGCTCCCCACGGAGACTGCCCACCCTGAGCTCGAGGGCCTGGGCACGTACGAATTCGGCTGGGCCGACTCCGACGAGGCAGGCGCGGCGGCCAAGCGCGGCCTCTCCGAGGCTGTCGTCCGCGACATCTCGGAGAAGAAGAACGAGCCGGACTGGATGCTGAAGCTGCGGCTCAAGGGCCTCCGGCTCTTCGACAAGAAGCCGATGCCGAACTGGGGCTCGGACCTGTCGGGCATCGACTTCGACAACATCAAGTACTTCGTCCGTTCCACGGAGAAGCAGGCCGCGTCCTGGGACGACCTGCCCGAGGACATCAAGAACACCTACGACAAGCTCGGCATCCCGGAGGCGGAGAAGCAGCGCCTGGTCGCCGGTGTCGCCGCGCAGTACGAGTCCGAGGTCGTCTACCACCAGATCCGCGAGGACCTGGAGGAGCAGGGCGTCATCTTCGTCGACACCGACACCGCGCTGAAGGAGCACGAGGAGCTCTTCAAGGAGTACTTCGGCACCGTCATCCCGGTCGGCGACAACAAGTTCGCGTCGCTGAACACGGCCGTGTGGTCCGGCGGCTCCTTCATCTACGTTCCCAAGGGTGTCCACGTGGACATCCCGCTCCAGGCCTACTTCCGTATCAACACGGAGAACATGGGCCAGTTCGAGCGGACGCTGATCATCGTGGACGAGGACGCCTACGTCCACTACGTCGAGGGCTGCACCGCCCCGATCTACTCCTCCGACTCGCTGCACTCCGCGGTGGTCGAGATCATCGTGAAGAAGGGCGGCCGCTGCCGCTACACGACGATCCAGAACTGGTCGAACAACGTCTACAACCTGGTCACCAAGCGCGCCGTGGCCTACGAGGGCGCGACCATGGAGTGGGTCGACGGCAACATCGGCTCCAAGGTCACCATGAAGTACCCGGCCGTCTACCTGATGGGCGAGCACGCCAAGGGCGAGACCCTGTCCATCGCCTTCGCGGGCGAGGGCCAGCACCAGGACGCCGGCGCCAAGATGGTCCACATGGCCCCGAACACCTCGTCCAACATCGTCTCCAAGTCGGTGGCGCGAGGCGGCGGCCGCACCTCCTACCGCGGCCTGATCGAGATCGGCGAGGGCGCGCCGGGCGCGAAGTCCAACGTCCTCTGCGACGCGCTGCTCGTGGACACGATCTCCCGGTCCGACACCTACCCGTACGTCGACGTCCGCGAGGACGACGTGTCGATGGGCCACGAGGCGACCGTCTCCAAGGTCTCCGAGGACCAGCTCTTCTACCTGATGAGCCGCGGCATGACCGAGTTCGAGGCCATGGCGATGATCGTGCGCGGCTTCGTCGAGCCGATCGCGAAGGAGCTCCCGATGGAGTACGCCCTGGAGCTCAACCGGCTGATCGAGCTGCAGATGGAGGGTTCGGTCGGCTGATTCGCCGCCGAACACGTCCTCGAAGAGTTCTTGACTGAGAAAGCGAGCACTACGACAGCCATGGCTGAGGCTCAGAACATCCCTGCGGGGTCCACCACCGCCGGTTCCATCGCGGTGGCCGCGGAGTCGACCGTCGCCACGCGCATGAGCGCACCCCCGTCCTTCGACGTAGCGGACTTCCCGGTCCCGCACGGCCGTGAGGAGGAGTGGCGGTTCACCCCGCTGGAGCGGCTGCGCGGCCTGCACGACGGCACCGCCGCCGCCACCGGCGGCGGTGTGAAGGTCGCCGTCGAGGCCCCCGCGGGCGTCGTGGTCGAAACCGTCGGCCGCGACGACGCCCGGCTGGGCAAGGCCGGCAAGCCGGTCGACCGGGTGGCCGCGCAGGCGTACTCCTCCTTCGAGCAGGCGCACGTCGTCACGGTGCCCAAGGAGGCCGTGCTGACCGAGCCGATCCGGATCGCCGTGCACGGCGAGGGCGGCGTCGCCTACGGCCACCAGGTCGTGGAGCTGGGCGCCTTCGCGGAGGCCGTCGTCGTCATCGACCACACCGGTGACGCGGTGCTCGCCGCCAATGTCGACTACGTCCTGGGCGACGGCGCCAAGCTGACCGTCGTCTCCGTGCAGGACTGGGACGAGAGCGCGGTCCACGTCGGCCAGCACAACGCGCTGGTCGGCCGGGACGCCTCCTTCAAGTCCGTCGTCGTCACCTTCGGCGGCGACGTGGTCCGGCTGCACCCCCGGGTCGCCTACGCGGGCACCGGCGGCGAGGCGGAGCTGTTCGGGCTGTACTTCACCGACAAGGGCCAGCACCAGGAGCACCGCCTCCTGGTCGACCACAACACCCCGCACTGCAAGTCGAACGTGGCCTACAAGGGCGCCCTCCAGGGCGACGACGCGCACGCGGTGTGGATCGGCGACGTGCTCATCCAGGCCGCCGCCGAGGGCACCGACACCTACGAGATGAACCGCAACCTGGTCCTCACGGACGGCGCGCGGGTCGACTCCGTGCCGAACCTGGAGATCGAGACCGGCGAGATCGTCGGCGCCGGCCACGCCTCCGCGACCGGCCGCTTCGACGACGAGCAGCTGTTCTACCTCCAGTCGCGCGGCATCCCGGCCGAGGAGGCCCGCCGCCTCGTCGTGCGCGGCTTCTTCGCCGAGCTGGTCCAGCAGATCGGTCTGCCGGACGTCGAGGCCCGGCTGCTCGACAAGATCGAGGCCGAGCTGGAGGCGTCGGTCTGATGGCCTTCGTCAAAGCCTGTGCGCTGAGCGAGCTGGAGGACGACACCCCCAAGCGGGTGGAGCTCGACGGCACGCCGGTCTCCGTCGTCCGCACCGAGGGCGAGGTGTTCGCGATCAACGACATCTGCTCGCACGCGAACGTCTCGCTGTCCGAGGGCGAGGTCGAGGACTGTTCGATCGAGTGCTGGCTGCACGGATCGAGCTTCGACCTCCGCACCGGCAAGCCGTCCGGCCTTCCCGCGACGCGCCCCGTCCCCGTATACCCCGTCAAGATCGAAGGGGACGATGTGCTCGTCTCCGTCACCCAGGAGTCCTGAGTCACCCATGGCAACGCTTGAAATCCGCGACCTGCACGTCTCCGTCGAGGCCGACAACGCCACGAAGGAGATCCTCAAGGGCGTCGACCTGACCGTGAAGCAGGGCGAGACCCACGCCATCATGGGCCCCAACGGGTCCGGCAAGTCCACCCTCGCGTACTCCCTCGCGGGCCACCCCAAGTACACGATCACCAGCGGCACGGTGACCCTGGACGGCGAGGACGTCCTGGAGATGTCCGTGGACGAGCGGGCCCGCGCCGGCCTGTTCCTCGCCATGCAGTACCCGGTCGAGATCCCCGGCGTCTCGGTCTCCAACTTCCTGCGTACCTCCGCCACCGCCGTCCGCGGCGAGGCGCCCAAGCTGCGTACCTGGGTCAAGGAGGTCAAGGAGACGATGGCGCAGCTCCAGATGGACCCGGCCTTCGCCGAGCGCAACGTCAACGAGGGCTTCTCCGGCGGTGAGAAGAAGCGCCACGAGATCCTTCAGCTGGAGCTCCTGAAGCCGAAGGTCGCCATCCTGGACGAGACCGACTCCGGTCTGGACGTCGACGCCCTGCGCATCGTCTCCGAGGGCGTCAACCGGGTCCGCGAGACCGGCGAGGTCGGCACCCTGCTGATCACGCACTACACCCGGATCCTCCGGTACATCAAGCCCGACTTCGTGCACGTGTTCGCCAACGGCCGGATCGCCGAGTCCGGCGGCGCCGAGCTGGCCGACAAGCTGGAGAACGAGGGCTACGAGGCATACGTGAAGGGTGGCGCTGCCGCGTGACACATCTGCCGGGCCTCCTCGACACCGAGGCGATCCGCAAGGACTTCCCCCTCCTGGACCGCACGGTCCACGACGGCAAGAAGATCGTGTACCTGGACAGCGCGGCGACCTCGCAGAAGCCGCGCCAGGTCCTCGACGCCCTGAACGAGTACTACGAGCGGCACAACGCCAACGTGCACCGCGGGGTGTACACGATCGCGGAGGAGGCCACGGCGCTGTACGAGGGCGCCCGTGACAAGGTCGCCGCCTTCATCAACGCGCCCAGCCGCGACGAGGTCATCTTCACGAAGAACGCCTCGGAGTCGCTGAACCTCGTGGCCAACATGCTCGGCTGGGCCGACGAGCCCTACCGGGTCGACCACGAGACCGAGATCGTCACCACGGAGATGGAGCACCACTCCAACATCGTTCCCTGGCAGCTGCTCTCGCAGCGCACGGGCGCGAAGCTGAAGTGGTTCGGCATCACCGACGACGGCCGGCTCGACCTGTCCAACATCGACGAGATCATCACCGAGAAGACGAAGATCGTCTCCTTCACGCTGGTCTCGAACATCATGGGCACGCACAACCCGGTCGAGCAGATCGTCCGCCGCGCCCAGGAGGTCGGTGCGCTCGTCTGCGTCGACGCCTCCCAGGCGGCCCCGCACATGGTGCTCGACGTGCAGGCGCTCCAGGCCGACTTCGTGGCCTTCACGGGTCACAAGATGGTCGGTCCGACCGGCATCGGCGTGCTCTGGGGACGGCAGGAACTCCTGGAGGACCTGCCTCCGTTCCTGGGCGGCGGCGAGATGATCGAGACCGTCTCGATGCACTCCTCGACCTACGCGCCGGCGCCGCACAAGTTCGAGGCCGGTACGCCCCCGATCGCCCAGGCCGTCGGCCTCGGCGCGGCCGTGGACTACCTCTCGGCGATCGGCATGGAGAACATCCACCGCCACGAGCAGGCCATCACCGCCTACGCGGTGAAGCGCCTCCTCGAGGTGCCGGACCTGCGGATCATCGGCCCGGCCACCGCGGAGGACCGCGGCGCGACGATCTCCTTCACTCTCGGCGACATCCATCCGCACGACGTGGGGCAGGTGCTGGACGAACAGGGCATCGCGGTCCGGGTCGGTCACCACTGCGCCCGCCCGGTCTGCCTGCGGTACGGAATTCCTGCGACGACGCGAGCGTCGTTCTATCTGTACTCCACGCCCGCCGAGGTCGACGCCCTGGTGGACGGGCTGGAACACGTCCGGAACTTTTTCGCCTAGACGCGGCTGGGGATTGACTCGTGAAGCTGGATTCCATGTACCAGGAAGTGATCCTGGACCACTACAAGCACCCGCACGGGCGCGGTCTGCGGGACGGCGACGCCGAGGTGCACCACGTCAATCCGACGTGTGGTGACGAGATCACGCTGCGGGTGCGGTACGACGGCGAGACCATCGCCGACGTGAGCTACGAGGGCCAGGGCTGCTCCATCAGCCAGGCCAGCGCCTCCGTGCTGAACGAGCTGCTGGTCGGCAAGGAACTGGGCGAGGCGCAGAAGATCCAGGCCGCGTTCCTGGAACTGATGCAGTCGAAGGGGCAGCTGGAGCCCGACGACGCGATGGAGGAGGTGCTGGAGGACGCCGTCGCGTTCGCCGGTGTCTCCAAGTACCCGGCCCGGGTGAAATGCGCGCTGCTGAGCTGGATGGCGTGGAAGGACGCGACGGCGCAGGCGCTGTCCGAAGGGAAGACCGCATGAGCGACAACGAGACCGTGACGACCAAGCCCGCCTCCGAGGAGGAGGTCCGCGAAGCGCTGTACGACGTGGTCGACCCCGAGCTGGGCATCGACGTCGTCAACCTGGGGCTGATCTACGGCATCCACATCGACGACGCCAACATCGCCACCCTCGACATGACCCTGACGTCCGCGGCCTGTCCGCTGACCGATGTCATCGAGGACCAGGCGAAGTCCGCGACGGACGGCATCGTCAACGAGCTCCGGATCAACTGGGTCTGGATGCCGCCGTGGGGCCCCGACAAGATCACGGACGACGGCCGCGAGCAGCTGCGCGCGCTCGGCTTCAACGTCTGAGCGTCCGCGCACGACGCGTACGGCCTGAGAACGGCCCCGGCTTCCGCCGGGGCCGTTTCGGCGTTGTGGGCGCGGGGGCCGCCGGGCAGACTGTCGCCCATGGCCCTTCGCTTCCACCAACTCGCCGTCGACGCCCACGACCTGCCCGCCCAGGCGCGCTTCTGGTGTGCCGCCCTGGACTGGCGGGTGCTCTACGAGGACGAGGACGAGATCGTCATCGGCGCCGGCGAGAGCGCGCTGCCCGGCATCTGCTTCCTTCCCGTGCCCGAGGACAAGGCGGTCAAGAACCGGCTGCACATCGACCTCTCCCCGGACGACCAGGCCGCCGAGGTCGAGCGGCTGATCGGGCTCGGTGCCCGGCGCATCGAGGTCGGCCAGCCGTCGGACGTGACGTGGGTGGTGCTGGCCGATCCCGAGGGCAACGAGTTCTGCGTACTGCGTCCCAAGAAGACGCTGACCGACTAGGGCGCGTACGGCGGGGGTACGGCGGCGGCCTCGGTGAGGACCGGGGCCAGGTTCTCGGTGCGGATGCGCCGGTCCACGTACAGCAGGCCCGTCACCAGCGGCGGGAACACGGCGACGACCAGCTGGCCCACGAGCTGGCCGAGCACCGCCAGGACCAGGTAGCCGCCGAGAGCGGTGATGATCGCGGCCGGGTGCGTGGTGTCGTCCACGGTGGTGGAGCCCAGTGCGCCGGTGAACATGCCGAGGAGGTTGAACGGCAGCTGGATGATGTAGCTCACCGCGGAGGCGATGAGGCCCGCGAGGAGCATCATGCCGAAGATCCGCCACCAGTCGCCGCGCACCAGCAGGGCCGAGCGGCGGAGCGAGGCCATGGGGCCCTGGTTCTCGAAGACGGCGGCCGAGGGGGCGAGCGACATCCGCACCCAGAGCCAGAGGACCAGCGGGATGAAGGCGAGGAAGCAGACCGCGCCCACGACGATCAGCGTCACCGCGCTCCCGCCGCCGTCCGTGGCGACCGCGGCGATGATGCCCGCGGTGAGCGCGCCCACCGCCAGCACCATCGGCACCATCGTGATCAGCCCGGTCAGCAGGAGCGTGCCGATCACCGCGGGCGTCCGGGCCCAGGCCCGTCGCCAGACCGCGGAGAACGTCGTGGGCCTGCCCAGCACCGCTTCCTGGAGGACCGCCGGCACCGCCGCGTAGACCACGGCCGAGGCGATCACCATCGCGAGGAGCCCGAGCAGCGCGACCACGCCGAACGCCACGAGCACCGGGACCACGTCCCCCGAGGCGGCGCTCTCGCCCTCGTCCAGCTCGAACAGCCGGTCGAGATGGTCCGAGACCGCCCCGTAGGCGACGGCGACCGCCGCGCCCACCACGACCAGCGCCCCGCCGTACAGCGCCGCGCCCACCGCGAAGAGCTGCTTGCCGTAGCGGCCCAGCGTCGAGAACGCGCCGTTGAATATGTCCCCGAGCTTCAACGGCCCCAGGGGTATGACCCCCGGCTTCGGCGGCATCCAGCCCCCGCCTTCCCAGCCGCCCCACCCTGCGTCCTGCGCCACCGCTGTTCCCGCCCGTCTGTTCGATCGTGCACTGAACGGACCACGGTAGCGGCAAGGTGTTGCGTACACTTGTACACATGGGATACGGACTGCTCGCCGCGGCCATCGCGGCGGAGGTGGCGGGGACGACCGCCATGAAGTACAGCGAGGGATTCACCCGGCTCTGGCCCTCCCTGATCACCGTCGCGGGATATCTGCTGGCCTTCTCGCTGCTCGCCCAGACCCTCAAGACCCTGTCCGTCGGCACCGCCTACGCGATCTGGGCGGGCGTCGGCACCGCGGCCGTGGCGCTCATCGGGATGTTCTTCCTCGGGGAGTCCGCCAGTCCGCTCAAGGCACTCGGCGTGCTGCTGGTCATCGCCGGTGTGGTGGTGCTCAACCTGGGCGGGGCGCACTGATGGCACGGCGCTACGACCCCGAGCGGCGCGACCGGATCATCGACGCGGCGATCCGGGTGGTCGGCGAACGGGGCATCGCGGGGCTGAGCCACCGTTCCGTCGCCGCCGAGGCGGATGTGCCGCTGGGGTCGACCACGTACCACTTCGCCTCGCTGGACGAACTGCTGATCGCCGCCCTGCGCCGGACCAACGAGAACTTCGCCGCCGTCCTGCGCGAGAGCCCCGCCCTCGCCGACCCGGAGGCGGACCTCGCCGCCGAACTCGCCCGGCTGCTCGGGGAGTTCTTCGCGGGCGGGCGCGGCCGGGCCGAGCTGGAGTACGAGCTGTATCTCGCCGCCGTGCGCAGGCCCGCGCTGCGCCCGGTCGCCGCCGAGTGGACCGACGGCGTGAGCGCGCTGCTCCGCCCCCGCACGGACCCGGCCACCGCGCGCGCCCTGGTCGCCCTGATGGACGGCATCTGCATCCAGGTGCTGCTCACGGGCGGCGCCTACGACGAGACGTACGCGCGCGAGATGCTGGGGCGGGTCGCGGGCTGAGCGGGGCCGTCAGCGGCCGGCCGCGCCCCGCGCCGCCGCCAGGGCCGTGCGCACGCTGTCCTCGATGTCGGTGACCGGATACTGCACGTCGCGGACCGTGCGGTCCCGGTCCACCACCAGGGTCAGCCGCTTGGCGCGGACGACCCCGCCGGCGCGGAACGTCGGCAGTCGCAGCGCGGCGGTCAGCTCCAGGTCGGCGTCGGACAGGAGCGGGAAGCGCAGGTGCTCCGCCTCGGCGAACGCGGCCTGCTCGTCGGGGCGTTGCGTGGAGACGCCGTGCACGCTCGCGCCCGCCGCCGTGAAGTCGGCCAGCCGGTCGCGGTAGGTGCACGATTCGAGCGTGCAGCCGCGGGCGCCGGGGATGCCGGACCAGCCCGGGGGATAGGACTCCCGGCGGGCGTAGGCACCGGGGAAGAAGTACAGGACGGTGTACGGGGTGGCGGCGACCGGGTCCCGGCGGTCGCCGTCCGCGCCCGGCAGGGTCAGCTCCGGCACACGCGTCCCGCGCAGCGCGTGCACGCGTGCGGCCTCCCGCGAGGACTCCTCCGTGGTCGCCATCGTCTCCCCGTCTCCCATCACCCAGGCGTCGCCCCAGTCCTGGAGCGCGATCAGTACCGGCAGCAGGGCGCGGCCGCGCGGGGTCAGCCGGTACTCGTACCGCGCCGGCCGCTCCTGGTACGGCTCCCGGGAGAGCACGCCCGCGTCGACCAGCAGTCGAAGCCGTTCCGTCAGGACCTTGCGCGAGACGCCCAGTTCGCGCTGGAGGGCGTCGAACCGGTGCACGCCGCGCGCCGTGTCCCGCACGATCAGCAGGGTCCACCAGTCCCCGACCACGTCGAGCGCCTGTGCGATGGCGCAGTCGGCGTCGGCCTGGCTGACGCGCTGGGGCATGCGGCCTCCTCGTGGTCCGGGACTGCCATTCAACTCCATCGAGCCGCGTTGACCTGCGGAATCCATGCTGCCATAGTCAGTTCCCAAAAGGAACTCACTGGCTTGGCTGCTGGTGTTCCGCCGGTTCGCGCTGGGGAGGGTGTTCGGATGGGGATGCTGAGGGGTGTGCCGCGCACGGTGCGGCTGCTGGCCTTCGGGGCGTTCTTCAACGCCGTGGTGAGCTTCACCTTCGTCTACCTCTTCGTCTATCTGACGGGTCCGCGCGGGCTCTCCGTCGCGCAGGCCGGGCTGCTCACCGGCATCGGCGGCATCGGTCTGGTCGCGGGGAACTTCACCGGCGGCTGGTTCGGGGACCGCTACGGGCACCGCCGGATGCTGCTGCTCGGCGCCTGCGTGAGCGGTGCGGTGCTCGTGGCCCTCCCCCTGCTGCCGCTCGCCGCGCTGTACGCCGCGCTGCCGCTCGCCCAGTACGCGAGCGGCGTCGTGCGCGCCGCGAACTCCGCACTGGTCGCCGTCTCCGTCCCGGAGGGCGCCCGGCGCCAGAGCTTCGCCCTGACCCGCTTCGCCTCCAACGGCGGCTTCACCCTCGGACCGCCCGCCGGAGCGCTGATCGCCGCCCGCTTCTCGTACGACTGGCTGTTCCTGATCGACGGCGTGGGCACCCTGCTCTTCGCCTGCTACGCGGCCCGCATCCTCCCCGCCCGGGGCACCGCGCACTCCCGCCCCGCGCCCCCGCCGACCGGCGCCCCGGGACTGTGGCGCGAACTGCTGGCCCGGCCCGCGGTGCCGGTCCTGCTCGCCGCGATCGTCTGCGTGGACGTCGTCTACCGCCAGCAGTACTCCACCCTGCCCGTCTTCCTCGCGGACCACGGCCACGGCACCGCGTTCTACGGCTGGCTCATCGCCGTCAACGGCGGGGTCATCCTCTGCCTGGAACTGCCCGCCGCCCACGCCCTGCGCGCCCGCGCCCCGCTGGGCATCATCGGCGCCGGACTGCTGCTGGTCGCGGCCGGGTACGCGGTGCTGATCCCGGGCGCCGGGGCCGGGTACGCCGTCCTGATGATGGTCTCCCTCACCCTCGGCGAGATCCTGTACAAGACCCCCGCCACGGCCTACGTCGCCGACCAGGCACCCGCCCACGCGCAGGGCCGCTTCCAGAGCCTGTACGCCGGAGCCTCGATCAGCGGCCAGGTCCTGGCCCCGCCCCTCGGCGGCGCCCTCTACGCCACCGCGCCCGCACTGCTCTGGCCCGCCTGCGCGGTCCTCGCCTGTGCGGCTGGGTGCGCGGTGCTCGCGGCCCGGCGGCTGTCCGTGCCGGCCGGGGCGGTGGTGGCCGAGGGGCCCGGCCCCGTGGCGCGTCGCCCGGACGCTGGGACGGGTTCGCCCGCGCGCCCCCGGTCCGGTTAGGTTTCTGGTCATGACCGACACGACTTCCCCCCGTACCACCGGCGCCGTCGCCGCCGGCCTCGCCACCATCGCCGGCGACGGCTCCGTCCTCGACACCTGGTTCCCCGCCCCCGAGCTCACCGCCGAGCCCGGCCCCGCCGGAACCGAGCGGCTCGGCCCCGACCAGGCCGTCAACCTGCTCGGCGAGGGCGCCGCCAAGGCCATCGGCGTCGACGCCCGCCGCGGGGTCGAGGTCGTCGCCGTGCGCACGGTCATCGGTTCGCTGGACGACAAGCCGCTCGACGCCCACGACGTCTACCTGCGCCTGCACCTGCTCTCGCACCGCCTGGTCCAGCCGCACGGGCAGAACCTGGACGGCATCTTCGGCCACCTCGCCAACGTCGCCTGGACTTCGCTCGGCCCGGTCGCCGTGGACGACCTGGAGAAGGTGCGGCTCAACGCCCGCGCCGAGGGCCTGCACCTCCAGGTCACCTCCGTCGACAAGTTCCCGCGCATGACGGACTACGTGGCGCCGAAGGGCGTGCGGATCGCCGACGCGGACCGGGTGCGCCTCGGCGCCCACCTCGCCTCCGGCACGACCGTGATGCACGAGGGCTTCGTCAACTTCAACGCCGGCACGCTCGGCACGTCCATGGTCGAGGGCCGCATCTCCGCCGGGGTCGTCATCGGTGACGGTTCGGACATCGGCGGCGGGGCCTCCACGATGGGCACGCTCTCCGGCGGCGGCAAGGAGCGCATCGTGATCGGCGAGCGCTGCCTGGTCGGCGCGGAGGCCGGGGTCGGCATCGCGCTCGGCGACGAGTGCGTGGTCGAGGCCGGTCTGTACGTCACCGCAGGCACCCGGGTCACCATGCCGGACGGCCAGGTGGTCAAGGCCCGCGAGCTCTCCGGCGCCTCGCACATCCTCTTCCGCCGCAACTCGGTCACCGGAGCCGTCGAGGCCCGCCCGAACAACGCGGTCTGGGACGGCCTCAACGACGTCCTGCACAGCAACGACTAAGCAGCCACGAGGAGTTCCTCGTACGCCGCACGCAGCCCGTCGGACGCCTCGCGCCCGGCGGGCTGCAGCGGTTCGCGGACCGGGCCCGCGGCCAGCAGCGCCTTCGCGGTCACCGTGCCGGGCAGCCCGGACGCCATCATCAGCGCCGTCAGCGGGGCGAGCCGCGCGTTCAGCCGGGCGGCCCCCGCGGTGTCCCCGGCGTCGAACGCGTCCAGCACCGCCCGCATCCGCCCCGGCACCACGTTGGCGACCGTGCTGACGTACCCGGAGCCGCCCACCGCGTACAGCGGCAGGTTCAGCTCCTCGCAGCCCGAGTAGTAGGCGAGCCCGCCGGACGCGATCACCCGGGTCGCCGTCAGCAGGTCCTGCGAGCAGTCCTTCACGGCCACGATGTGCGGGTGTTCCGCGAGCCTGAGCATGGTCTCCGGCTCGATGCGGGTGCCGGTGCGGCCGGGGATGTCGTACAGCATCACCGGCAGGCCCGCCGCGTCCGCGACCCGCCGGAAGTGCGCCTCCACCGCCGCCTGCGGGGGCCTGCTGTAGTACGGGGTCACCACCAGGAGCCCGTCCGCGCCCGCCCGTTCCGCCTGGTGCGCCAGCTCGACCGTGTGCCGGGTGTCCGCGGTGCCGACGCCCGCCACCAGGGGGACGTCCGGGCCGACCGCGTCGCGTACCGCGCGCAGCAGCTCCGCCTTCTCGGCGTCGGAGGTGGTCGGGGACTCGCCGGTCGTGCCACTGAGCACCAGCCCGTCGCAGCCGCCCGCGACCAGCGCGGCGGCGTGCGCGGCGGCGGCCTCCCGGTCGAGGGAGCCGTCGGCGGTGAAGGGCGTGATCATGGCACAGAGGGCGCGGCCGAAGGGGCGCGGGCGGGCAGCGGCGGAAGGCGTCATGTCCGCAGTCTCGGCCCGCCGGACCGTGAAGGTCCACTTAGATCTGCTGCGGGTGAAGGTGAAGCAACACTCAAGTGTGCGGTCCGGCCCGTGCGGCGCGGGCGTCCGGCGCGCTTCAGAGGGCGAGCACGGCGGGCAGGTCGGAGCGGATGGCGGTACGCAGACGCACGCCCCGGATTCCGGCACGGGCGTCCCGGCGCGGTGCGGGCCGGTCCGGGCCGCCGGACCGCGTGACCGCATTCCGGTCGGCGCGCGGCGAAATGCGTCTAGGCTTGGGGCGTGTTCCGGGACTGCGGCCCCTGCCGGGCGGCGCGGAACACGTTCTGAGCCCCGGTCCCGCATCCGGCCCGGCGACCGGCACCCCGTACGTTCCGAGGAGACCCCCTGATGTCCGCAGAGCGCCCGACCCTGCCGCCGGTCCGGCTGCACACCGAGGCCGAGCTGGCACGGGACGCGCTGGCCGCGCCGCTGCTCGCCCGTGCCGCACGGCTCGCCCGCTGGGCCGGCCCGGACACCAGGGTCGGCGCCGGCGGTGAACTGGTCGACGCGCAACTGCCCGCCGCCGCCGAACTCCTCGGCCTCACCCCGGACGAGGACGGCGCGGCCGAGGCCAGCGAGGCGTGGCGGCTCGCCGTCGACACCGGACTCGTCGACATCGAGGACCCCGCCGGGGAGACGGGCGACCCGGACGACGCCTTCGCCGGGGAGGACGGCTTCGGTGAGGACGAGGAGACCGGGTCCGGGGACGAGGAGCCGGCCGGGACCGTCACGCCCGGCGAGAACCTGGCGCTGCTGACCGGCGGTTCACCCGCGGACGTCCTCGCGATCTGGCTCGACGGCCTGGAGGCCGCGTACGCCGACGCCACCGCGCCCGCCTTCGACGACTTCGCGGACCTCATCGGCGAGGACGGCTCGGTCGACTTCGACGCGCTCGACTGGGACCCGGAGACCGAGACGGAGTTCCTGGACGGCGTCCTCGGCAACCTCTACCTGCTCACCGTCGGCGAAGGGGCGGACGGGGCGCCCGTGCCGCTGCCCGCCCTCGCCGCCTCGATGATCGTCCCCGACGACATGGGCGAGCCCACCGACGACATCCTGGAGCAGGTCTCGGACGCGATGATGCGGCTGGACGACCAGTTCCGGGTCCTCGAACCGATCGGCATCGTCGAGTACCAGCCGGTGGACGAGGCGCTGCTGGTCGAGGAGGGCGAGGACGCGCTGTCCCCGGGCGACGAGGAGGACGTCACCCGTTACGGCATGGTCCGGCTGACCCCGCTCGGTCTCTACGGCATCCGCGCCCGCATGCTGGACGCCGGGGTGGACGCCCCGGCGATCGGCGACCTCGCGGACAAGGGCGCCGACGCGCTCCTCGGCGGCGTCGCCCACTACCCGGAGGCCGCGGCCCGCGCCGAGATCCAGCTGTGGCTCACCCGCCGCGGCCCGGACGGCGCCGCCGCCGAGCTGCTGGAGGCCGCACGGGGCACGGACGAGCTGGGTCCGCTGCGCCGCCTGCACTGCCAGCAGGCGCTCGCCCTGGTCGGCGCCGAGGCGGAGCCCGCCGTGCGCGCGGTGCTGGACGACCCGGAACTCGGCGGCCTGGCCCGGGTCTGGCTCGCCGAGCGCGGCGCGGAGAGCGTCCCGGCGCCCTCCGAGGAGATGATCTTCTGGCTCGCCATCGACACGATCGCCGCCCAGCTGGAGGCCGCCGGCGACCTCGAAGAGCTCCAGGGCCTGGTCGAGGGCCTGTCCGGCCAGCACAGCGGCTTCTTCGAGGAGGCGTGGCGCGTCGACCACCCGGCCACGGCGGACGTCCTGGAGGCGATGGGGCGGCTGCACAGCGACAAGAAGCAGGCCAAGGACGCCCGCAAGGCCGCGTTCAAGGCGCGCTCGCGCGGCGGTTCGGCCGACTGAGCGGGCGTACCACGACGGGGCGCGGGGCGACCGAAGTTCACCGAACGGGTCGCCCCGAAGTCGTCGCCGGTTCAACTGGTGTTGGGGAACGGACGGAACGGTGAGCCCGTCAACAGCACGCCCCCGCAGCACCAGGAGTACGTGATGGCCTTCACGCGCAGGGAATTCACCAGACAGTCCGCCCTCACCGGCGCCGGCATCGCCCTCACCGGAACCGTCGCCGCGCTGGCCACCGCGCCCGGCGCCCTCGCCGCCGAGGACCCGGCCCACGGCCACGGCCACGGCCACGACGACCACGGCCACGGCGGCCACGGTCACGACCGCGAGCCCGGCTACGGCCCGCTGCGCTCCGACCCGAAGGGCATACTCGCGCTGCCCGCCGGGTTCTCGTACCGGATCATCACGCACTGCGGGGTCACCAAGCTGGAGAGCGGTGAGTACACCCCGTCCAACCACGACGGCACGGCCGCCTTCGAGGGCCCGCGCGGGGTGACCCTCCTGGTCAACAACCACGAGCTGAGCGGCACCCGGGCCGGCTGGGAGCACCCCGTGCCCCTCACCGACGGCCTGGTCTACGACCCGGTCGCGGCGGGCGGCTGCACCGTCGTGGAGACCCGCCGCGACGGACGCACCGCCGAGTGGGTCGGCATCGCCGGCACCTCGACCAACTGCGCGGGCGGCGCCACTCCCTGGGACACCTGGCTCACCTGCGAGGAGACCGAGGACAAGGCCGGCAAGAACGGTCTCCTGAAGGACCACGGCTACGTCTTCGAGGTCGACCCGTACGACAAGCGCGCCAACCGTTCGCCGCGCCCGATCAAGGCGTTCGGCCGGTACGCGCACGAGGCGGTCGTCATCGACCCCAAGCAGGGCCACGCCTACCTCACCGAGGACGCGTCGGGCCCCAACGGGCTGTTCTACCGCTGGGTGCCGCCGCAGGGCTTCCGGCACGGCCGGGGCAAGCTGCGCACCCTGGCCGACGACGCGGGCGTACTCCAGGCGTTCAAGTGCTTCGACAAGAACGGCACGTTCGTCGACGACCTCTCGCGGGCCACGAAGACCGGCACGGTGTACGGCGTGGACTGGGTGGACGTGCCGGACCGCGACGCCAAGTCCGTCTCGGTGCGCAAGCAGTTCGCGGCCGGCCAGGTCACCCGCGCCCGCAAGCTGGAGGGCATGTGGTGGGCCGACGGCGGCGCGTACGTCGTGTCCTCCTTCGCCCGTGACGAGAGCCCCGTCCAGCACGACGGCCAGGTGTGGTTCTACGACCCGAAGCGCCGCACGCTGACCCTGAAGGTGCTCCTGGGCGTCAACCCGGACCCGTCGAAGGACGGCGCGTTCGACGGCCCGGACAACATCACCGTCTCGCCGCACGGCGGGCTGGTCATCGCGGAGGACGGCGAGGGGGTCCAGCACCTCTTCGGGGCCACCGAGAGCGGCCGCACGTACCCGATCGCGCGCAACGAGCTGAACATCGGCAGCGAGGAGGAGCCGGAGTACAGCGAGTTCACAGGGGTCACGTTCTCGCCGGACGGGCGCACGCTGTTCGCCAACATCCAGACCCCGGGGATCATGGTCGCGATCACCGGCCCGTGGAAGCGGCAGCCCAACCGTTAGCCGCGGGGCATGGCGTCGGGCTCCGCGGGGGCGCATACTCGACCTTAATGAAACAGTCAGCCGGCTCCCGGCGCCACCTGCCGTCCAGTCCCTTCAACCGCCCGGCCCAGGCGGCCCCACCGGTCGAATTGTTCGACGTGGGTGACCGGGTCTCGCACGACCAGTTCGGTCTCGGGCGCGTCCTCGCCGTCGAGGGCGACAACGACGCGGTGCTCATCGACTTCGCGGGCCGCCAGGGCCGCATCATGAGCCCGTACTCCAAGCTCACCAAGCTCTGAGGCCGTCACAGGGGCCGTCCGCCGGCCGCGCGGACGGCCCCTGAGCCATGCCGGGGTGCTACAGCGCCTGGGCGGCGGGCTTGACCATGCCCCGGACGGTCCGCGACTTCACGAAGTCGCCCATCGCGGTCATCTCCCACTCGCCGGAGAACTGCTTGATCAGCTTGGCCATCATCACGCCGGTCTGCGGCTCGGCCCCGGTCAGGTCGAAGCGGACCAGCTCCTCGTCCGTCGCGGCGTCCACCAGCCGGCAGTACGCCTTGGCGACCTCGGTGAACTTCTGGCCCGTGAACGAGTTGACCGTGAACACCAGGCCGGTCGCCTCGGCGGGGATCTGCCCCAGGTCGACGGTGATCACCTCGTCGTCCCCCGCGCCCTCACCGGTGAGGTTGTCCCCGGAGTGCTTGATCGCGCCGTTCAGGATGGAGAGCTTGCCGAAGTAGCAGCTGTCCAGGTGGTTGCGCTGCGGCCCGTACGCGATGACCGAGGCGTCCAGGTCGATGTCCTTGCCCCGGAAGGCGGGCTCCCAGCCGAGGCCCATCTTGACCCGGGAGAGCAGCGGGCGCCCCGCCTTGACCAGCGAGACCGTCTCGTTCTTCCGGAGGCTGACCCGGCCCTTGTCCAGGTTGATCCGGCCGGGCGCGGCCGGTGCGGAGGCGGCCGGGGGCGCGGGGGCGGCGACCGGTGCCGGGGGCGCGGGGGTGGTGACCGCCGGGGGAGCGGGTGCGGCGGCGGGCTCCTCGACGGTGACGCCGAAGTCCGTGGCGATGCCGGCCAGGCCGTTCGCGTAACCCTGGCCGACCGCGCGGACCTTCCAGGCGCCGCCGCGCCGGTAGACCTCCATGATCACGAGCGCGGTCTCGGCGCCCAGCTGGGGCGGGGTGAAGGAGGCGATCACGGAGCCGTCGTCCGCGTTGCGCACGGTGGCGGTCGGCTCGACGCCCTGGAAGGTCCGGCCGGCCTCGTCCGGGCTCGCGGTGACGACGATCTTCTCGATGCCGGCGGGCACCGCCGCGGTGTCCACGACGACGGCGTCCGGGGCGGTCCCGCCGCCGGAGCGGTAGCTCACGCCGGGGCCCGCGGGCTGGTTGTAGAAGATGAAGTCGTCGTCGGAGCGCACCTTGCCGTCGGCGGTGAGCAGCAGGCCCGAGACGTCGAGCCGCACGGGCGCGGCGACGTCCACCGCCACGCGGACGGCGTTGAGCGGGAGGTTCGAGCCGGGTGTCATTGCGGTCATGTCCGGATGAACGAACGACCCGGCTTTGCCGTTCCCTTACCTTCCGAGGGCTTCGCCCGTACGGCGGAATTCCCCGTTCCGGGCCCTGCTCAGTGCGGCCAGCGCGGCGGGTTGGTGCAGAAGTGGCCGCCGAGGTGGGCGTGGTCCGGGTTGGCCGGGTCCAGCTCGCCCTGGTCCGCGATGAGCTTCGCGGCGTACGGCTCCGAGTCGTCCTGCGGCTCGTAGCCCAGCGCGCGGGCCGAGGTGAGGTCCCACCACAGGCGGGTGTTGTCCGAGGAGCCGTACACGACGGTGTGTCCGACGCCCTCGGCGGTCAGCGCTGCGTCGAAGAGCCGGGCGCCGTCGGCGGGGCTCATCCACACCGAGAGCATCCGTACGGAGGTCGGCTCCGGGAAGCAGGAGCCGATGCGGACGGAGACCGTCTCCATGCCGTGCAGGTCCCAGTACAGCTGGGCGAGGTCCTCGCCGAACGACTTGGAGAGGCCGTAGAAGGTGTCGGGGCGGCGCGGTGTCCCGATCGGAATCAGCGGATCGCCCGGGAGCGGGCGCGGGGTGAAGCCCACCGCGTGGTTGGAGGAGGCGAAGACGACGCGCCGGACGCCGGCCTCGCGCGCGGCCTCGTACAGGTTGTACGTGCCCTCGATGTTCGCCTTGAGGATCTTGTCGAAGGAGGCTTCCAGGGAGATGCCCGCGAGGTGGATGATCGCGTCGACCCCGGTCACGGCCGCGCGCAGCGCCTCCCGGTCCCCGAGGTCGGCGGTGATCGCGTCCGGCTCGCCCTCGATCGGCACCATGTCGAACAGGCGCAGCGTGTAGCCGTGGGCGGGCAGCAGCTCGCGCATCAGCGTGCCGAGGCCGCCGGCGGCGCCGGTGAGCAGGACGGTGCGGGGCTTTTCGGCGGGCATGCGGGGTCTCCTCTTGGATCAGGTTCACATGCGTGGACAAGGTATGCGGGGGCCCCGGGAGCGTCAAGGGAATCCGTGGAGGGGTGGCCCGGACCGGGGCGTCGTTGCCTTGACCCCGGCGTCCTGCCGGGCCTAGCTTAGGCACCGTTCATAGATATGGACGCTAATCAGAGATGCGCACGCCTCAGGAGGCGCCCGTGAGCTCAGACCCGCTTGCCGCCCGGCTCACCGCCGTTGCCGGGCCGCTCTTCTTCCCCGTCACCGCGTACGACGCGACCGGCGCCGTCGACCTGGACGCCTTCCGGGCGCACGTCCGCCAGGGCATCGACGCGGGCGCGGCGGCCGTCTTCGCGTGCTGCGGCACCGGGGAGTTCCACGCCCTGACCCAGGAGGAGTTCCGGAGCGTCGTCGCCGCCGCCGTCGAGGAGACCGCCGGGCAGGTGCCGGTCGTCGCGGGCGCCGGTTACGGCACCGCGCTGGCCGTCCAGTTCGCCCGGCTCGCCGAGGAGGCCGGTGCGGACGGACTCCTCGCGATGCCCCCGTACCTCGTGCACGCGGACCAGGAAGGGCTGCTGGCCCACTACACCGCGCTGGCCGGGGCGACCGGCCTGGAGACCATCGTCTACCAGCGCGACAACGCCGTCTTCACCCCGGAGACGGTCCTCGCCCTGGCACAGACCCCGGGGATCATCGGCCTGAAGGACGGCTACGGCGACCTGGACCTCATGCAGCGCATTGTGAGCGCGGTGCGCACCGGGCTGCCCGGGCGGGACTTCCTCTACTTCAACGGGCTGCCCACCGCCGAACTCACCGGCCTCGCCTACCGGGGCATCGGCGTCACGCTCTACTCCTCGGCCGTCTTCGCCTTCGCCCCGGACATCGCGCTCGCCTTCTACCGCGCCCTGGACTCCGGCGACGACGCCCTGGTCAACGCGCTGCTCGACTCCTTCTACCGGCCGCTGGTCGAGCTCCGGGCCCAGGGCCGCGGCTACGCCGTCTCCCTCGTCAAGGCGGGCGTCCGGCTGCACGGCCTGGACGTCGGGCCGGTGCGCAGCCCGCTCACCGAGCCCCCGGCCGCCCACATCAAGGAGCTGACGGAGATCGTCGCCGCCGGCCGCGCCCTGCTGGAGGGGCGCGGATGAGGACGTCCGCCTTCCTCTACCCCTGGGACGTCGTCGGCGACCCGGACGCCCCCGCCCGCGTCGCGGACCTCGGCGTCCAGCAGGTGACGCTCGCCGCCGCCTACCACTCCACCCGGGCGCTGACCCCCCGCCACCCCGGCCACCGCATCGTCACGGCCGCGTACGCGGCGGTCCTCTACCCGCCGGACGAGGGCCGCTGGGCGGGCCGGGAGCCGCGCCCGTACCGGCAGGCGTGGACCCCGTCGGACGACCCCTTCGCGGAGGCCGCCGAGGCGCTGTCCGGCGCCGGACTCGACGTGCACAGCTGGGTGGTCCTCGCGCACAGCTCACGCCTGGGCGCGGACCATCCGGACACCTCCGTGGTCAACGCCTACGGAGACCGCTACCCGTGGGCGCCCTGCGTCGCACGCCCCGAGGTCCGCGCGTATCTGGTGGACCTGGCGGCGGAGGCCGCGGTGCGCGACGGGGCGCGGGGCACCGAGCTGGAGTCCTGCGGCTGGTACGGCTTCGCCCACCTCCACGCCCACGACAAGGTGGCGGGCGTCGGGCTCGGGGACGCGGCGCAGTACCTGATGTCGCTCTGCTTCTGCGCCGTCTGCCGGGCCGGTTACGCCGGACAGGGCCTCGACCCCGCGGAGCTGACCGCGGCCGTGCGCCGGGCCCTGGAGCCGGTCTGGTCCGGGTCCGGATCACCGGAAGCGGGCTGGGACGCCGTCGGGAAGCTGCTCGGCCCCGATCTCGCGGAGGCGACGCTGCGGTGGCGCACCGGGGTGGCCCGGAGCCTCCAGGAAGCGGTGACCGGCGCGGTGCGGGCTGCCGCGGCGCCCGGCTTCCAGGTGCTGCTGCACGCCGACCCCGCCCCGTACCGTTGCGGGGCCAACGTGGGCGTCGACCCCGGGCACGTCCTGTCCGTGGCGGACGGGGTGGTCCTGCCGTGCACGGGGACGGACGCGGCGCGGGAGGCGGTGCTCGGGCCGTTCGCCGGTGCCTCCGGCGCGGTCGTCGCCGCCAACCTCACCGTGGTGCGCGGCATGGGCGGCAGCCCGGACACCCTGGAACGGGACGCCGCGCACGCCGCTTCGCTCGGCGCGAACCAACTCCGGCTGTACCACGCGGGCCTGGCCTCGGACCCGGACCTGGCGACCGTCAGGGGGGCGCTCTCACGCCTCGGCTGAGACGGGCGGGCCGGCGGGTGCCAGGGGGCCCCGCCGGCCCGTCACCAGCAGCCCCGCCGTCAGGACCGCCCCCGCCCCCACCAGCGGCAACAGCACCCCGACGTCCACCCGCGCCACCAGACCCGCGCCGATGCCCAGCGCCACCGCGTTCGGGGACATCATCAGCGTGTCCGCGGTCGCCGCCGTCCGGCCCAGCAACGCGTCCGGGGTCTCCCGCTGCACCGCCGTCAGCGCGGCGATGAGCACGCACGGCAGACCCACCCCGACCAGCGCGCACGCGGCGAGCGCCACCGCGTCGGACGGCACGGCCCGCAGCCCCACCGCGACCCCGAACACCGCGGTCCCGGCCGCCGCGAACACCCGCCCCGGCATCCGGCGCATCAGCGCGCCCGCGAACAGCCCGATGGCGACGGACCCGATCCCCTGGGCGACGGACAGCACCCCCGCGTACGCGGGGGAGCGGCCGAGGACGTCGTCCACGACGGCGTACAGCGTCGCCCCGTTGAGCCCGGCGCACAGCATCGTGGCCGAGGCGGCGAGGACCAGGGGGCGCAGCACCGGCGACCCCCACAGCTGCCGCAGCCCGGCCGTCCGGCCGCCCGGGCCCAGGGGAGCGGGGCGCTCCGTCCGGCGTACCCGGAGCAGCGCGTAGAGACCGGCCGCCAGGGCGAACGAGACCGCGTCCAGGAGCGCCACGGCCCCGCCGCCGAAGCGGGCGTAGAGCCCGGCGCCGGTCAGCGGGGCCACCAGCTTCATGCCCTCGTTCGCCGTCATCCGCAGGCCGTTGAAGTCACCCAGCAACGCGGGGGGTACCGTCCCCGCGACCACGGCCGCCTCCGCCGAGTCCATCAGCACCGTGAGGCACCCGTACAGCACCAGCACCGCGAACAGCAGCCACACCCGTCCCTGGGCGCCCACCAGCGCGAGCACCGCCAGCAGGGCCGCCAGGACGACGTTCGTGCCCACGAGGAGCGGCTTGCGCGGCAGGCGGTCCGCCACCGCTCCGAGCAGCGGCCCGGCCAGCACCGGCAGCCAGACCGCGAACAGGGCGAGCGCCGCCAGCGCGTCCGAGCCCGTCAGCGACTTCACCCAGATCCCGGCCGCCAGCGTCATCGCCGAGCTGCCGAATCCGGAGACCACGACCGCCGTGAGGAACACCCCCGCCGTTCGGTCCCGCAGCACCCGTCCCACCGCCATCACACCCACCGCCATCACACCCACCGCCCCCTTCCGACCTGCGCGTTCTCTCTGCGGTCAGGCTGGCGGCTGAGGCCTCGGCGCGGCATCGGGCAGATGCCCTACCCCGGGGAACTCCCGTGCGGCGGAGCGGAATCCGTGTACGGCACATGTCCCGGTCCCACGAAGTTCTTTCGTCAGAAGCGTTGACGAAACATTCGCGGCGGCCCTAGCTTCATCGCGTCGTACTCCGTACGTCATATATGAGACGCGATACGCGAGATGTGAGAGCCCTTCACCCATGACCTTTGCGCCCACCCCGATTCCGTCCCGCACCCAGTACGTGCTGGAGGCGGTCAAGCACGCGATCCTCACGGCACAACTGAGGCCGGGGCAGGCGCTCGTGGAGACCGAGCTCGCCGCGCAGTTCGGGGTCTCCAAGACCCCCGTCCGCGAGGCACTGAAGACCCTCGCCGGCACCGGACTCGTCGTCATGAGCCAGTACAAGGGCGCCACCGTCCGGCTGGTCGACGCGGCCATGGCCCGCGAGGTGTACGACGTGCGGCTGCTGCTCGAACCGGAGGCGCTGCGCCGCTCGATCACCCGCAAGGCGTCGCTCGACGCGGCGCAGGAGGCCCTGGAGCGGGCGGACTCGGCGGGCGACAAGGCCGACCGCTCGCTCGCCAACCGGGACTTCCACCGGGCGCTCTACCTGCCCTGCGGCAACCCGCTGCTCGCCCGGATGCTGGACGAGGTCCGCGACCAGGCGGCGCTCGTCTCCACGGTCGCCTGGTCCACCATCCCCTCCTGGGAGCGGGAGGCGGCCGAGCACCGCGAGATCCTGCGGCTCGCGCTCGCCGACGACGCGGACGCGGCGGCCGGGGCCCTGCACGACCACATTGCGTCGTTCGTCCGCCGCGCCTTCCCCGACGACGAGGACGGGGGCGGCGCGGCGTGAACCGGCACACCGACGAAAGGCCAGTCCGCATGGACCTCACCCCGCTGAAGGCGGCCCTCGCAGATGTCGTGGCGATCCCGGTCACCCCGTTCGCCGGGGACGGGACCATCGACACGACGGCGCACCGCGCCCTGCTGCGGAGACTGCTCGACGGCGGCGTGCGCATCGTCACCCCGAACGGCAACACCGGGGAGTTCTACGCGCTCACCCCCGAGGAGCGGCGCACCGTCACCGAGCTGACCATCGAGGAGGCCGGCGGCCGGGCCGCGGTCCTGGTCGGCGTCGGACACGACGTGCCGACCGCCGTCGCCGCCGCCGAGCACGCCCGGGACGCCGGGGCCGAGATGGTGATGGTCCACCAGCCCGTCCACCCGTACGTCTCGCAGGACGGCTGGATCGACTACCACCGGGCCATCGCGGAGGCGGTCCCCGGGCTCGGGGTCGTCCCGTACATCCGCAACCCGCACCTGGACGGCGCCTGCCTGGCCGTCCTTGCCGACAGCTGCCCCAACGTCATCGGCGTCAAGTACGCGGTGCCGGACGCGGCCCGCTTCGCCGCCTTCGCCCGCGACGCCGGACTGGAGCGGTTCGTCTGGGTCGCCGGGCTCGCCGAGCTGTACGCCCCGGCCTACTTCTCCGCCGGTGCCACCGGCTTCACCTCCGGGCTCGTCAACGTGGCGCCCGGCGTCTCGCTGGCCATGCTGGAGGCGCTGCGGGCCGGCGACCACCCGGCGGCCATGAAGGTCTGGGAGCAGATCCGCCGCTTCGAGGAACTGCGCGCCGACCGGCAGTCCGCCAACAACGTCACCGTCGTCAAGGAGGCCCTGGCCGCCCTCGGGCTGTGCGACCGCGCGGTGCGCCCGCCCAGCAAGGTGCTGCCCGAGGACCAGCGCGCCGAGGTCGCCGACCAGATCGCCGGGTGGTCCATATGACCGCCCGCATCGCCCCCGAGGAACTGCGCAGCCACCAGTGGTACGGCACCGACGGGCTCCGCTCGTTCAGCCACCGCGCCCGCACCCGCCAGCTCGGCTACCTCCCCGAGGAGCACCTGGGCAAGCCGGTCGTGGCGATCCTCAACACCTGGTCGGACATCAACCCCTGCCACGTACACCTGCGCGACCGGGCGCAGGCCGTGAAGCGCGGGGTGTGGCAGGCGGGCGGCTTCCCGCTGGAGTTCCCGGTCTCCACGCTCTCGGAGACCTTCCAGAAGCCGACCCCGATGCTCTACCGGAACATGCTGGCGATGGAGACCGAGGAGCTGCTGCGCTCCTACCCGGTCGACGGGGCGGTCCTGCTCGGCGGCTGCGACAAGTCGACGCCCGCCCTGCTGATGGGCGCCGCCTCCGTGGACCTGCCGGCCGTCTTCGTGCCGGCCGGGCCGATGCTGCCGGGGCACTGGCGCAACGAGGTCCTGGGCTCCGGCACCGACATGTGGAAGTACTGGGACGACAAGCGCGCCGGGCTCATCGGCGACTGCGAGATGGGCGAGCTGGAGAACGGGCTCGCCCGCTCGCCCGGCCACTGCATGACCATGGGCACCGCGTCCACCCTCACCGCGGCGGCCGAAGCGCTCGGCGTCACCGTCCCCGGCGCCTCCTCGATCCCCGCCGTCGACTCCGGCCACGACCGGATGGCCGCCGCCTCCGGCCTCCGCATCGTCGAACTGGTGTGGCAGCAGCGGAAGCTGTCCCAGATCCTCACGGCCGAGGCGTACGAGGACGCCGTCGCGACCGTCCTCGCGCTCGGCGGGTCCACCAACGCCGTCATCCACCTCATCGCGATGGCCGGCCGCTCCGGGATCGAGCTCACCCTGGACGACTTCGACCGCATCGCCCGTACCGTCCCGGTCCTCGCGAACCTGCGCCCCGGCGGGAAGTACCTGATGGAGGACTTCCACTTCGCCGGCGGCCTCCCCGGCTTCCTGTCCCGGCTCGCCGACGTCCTGCACCTGGACCGTCCCACCGTCGCGCACGACACCCTGCGCGAACAGCTCGACGGGGCGCTCGTGCACAACGACGACGTCATACGGGAGCGCTCCAACCCGCTCGCCGACGAGGGCGGCGTGGCCGTGCTCCGCGGCAACCTCTGCCCGGACGGCGCCGTCATCAAGCACATCGCCGCCGAACCGCACCTGCTGCGCCACACCGGACCCGCGGTCGTCTTCGACGACTACAAGGAGATGCAGCGCACCATCAACGACCCGGCGCTCGCGCTCACCCCCGACCACGTGCTCGTCCTGCGCAACGCGGGCCCCAAGGGCGGTCCCGGGATGCCCGAGTACGGCATGCTGCCGATCCCCGACTACCTGCTCAAGCAGGGCGTACGGGACATGGTCCGGCTCTCCGACGCCCGGATGAGCGGCACCAGCTACGGGGCGTGCGTGCTGCACATCGCGCCCGAGTCCTACGTCGGCGGGCCCCTCGCCCTCGTCCGCACCGGTGACCTCGTCACCCTCGACGTCGAGGCGCGGCTGCTCAGCCTCGACGTGCCCGACGAGGAACTGGCCCGCCGCCGCGCCGAGTGGACCCCGCCGCCCGTCCGGTACGAGCGCGGCTACCAGGCGCTCTACCAGGACCAGATCACCCAGGCCGACACCGGCTGCGACTTCGCCTTCCTGGCCCGGCCGGGAGAAGTGCCCGACCCGTACGCCGGCTGAACGGCCCTCAGGAATTCCAGCGCCCTCCTTGTTCGGCATACCGAACGCCATGCGGGAAGCGCTTGCGCACTACACGCACCACCGGCTCCGCCGTATCACCGCACGACCCGCACCCCCGTACAGAGAGAACGGAGACGTGTCATGGCCCAAGCCTCCGCCGCGGCCACACCGCCCAAGGTGCCCAGGCGCCGCTCCGCGAGCCCCCGCCGGCTGCCGTATCTGCTGATCGCCCCCGCGGGGCTGCTGATGCTCGGCTTCATCGCCTACCCGGTGGTCAGCGTCTTCTACTACAGCCTGCAGAACTACAACGTCACCAAGCCCTGGCGGAACGGCTTCGCCGGCTTCGACAACTTCACCCGGATCTTCACCGAGGACGACCAGTTCTGGACGACGCTCGGCTTCAGCGCCCAGTGGGTCTTCGTCCAGGTCGCGCTCCAGCTCACGCTGGGGCTCGCGCTGGCCCTGATCGTCAACCAGACCTTCATCGGCCGGGGCATCTCCCGCGCCATGGTCTTCTCGCCGTGGGCCGTCTCCGGGGTGCTGACCAGCACCATCTGGATCCTGCTCTACAACTCCTCCACCGGCTTCAGCCGCTACCTCGCGGACGCCGGGATCGGCGAGTACGGCACCTCGGTGCTCTCCGACACCGGCACCGTCTTCTGGGCCGCCACCGTCGCCGAACTCTGGCGCGGCGTCCCCTTCTTCGCCATCCTCATCCTCGCCGACCTCCAGTCCGTCTCCAAGGAGCTGTACGAGGCGGCCGCCGTGGACGGCGCCGGACGGATGCGGCAGTTCTTCCACATCACCCTGCCCCACCTGCGCGACGCGATCATCCTGTCGACGCTGCTGCGCGGCGTCTGGGAGTTCAACAACGTCGACCTGCTCTACACGCTCACCGGCGGCGGACCGGCCGGCGAGACCACCACCCTGCCGCTCTACGTCGCCAACACCGGCATCGAGGGCCACGACTTCGGCTACGCCTCCGCGCTCACCACCGTCGCCTTCGTGATCCTCCTCTTCTGCTCGATCGTCTATCTGCGCCTGAGCAAGTTCGGAGGCGACCACAAGTGACTGCCGCCCTCGCCGAGAAGAACGGCACCCACGCCGCACGGCCGACCGCCCCCGAGGGCCCGCCGCCCGCCGCGCCCCGCCGCAGGCCCGGCCGCGAACGCGCCTTCGACGACGTGCCGCGCTGGCAGATCTACGTACCGCTGGGCATCTACCTGATCTTCACGCTCGTCCCGTTCTACTGGATGTTCCTCTTCGCCGTCCGGCCCGCGGGCTCCACCTCGCTGGTGCCGTGGCCGATGACCGGGGAGCACTTCTCCAAGGTCTGGAACGAGCGCAGCTTCGCCGTCTTCTTCCAGAACAGCATGATCGTCGGCGTCTGCACCCTGGTCGCCACGACCCTCGTCGCACTGGCCGGCGGCTACGCCCTCGCCCGGTTCGACTTCAAGATCAAGAACGGCTTCATGCTGGCGCTGCTCTGCTCGCAGTTCATCCCCGGCGCGCTGATGCTCGTCCCGCTGTTCGAGATCTTCAAGAACCTCCAGATGATCAACTCCCTGGGGAGCGTGGTCATCGCCGAGACGGTCTTCCAGCTGCCGCTCTCCATCATCCTGATCAGCGGATTCATCAAGAACGTGCCGCCCTCGCTGGAGGAGGCCGCCTGGGTGGACGGCTGCTCGCGCTTCCGGGCCTTCTGCGCGGTCGTGCTGCCGCTGCTGCGCCCCGGGCTCATCGCCGTCGGCTCCTTCGCCTTCGTGCACAGCTGGAACCACTTCCTGTTCGCCCTGATGTTCCTCAGCGAGCAGGACAAGCAGACGATCCCGGTCGGCCTGAACACCCTCATCGGCGCGGACAGCGTCGACCTGGGCGCGCTCGCCGCGGGCGGGGTGATCGCCGCGGTGCCCGTGGTGATCGTCTTCGCCTTCATCCAGAAGTGGCTGATCACCGGCTTCAGCGCCGGCGCCGTGAAGGGGTGACGGACATGACCTCGCTGCCCCCCACCGCCACCCCCGTCCCCCTCGTCCTCGCGGGCGCCCGGGGCCACGGCCGCTGGCACCTCGCCAACATCCGCCGCCTCCAGCACCAGGGCCTCGTCCGGCTCGCCGGCATCTGCGAGCTCACCCCGCTCGACGCCACCGAGCTCGACGCCTTCGCGGACGAACTACCCGAGCAGTCCGCCGACTTCGGTGCGCTGCTGGACTCCACCGGGGCCCGCGCCGCGGTGATCTGCACCCCCATCCAGACCCACACCGCCCTCGCCCTGACCGCCGCCGGGCGCGGCGTGCACCTCCTCCTGGAGAAGCCGCCCGCCGCCACCCGGGCCGACTTCGGCCGCATCCTCGCCGGGGTGCGCGACGCGGGCACCGCCTGCCAGGTCGGCTTCCAGTCCTTCGGCTCGCACGCCGTCCCCGCCATCCGGGAACTCGTCGCCACCGGCGCCATCGGCACCGTCCGGGGCTACGCGGCGGCGGGCGCCTGGGTCCGCGACGACGCCTACTACCGGCGGGCGCCCTGGGCCGGCCGGCGCCGCATCGGGGACACCGACGTGGTCGACGGCGTCCTCACCAACCCCCTCGCCCACGCCGTCGCCACCGCCCTCGAACTCGCCGGGACCACCGCCGAGGACATCACCGCCATCGACACCGAGCTCTTCCGGGCCCACGACATCGAGGCCGACGACACCTCCTGCGTCCGCGTCACCACCGCGTCCGGGCCGCCCGTCACCGCCGCCGTCACCCTCTGCGCGGAACAGGCGGGGGAGCCGTACGTCATCGTCCACGGCGACCGCGGCCGCATCACCTTCTGGTACAAGCAGGACCGCGTCCTCGTCCAGCGCGCCGGACACGGCCCCCTGGAGACCGTGCACGGGCGCACCGACCTCCTGGAGAACCTGGTCGCCCACCTGACCGAGGGCGCCCCGCTCCTCGTGCCGCCGGAGCGCACCGGTGCCTTCATGGAGGTCGTGGAGGCCGTACGGACCGCGCCCGAACCGCGCCCGCTGCCGTCCGGTGCCTGGCACACCGCCCCCGTGCCCGGCACCGGGGCCACCCGCCGGGTGGTGCGCGGCATCGACGCCCTGGTCGCGTCCGGCGCGGAGACCCTCGCCCTCTTCTCCGAACTCGGCGCGCCCTGGGCGCTCAGCGAGGTGACCTCCTCATGACGAACACCGCCCTGCTCAGCTGCGCCGGCCGTCCCGTCGGCCGCTACGCCTACGCGCCCGCCGACGCGGGCCGCCCCTACCTCCACCCGGTCACCACCCTCGCGGGCACCCCCGTCACCGAGGAGCGCCCCGCCGACCACGTCCACCACCTGGGGGCCTCCGTCGCCGTGCCGGACGTCTCCGGGCACAACTTCTGGGGCGGGCGCACCTTCGTCCGGGGCCGGGGCCCCACCGTGCTCGACAACCACGGGACGCAGCGGCACCTCGGCTGGAAGCTGTGCGACCCGGACGGCTTCGTGGAGGAGCTCGGCTGGGAGGCGGGCGGCGGCGAACTGCTCCGCGAGCACCGCACGGTGGCCGCCACCGCGCTCTCGGACACCGCCTGGGCGCTCGACTTCTCCTTCTCGCTCACCAACCCCGGCCCGGCGGACCTGTCGATCGGCAGCCCCGCCACCAACGGCCGCCCGGGCGCCGGATACGGCGGCTTCTTCTGGCGCGCCCCCAAGGAGGCGTCCGCGCCCGCCGTGTTCGGCCCGACGGCGGAGGGCGAGGAGGCGGTCCACGGGCGGGCCGCCGACTGGGTCGCGCTCTGCGGCGACGGCTGGTCCCTGGTCTTCGCCGGGGCCACCGAGGAGACCCGCCGCGACCCGTGGTTCGTGCGCACCGCCGAGTACCCGGGCGTCGGCTCGTCCCTCGCCGCCGCCGAACGGCTGCCCGTCCCCGCCGGTGCCACCGTCGTACGCCGGATCGTCACGGTCGTCGCGGACGGCCGCCTCGACCGGGCCGGGGCCGACGCCCTCGTCCGCCGGGCGGTGACCGCGTGAACGCCGCCCGCCCCTGGACCGCCGACCTCGGTGACGGCACCTACCGCAACCCGGTCCTCCACGCCGACTGGTCCGACCCCGACGTGATCCGCGTCGGCGACGACTTCTACCTCACCGCCTCCAGCTTCGGCCGCGCCCCCGGGCTGCCGCTGCTGCACTCGCGCGACCTGGTCAACTGGACGCTGACCGGGCACGCCCTGGACCGTCTGGAGCCCGCCGCCGAGTTCGCGGTGCCCCGGCACGACTGCGGGGTGTGGGCCCCCTCGCTGCGGCACCACGCCGGACGGTTCTGGATCTTCTGGGGCGACCCCGACCACGGCATCCAGCAGATCAGCGCCGAGGACGTCCGGGGCCCTTGGACCACACCCCATCTGGTCAAGGCCGGACGCGGGCTGATCGACCCGTGCCCGCTGTGGGACGAGGAGACCGGCGAGGCGTACCTCGTGCACGCCTGGGCCAAGTCCCGCTCGGGGATCAAGAACCGGCTCACCGGACACCGGATGAGCCCGGACGGGCGGGAACTCCTGGACGAGGGCAAGACCCTGATCGACGCCGACACGCTGCCCGGCTGGTTCACCCTGGAGGGCCCCAAGCTGCACCGCCGCGACGGCGAGTTCTGGATTCTGGCCCCGGCGGGCGGGGTCGCGACGGGCTGGCAGGGCGCCTTCCGCTCCCGCGACTTCTTCGGCCCCTACGAGGAGCGCGTCGTCCTCGCCCAGGGCCGGACCGGCGTCAACGGCCCGCACCAGGGCGCCTGGGTGGACACCCCGTCCGGTGAGGACTGGTTCCTGCACTTCCAGGAGCGCGGGGCCTACGGCCGGGTGGTGCACCTCCAGCCGATGCGCTGGGACGGTGACGGCTGGCCGGTCATCGGGGACGCGGGCGAACCCGTCGCCCGGCACCGCAAGCCCGCCCTGCCCGCCCAGCCCGTCGACGCCCCGGCCTGCGACGACGGCTTCCCGGGCGGCCGCCACGGCAGGCAGTGGCAGTGGACGGCGAACCCGCGCCCCGGCTGGACCGTCGAGCACGCCGGGGACGGGCTGCGGCTGAGCTGCGTACCGGCCCAGGACGCGCACGACCTGCGGCTCCTGCCGCACGTCCTGGTCCAGCGGCTGCCCGCCGAGACGTTCACCGCCGAGGTGGACCTCGCCCTGGACAGCGAGGTGCCCGGGGCGAAGGCCGGGTTCGCCGTGCTCGGCGACGCCTACTCCTGGATCGGGCTCGAACGGCGGGCGGAGGGCGGGGTGCGGCTGGTGCACCGGTTCGCCGAGGCGACCGCCGGCGCCGAGCGCGACGCCGGGCACGCCAGGCCGGCGCCCTCGGGGGCGGCGCGGCTGCGGATCGAGGTGGCGGCGGGGGCCCGCTGCCGCTTCCTGGCCGACACCGGGGACGGGGCGGGGTTCCGGCCCTCCGGGCAGGTCTTCGCCGCCGCCCCGTGGCGCTGGGTCGGTGCGCTGCTCGGGCTGTTCGCCTCCGCGCCGCCGGGGACGGGCCCGACCGGGACCGCCCGCTTCAACAGCTTCCACGTAACCGCGTGACCGGACCCCCGTCCGGCGCGCAACCCCCCACGCACGCGTACGAACCGAGAGAACCGAGAGAGAAGAGCCGATCATGAACATCTCGAAGACGCAGCGGGGGCGCGCCGCGGCCGCCGTCTCCCTCGCGGCGGTGCTCGCCCTGACGGCGACCGCGTGCGGCGACGACGGCAGCGACAGCGGCGACGAGGGCAGCGGGAAGGGCGAGATCACCTTCTGGGACAACAACGGCGGTCCGCGCACCGCCGTCTGGAAGGAGATCATCCAGGACTTCGAGAAGAAGTACCCGGACATCAAGGTCAAGTACGTGCCGATCCCGATCGCCGACGTGCAGTCCAAGTACGACACGGCCATCGCGGGCGGTGGCGTGCCGGACGTCGGCGGCGTCGGCACCGCCTACCTGGCCAACATGGTCTCGCAGGACGCCCTGGAGCCGCTGGGCGACCGGATCAAGGACTCCTCGCTCAACGGCAAGCTGGTCGAGGGCATGGTCGAGAGCGTCAAGGACGCGGCCGGCCGGGACGACGAGATGTACACCGTGCCGACCTCCGCGAACAACGGCGCGCTCTGGTACCGCACCGACCTGTTCAAGGCGGCCGGGCTGGAGGCGCCGACCACCTGGGCCAAGTTCTACGAGGCCGCCGAGAAGCTGACCGACGCCAAGGACAACAAGTTCGGCTACACCATCCGCGGCGGCGCCGGCTCCATCGCGCAGGCCGTCGACGCGGCCTACGGCCAGTCCGGGATCACCGAGTTCTGGAACGGCGACAAGACCACCCTCAACGACCCCAAGAACGTGGCGGCGCTGGAGAAGTACGTCGCCCTGTACAAGAAGACGACGCCGTCCGCCGACGTCAACAACGACTTCACCAAGATGGTCGCCCAGTTCGACACCGGCACCATCGGCATGCTGAGCCACAACCTCGGCTCCTACCAGGACCACCTGAAGGCCCTCGGCAAGGACAAGTTCGCCGGCATCCCCAACCCGGTCGGCGACGGCGGCACCCGCGTCCAGGTCTCCAACCCGGTCGACGGTCTCGGCCTGTTCAAGGCGAGCAAGAACAAGACGGCCGCCTGGAAGTTCATCGAGTTCGCCGCCTCGCACGAGTCGAACAGCAAGTGGAACGAGTCGGCGGGCGCCATCCCGGCCAACACCGAGGCCGCCAAGGACCCGTGGATCAGTGAGGCCGCGCCGACCGAGCTGGCCGCGAAGGCCCTCACCGACGGCTCCACCAAGATCGTGCAGCTGCCGTACTACCTGCCCGACTGGAACAACATCAGCAAGGCCGACAACGAGCCGGAGTTCCAGAAGCTGCTGCTCGGCAAGGTCACGGCCAAGGCGTTCCTGGACAAGATGGCCGACGAGCTCAACGCCGCCCAGAAGGAGTGGAAGGAGCGGAGCAACGGCTGATCCGGCGCGGGGCCGGGCGCGGGCCCGTCGTGCGGACGGCCCGCCCCTGCCCCGCCACCCCTGCCCTCCTGCGCACCCACCCACGAGAGAGGCAGTTCCACCGTGTCACTGACCCGCAGGCAGACCGCGGCCGCCCTCGCCGCACTGCCCCTGGCGCTCGCCGCCACTCCCGCGGCGGCACACGGCGCCCGCCCCCGCAGCCGCACCGTGCACATCGCCGGCGACTCGACGGCCGCGCAGAAGTACGCCGACGCCGCACCCGAGACCGGCTGGGGCATGGCCCTGCCGTTCTTCCTCGGGCCCGGGCTCACCGTGGCCAACCACGCCATGAACGGCCGCAGTTCCAAGAGCTTCATCGACGAAGGGCTGCTCGCCGCCCTGCTGCCCGGCCTTCGCCCGGACGACCTGCTGCTGATCCAGTTCGGGCACAACGACGAGAAGACGGAGGACCCGGCGCGCGGCACCGACCCGTACACGACCTACCAGGACTGCCTGCGCCGGTACATCGCCGAGGCCCGCGCCCGGCGCGCCCGGCCCGTGCTGCTCACCCCGGTCGAGCGCCGCAGGTTCACCGAGGACGGCACCGCCAAGGCCACCCACGGCGACTACCCGGCAGCGATGCGCGCCCTGGCCGCCGAGGAGCGGGTCCCCCTGCTCGACCTGCAGGCCCGCACCCTCGCCCGCTGGCAGGAACTCGGCCCCGACGGCACCGAGGCGTACTTCAACTGGCTGGAGCCCGGCGAGTCGCCCAACTATCCCGACGGGCGGCAGGACAACACCCACTTCCGGCCCGCCGGTGCCATCGAGGTGGCCCGGATGACGGCCCGTGCCCTGCTCGACGCGCGGGTGCTCGCCCCGCGTGAACTGCGCCGGCTCGGCGCGCGCGTACCCGAGTCGTGGATCAGCTGGCCGTCGGCCGTCTGACGCCGCGCCACCCCTCCTTCCCCTTCCTCCCCCTTCCACAGGTCCCGCACCAGAACCGAGGATTTGTCATGCCCACACGTAGAATCCGTGCCCGTGCCATCGCCGTCGCGATGGGCAGCGCCTCCCTGGCCCTCGCCCTGACCGTCCCCGCCCAGGCGTCCCCGCAGCCCCACGGCAAGAAGGGCATCGAGCGCGCCGTCCTGGCCGAGGGCGACGGCTGGGCCTCCGCCGAGGGCTCCACCACCGGCGGTGCCGCCGCGACCCCCGACCACGTCTACACCGTGCACAACCGCGCCGAGCTCATCGCCGCCTTCGAGGACGCGGGCGACGCGCCGAAGATCGTCCGGATCGCCGGGACCGTCCACGGCAACGCCGACGCCGAGGGCAACCCGATCGACTGCGAGGCCTACCAGACCGACGGCTACACCCTGGACAAGTACCTCGCCGCCTACGACCCCGCCACCTGGGGCCGCGAGGAGGTCCCGTCCGGGCCGATGGAGGACGCCCGGCTCGCCTCCGCCAAGCTCCAGAAGGCCGCCGTCAACGTCTACGTCCCGTCCAACACCACGCTGATCGGCGTCGGCAAGGACGCCACGGTCATCGGCGCCTCGATCCAGATCCAGAACGTCTCCAACGTCATCGTCCGCAACATCTCCTTCGAGGACACCTACGACTGCTTCCCGCAGTGGGACCCGACCGACGGCGACACCGGCCACTGGAACTCCGAGTACGACAACCTCGTCGTCCACGGCTCCGACCACGTCTGGGTCGACCACAACACCTTCAGCGACGGCGACCGCCCGGACGCCGACCAGCCCCGCTACTTCGACGAGCTGTACCAGCAGCACGACGGGCTCTTCGACATCGTCAAGGGCGCCGACCTGGTCACCGCCTCCTGGAACGTCCTCGAGGACCACGACAAGACGATGCTCATCGGCAACAGCGACAAGGCCGGGGACACCGACCGGGGCAAGCTCCGCGTCACCCTGCACCACAACCTGTTCAAGGACGTCAACGAGCGCGCGCCCCGCGTCCGCTTCGGCCAGGTCGACTCCTACAACAACCACTTCGTCGCCACGAAGGGCAGCGTCTACGGCTACTCCTACGGGATCGGCGCCGAGTCCCACCTCGTCGCCGAGCACAACGCCTTCTCGCTCAGCGGTGATTTCGACAAGGCGAAGATCCTCAAGAAGTGGTCCGAGTCCTCGCTGACGGCCTCCGACAACTGGGTCAACGGCCGCCGCACCGACCTGATCGCGGTCCACAACGCGGGCGTTCCCGAGGAGCAGCTGACCACGGGCGCCGGCTGGACCCCGACGCTGCGCAACCGGGTCGACCACCCGCTGCTCGTGCCGCTCGTCGTGGGCCTCGGCGCGGGTGCGGCCCGGCTGCCGGGCGCCTGACCAGCCGCCCCTTCCTCCGCCGGCGCCCGCGCGGCGCCGGCGGAGGCCGCCCCAGCAAAGGAGCACCCATGCCCACCCGACGCACCGCCCTGGCCCTCTTCGCCTCCTCCGCCCTCGCCCTGACCACGGCCTCGCCCGCCCTCGCGCACGGCCGCCCCTTCGGCCGGTACGGCTCGCCCGCCCGCCGCCCCGACCCCGCCACCCTGTACGTCGACGCGCGCGGCCGGGGCGACCACACCACCGTCCAGGCCGCCGTGGACGCCGCCACCGGCACCGGGCGCACCCTGGTCATCGCCCCCGGCACCTACCGCGAGACCGTCGACATCCCCGCCGACCGGACCGGCCTCACCCTGATCGGCGCGAGCGGCGACCCGCGCGACACGGTGATCGTGTACGACAACGCCAACGGCACCCCGCGCCCCGACGGCTCGGGCACCTACGGCACCAGCGGGTCCGCCACGGTCACCGCCCGGCCCGCCGGGCTCACCGCCCGCGACCTGACCTTCGCCAACGACTGGCTGCGCGCCGACCACCCCGACTACACCGGCACCCAGGCCGTCGCCATCAAGGTGACCGGCGACCGCTCGGCGTTCCACCACTGCCGCTTCCTGGGCCACCAGGACACGCTGTACGCGGACTCGCCGTCGCTCACCGACTTCGCCCGGCAGTACTACCGCGACTGCTACGTGGAGGGGGACGTCGACTTCGTCTTCGGACGCGCCTCCGCCGTCCTGGACCGCTGCCACTTCCGCACCCTGACCCGCACCGACCTGGCCGCCGCGCCCTACGGCTTCGTCTTCGCGCCCAGCACCGCCGGGGCCTCCCCGCACGGCTTCCTGGTCCTGCGCTCCCGCGTCACCAGCACCGCCCCCGACGGGTACTTCAAGCTGGCCCGCCCCTGGGTGCCGTCCTCCGACCTCACCGCGCACCCCATGCTGACCGTGCGCGACAGCCACCTCGGCGCGGGCATCGACCCGGACGAGCCGTACGGCACCATGTCGGCGGGCTTCCCGTGGCAGGACCAGCGGTTCGCGGAGTACCGCAACACGGGGCCCGGCGCGCGCGTCACCGTCCCGGCCAACCGGCCGCAGCTCACGGACTCCGAGGCGCGGGAGCACACCCCGGCCGCGTGGTTCGGCGACTGGCGGCCGTAGAGGGGGCCGTCGGTCAGCGCGTACGCCCGAAGCGGTCGCCCACCGCCGCCTTCCCGCCCGAGGCGCGGACCGCGTGGGCGGTCACGTAGTCGCCGGTGGCGTCCCGGTCGCCCTCCGCGTGGTTGTACTGCCCGGCGAACGTGTGCGTCCCGGCCGGTACGGTCCGGCCGGGACGCAGCGTCCACCGGTAGACCAGATAGCCGCCGCTCTCGTTCACCGAGACGGTGAAGTCCGGCTCGGGCAGGGAGCGCCAGGAGCCGGTGCTGTTGACGCCGCCCGTCAGGGCCACCCGCAGCTCCACGGTGAGCGCGGTCAGCGGCTCGGTGGTCCGCAGGGTGACGTTGCTCTGCGCCCAGTACGGGTTGCTGTTCGGGTCCACCGCGCCGCCGGTCCACAGCGGGCCGTCCTCGGGCGGCAGCCCGCCCGGGCCCTTCGCGGCGGGGGAGTCCGGGGCAGGGGAAGGCGCCGAGGCCACCGGCCCGCCGCGCGCCCGGGCGTCGTCGCCCGCCGAGGTGACCGCGAACGCGCCGGCCGCCAGCACCCCGCAGACCGCCGCCGTCGCCCCGGCCACCCGCAGCCACGGGCGCACCGCGCGCGGCGGGCGCACGGACCGGGGTGCCGGACGGCCGCCCGCCATCCCGCGCTCGACCCGGGCCAGCATGCGGGCCCGGTCGGGGAGGTGCGCCTCGGCGGCCTCCCGAAGCCGCCCGGACAGCTCCTCGTCCTTCACCGGTCTCCTCCGCTGCGCTGCGCCGCGACGGCGACCCGGACCCGTGCGGCGGGCGTCCGAGGCCCCAGCAGCCGCTGCAGCTCCGCGACGCCACGCGAGGTCTGGCTCTTCACCGTACCCACCGAGATCCCCAGGACCAGCGAGGTGTCGCGCTCCGAGAGGTCGAAGGCGTGCCGCAGCACCACACAGGCCCGCTTGCGGAACGGCAGCCTCCGCAGCGCCTCCTGCACGTCCACCACCGCCGGCACATCGGGACCGTCGGCCGCCCCGTCGTCCCCGCCGCCGCGCGGTGCCCAGAACAGGGCGATCCGGCGCCGCTCGCGGACCGCGCTGCGAATGCGCGTCCTGGCCAGATTGGCGACGACGCCCCGCGCGTACGCCACGGGGTGTCCGGTCTCGCGGACCCGGTCCCAGCGGTGCCAGAGCGCGAGCAGGGCGTCGGCCGCGAGATCGTCGGCGGCGTCCGCCTCACCGGTCAGCAGATGGGCGAGGCGGGCCAGCTCCGCGTAATGGGCCTCGAAGAACTCATGGAACTCGGCGGCGGCGTCGTCGACTGCTGTGCCCACGGCTACCCCGTCCCCTGCGCTCGCACGCCCGGCCCGTCCGGATACGTTCCCGCCGGGGCGTGAGCGTACCGCAAGCGCTTCGACAGAAGGAGAGGGGCGGCCGGGCGCTACCGCCGCAGCGCGGCCTCCATCATCTTCCTGGCGACCGGCGCCGCGAGCCCGTTGCCGCTGACCTCCGAGGCGGTCGAACCGGAGTCCTCGACGATCACGGCCACCGCGACCTCCTGGCCGCCGGACTTCGCGTACGAGGTGAACCAGGCGTACGGGGTGTTGCTGTTGTCCACGCCGTTCTCGGCGGTGCCCGTCTTGCCGCCGACCTCGGCCCCGGCGATCCGGGCGTTGGTGCCGGTGCCCTTCTCCACCACGGTCACCATGGCGCTGCGCAACTGCTTCGCGGTGTCCTCGGAGACGATCCGCTCCGTGTCGCCGTCCGCGAAGTCCTCCAGTGTGCCGCCGGCCCCGTCGGTCACCTTCGAGACCATGTGCGGGGCGGCCAGCTCGCCGCCGTTGGCCAGGGCGGCGGAGACCATCGCCATCTGGAGCGGCGTCGCGGTCACCTCGAACTGGCCGATGCCCGACAGCGCCGTCTGCGGCTTGTCCATGTCCGTCGGATACACGCTCTTCGACGCCCGGACCGGCACGTCCAGCTTCTCCTCGTTGAAGCCGAACTTCTCCGCCATCGCCCGCACCTTGTCCTGGCCCAGGTCGGCGGCGACCTTGCCGAAGACGTTGTTGCACGAGTACTGGAGGGCGACGCGCAGCGAGGCGTTCTCGCAGGGGGCGGAGGCGCTCTCGTTCCGCAGCGGGGTGCTGGTGCCCGGCAGGGTGTACGGGACGGGGCTCTTCGTCGCCTCGTCCACGGAGTCGTACAGCCCGTTCTCCAGCGCGGCCGCCGCCACGACCAGCTTGAACGTCGAACCGGGCGCGAGCGGCTGCCGCAGCGCCCGGTTGACGAGCGGCTTGTCCTTGTCCGCGAGCAGCTTCGACCAGGTGTCGCCGTCGTTCGTGCCGCTGATGTCCGAAGGGTCGTACGACGGGGACGACACCATGCCCAGGATCTGCCTGCTCCTCGGGTCGATCGCCACGGCCGCGCCCTTGTCGTCGCCGAGCGCGTCGCGCGCCGCCTTCTGCACGTCCGGGTCGATCGTCGTCACCACGTCACCGGGCGCGGACCGCTTCCCGGTGAGCGCGCCCAGCGGACTCTTCAGCCGGTCGTCCGTGCCGTCCAGCACATGGCTGTAGATCCCTTCGAGCTGCGTCGAGCCGTACGCCTGCGAGCTGTAGCCGGTGACGGACGAGTAGAGACCGCCCTGCTTGTAGGTGCGCTTGTACGCGAGATCGCTGCCCTCCGTCCGCTTCGAGCCCGTGACCGGCGAACCGGCCACGATGATGTCGCCCAGCGGCTGCGCGTACTGCGCGATGATCTTCCGCCGGTTGTGGTCGTCGTCTGCGAGCGCCCGGGCCTGGTACGCCTGCACCCAGGTCGCCCGCCCGAGGAGGGCGAGGACCAGCAGCAGGCAGAAGACCGAGGCGCGCCTTATCGTCTTGTTCATCCCGCTTGAGGGACGAGCGGCGTCCGGCGGGTCGTTCCCGGTTGTGCCGCTTCTCACCGATTCCTCATACGGTGACCACGGCGTCCACGCCCGTACGGGCTCAGCCCGGCTTGATGAACCCCGACTCGTACGCCGTGATCACCGCCTGGGTGCGGTCCCGGGCCCCGGTCTTCGCGAGGACCGCCGCCACGTGCGTCTTGGCCGTCGCCGCGCCCACCGTCAGCCGGTCCGCGATCTCCGCGTTCGTCAGCCCCGCCGCGATCAGCCGCAGCACCTGCGCCTCCCGCTCGGTGAGCCGCGCGGCCCACGGCGGGGCGGGAGCCGGTGCGGGCGGCCCGTACGCGGCGGCGAGCTGCCGCACGGCGGACGGGAAGAGCAGCGAGTCGCCGCACGCCACCAGCCGGACCGCCTGCACCAGCTCCTCGGCCGCCGCCCGCTTCAGCAGGAAGCCCGCCGCCCCCGCGCGCAGCGCCTCGTACACATAGGCGTCGTGCTCGAAGGTGGTGACGACCACGACGCGCGGGGCCGGGTCGAGGCCCGCGAGGATCTGCTCGGTGGCCCGGATGCCGTCCGTCTCGGGCATCCGCACGTCCATCAGCACCACGTCGGGCCGCAGCGCCCGCACCACGGAGACCGCTTCGGCGCCGGTGGCCGCCTCGCCGACGACCTCCAGGCCGTCCTCGGCGTCCAGGATGGCCCGCAGCGCGGTGCGGACCATGCGTTCGTCGTCGGCGAGGACGATCCGGACCGGCGCGCTCATCGTGACTCCTTCGCGGGGGCCTGCAGGGGGAGGCGGGCGGCCAGCCGCCACACGCCGTCGTCGCGGGGCCCGGCCTCGGTGGCGCCGCCGAGCAGCAGGGCGCGTTCCGCGACGCCGGTCAGGCCGCGTCCGCCGCCGGGGCGGGCGACCGGGGGCCCGGGCGGGAGCGCGCTGTCCAGGACGAGCGTCAGTTCGCGGGGGCCGACGCCGACGCGCAGCCGGACCGGCGAGCCGGGGACGCCGTGCCGCAGGGCGTTGCTCAGGCCCTCCTGCACGATCCGGTACGCCTCGGCCGAGAGGGGTCCGGGCACCCTGCCCGGGTCGCCGTCGGTCTCGTGGCGCACCGGCACCCCGCACCGGGCGAGCAGTCCGCCGAGCGCGTCGAGCCCGGGACCCGCGAACGCGTCGGACCCGTCGCCGTCCTGCCGCAACAGGCCGAGGACCGCGTCGAGTTCGCCGACCGTGCGCCGCGTGGTCTCCTCGATCGCGGTGAGCGCCTGCCGGGCGAACTCGGGATCGCTGTCCAGGACCCGGCGGGCGGCCCCCGCCTGGAGCGTGACGGCGCTCAGCGCGTGGCCGACCGAGTCGTGCAGCTCCCGGGCGAGGCGGTTGCGCGCGGCCAGCTCGGCGGCGCGGCGCTCGGCGGCGGCGAGCCGGTCGTCCGGGGCCGGGCCGAGCAGCACGGGCGCCCCGTGGGCGAGCAGGGCCCCGGCCGCCGCCGCGCACCCGGCCAGCGCGACGAGCATGGCCGCCCCGGCCGGGGGCGCGACGGCCAGGACCCAGGTGTGGTCCAGGGCCGGACGGGCGCCCAGGGCGGCTGACTCGCGGAGGGCCGGCACGAACGGCAGCGCCATCACGCAGACCGCGAACGGGACGAGCGCCAGGGTCATCCCGCTGACGATCCCGCCGATCCCCACGTGCAGCGTGAACCAGGCGGCCGAGCGCACCCGCGCCTGCCGGGACGCGGCGGGCCCGTCCGCGAGCGGCCGGTCCGGGGCCAGGCCGCACAGGGCCCGGGCGGCGGCCACCGAGAGCGGCCGGGCGGTGGGCAGCAGCGCGGTGACGGCGGCCATCGGCAGCGCGTAACCGAAGGCGGAGAACTGGGCGGACTGCGAGGTGAAGGCGTTGGCGCCGGGCGCGTACAGCCCGACGATCACCGTGCCGACCAGGAAGTACGGCATCAGCAGGGCGCCACCGATGATCAGATGCAGCCAGCGCAGCCGGGCGCGCCGGCCCACCAGCCGGGCCATGAGCGGGGTCATGCGGAGACGTCTCGCGCACCTCGCGCACCGGCCGCGCGTTCTGCGAGGAAGTACGCGCCGAGGGTCACCACCAGCGTTCCGACCAGCATCTGCACAGCGTAGGTGAGCACCATGCCGGGCGTGGCCCTTTCAGCGGCCTCCCCGGCGGAGCCCAGCGCGGCCAGGCAGAGCCAGCCGCCCCAGCAGGCCGTCGCCCCGGACCCGCCCCAGGCCAGCGCGAGCGGCACCCGCAGCGGCAGCGCGGACCGGCGGAAGGCGAGGAGCAGGACCCCGGCCACGGTGGCCGCGATCCACAGCGCGTACACCGCCTCCAGCACGTGGAAGCCGCTGTCCCGCCCGGCCGCCCGGTCCGGGGTGAGGCCGGCCGTCGAGCCCGCCGCCCAGAGCAGGTGTGCGGTGCCGGGTGGCAGGGCGAGGAGCGACGCGGCGACGGCGGCCGCCCGCAGCGCGGGGGCGGTCGGGCTCGCGGGCAGCTCGCCCAGCGTGCCCCGCCAGAGGTGCCCCCAGCGGTCGCGGGCGTACAGCACGAACAGGGCGCCCAGGGACAGCCCCTGGAGGATGAAGCCGCCGTAGACGACGCCGAACACCCACTCGTGCAGGAACGGCCGGCCCGCCGCGGCCTCCGCGCCGCCGGTGTCCCCGCCCAGCGCCCGGACCAGCAGCTGCGCCGGATAGCCGGTCATGATCGGCAGCAGCAGCCCGGTCGCCGTCCACATCGGCAGTGCCAGCATCCACGCGGGCACCCGCAGCCCCCAGGGCCGGGTGAGCAGCAGGGCCAGGACCACCACCCCGCCGTCCATCAGCACCGAACCGCCGTTGGCGACGGCCATCAGGGCGCGGTGGTCGAGCAGCACGCTGCCGTCCGGAATCCCGACGCGGCTGCCCGCCACCCACAAGATCTTGAGCGTGATGTACGGCAGGCAGGAGACGATGGCGACGGCACGCAGCGCGGTGCGGGCGGAGACGGTTGTCATGGCCTCCACGCTGCCGGGCGACGCGCCCCCGCACGTCCTGCCCGGTGACGATCCGCCTCCGCCGCGTGGGGGAGACGGGCCGGGGCGTCAGAGCCTGCGGGTGGCGAGCGTCAGCCGGTCGCGCGCGTCGAACAGCGCGTCCTTGACCATCTGTTCGTGCGCGGGGGTGAGCCGGGCGACCGGCACCGAGCAGCTGATGGCGTCCCGGGCCGGGGTGCGGTACGGGACCGCGACGCCGAAGCAGCGCAGCCCCAGCGTGTTCTCCTCGCGGTCCACCGCGTACCCCTGCTCGCGGATCTGGTGCAGCTCCTCGATGAGCTTCTCCCGGTCCGTCAGGGTGTGCTCGGTGAGCGCGGGCAGCGTCTCGGGCAGCATCTTGCGGACCTGCTCGTCGCTGTGGGTGGCGAGCAGCGCCTTGCCGAGCGAGGTGGAGTGCGCGGGCAGCCGGCGGCCCACCCGGGTGAAGGGGCGCAGATAGTGCTGGGACTGGCGGGTGGCGAGGTAGACCACGTTGGTGCCGTCGAGCCGGGCCAGGTGGATGGTCTCCGTGGTGTCGTCGGAGAGCCGGTCGAGGGTGGGGCGGGCCGCGGCGACGACCTCGTCGCCGTCGATGTAGGAGGTGCCGACCAGCAGGGCCCGTACGCCGATCCCGTACCGCGTGCCGGTGGCGTCGGTCTCCACCCAGCCCAGCTCCACCAGGGTGCGCAGCAGCATGTAGAGGCTGGACTTCGGGTAGCCGACGGCCTCCTGGACCGCGGCGAGCGAGTGCATGCCGGGCCGCCCCGCGAAGTACTCCAGCAGCTCGACCGTCCGTACCGCGGACTTGACCTGCGCCCCACCCGACTCGGGAACCGACATCGCCCTGCTCCTTTCACCCCGCCGACGAAACCCTGCGACTTCTTGCCAACACCGAACGCCCGGAAATAGAGTCGCTTCACATTCACGTTCAGGAACGCTGTTCAGAATACCGAACAGCCTATACCGGACGACTTCTGATGTGCGGCAGTGGAGCGGAAGGAAACACGGTGGCAGCAGCACCAGTCTGGAGCGTCGACCCCCGCACCGGGAACCCGCGCGAGCAGGTTGCGGTGGAGGCCACAGCGGAGGAGGTCGACCGCGCGGTCCGTGCCGCCCACGCGGTACGCGACTCGCTCGCCGACCGCACCACGCGTGCGGCGTTCCTGCGCACGGCCGCCGAACTGCTCACCGAGGCCGGAGACCACGTCGTCGAGGCCGCCGACGCCGAGACGGCCCTCGGCCCGGCCCGGCTCACCGGCGAACTCGCGCGCACGGCAGCCCAGTTGCGGGCCTTCGCGGAGGTCGTGGACGAGGGCGCCTTCCTCGACGTCCACATCGACCACGCGGACGCCACCCGCACCCCGCCCTGGCCCGACCTGCGCCGCTACAAGATCCCGCTCGGCGTCGTCGCGGTCTACGCCGCCAGCAACTTCCCGCTCGCCTTCTCCGTCCCCGGCGGCGACACCGCCAGCGCCCTCGCGGCCGGCTGCCCCGTCGTCGTCAAGGCCCACCCGGACCACCCGGCGACCTCCGAGCTCTGCGCCTCGGTCCTGCGCCGGGCCGCCGCGCGCACCGGGCTGCCCGAGGACGTCGTCTCGCTCGTCCACGGCTTCGAGGCGGGCGTCGCCCTCGTCCGGCACCCGCTCGTCGCCGCCGCCGGTTTCACCGGTTCGGTGCGCGGCGGGCGCGCCCTGTTCGACGCCGCCGCCGCCCGCCCCGCGCCCATCCCCTTCCACGGCGAGCTGGGCTCCCTCAACCCCGTCGTCGTCACCGGGGCCGCCGCGGCCGAGCGCGGCGAGGAGATCGGCGCGGGCCTGGCCGGCTCGATGACCATGGGCGCGGGCCAGTTCTGCACCAAGCCCGGATTCGTCCTGGTTCCCGAGGGCGAGGGCGGCGACCGCCTCCTCAAGGCGCTCACCGAGGCCGTCAGCGACACCGAGGCCGGCGTCCTGCTCGACCACCGCATGCGCGACGCCTTCCTCGCCGGGGTCACCGAGCGCGCCGCGCTCCCCGGGGTCGAGGCGCCCGTCACTCCCGGCGCGGGCGGCGAGCACACCGTCGCGGCCGGCTTCCTGACCGTCCCGGCCCGCGAGCTCACCGCCGAAGGCCCGCACGACGCGCTCCTGGAGGAGTGCTTCGGGCCCGTCACCGTCGTCGCCCGCTACGCCTCCGACGACGAGATCACCGCCGTCCTGGCCCGCCTCCCCGGCAACCTCACCGCCACCCTCCACATCGCCACCGAGGAGGCCGGAGGCGGTGCGGCGGACCTCCTCGCCGCGCTCACCCCGCTCGCCGGGCGGGTCCTCGTCAACGGCTGGCCGACCGGCGTCGCCGTCGCCCCGGCCCAGCACCACGGCGGCCCCTACCCGGCCACCACCTCCACCTCCACCTCGGTCGGCGCCACCGCCATCGAGCGCTGGCTGCGCCCGGTCAGCTACCAGTCCACCCCCGAGGCGCTCCTCCCGCCCGAGCTGCGCGAGGACAACCCGCTGGGCCTGCCCCGCCGCGTGGACGGACGCCCGGCATGAACCTCCCCGAACTCCCCTTCCCGCTCCGGCCCCACGGCCCGGACGGCGGCTGGACGTACGAGAACGGCGCGCTCACCGGCCGCGCGGGCGCCCGCCAGGACCGCTTCGTCCCGCCGGGCGGCGCCGGCCTGGACCCGGCGAGCGACGCGCCCCGGCTGCTCGGCGCCGCCCCGGCCGGTGACTTCCAGCTCATTGCCCGGGTGAAGGTGGGCTTCGCCGCCGCCTTCGACGCGGGCGTGCTCTACCTCCACACCGGCGAGCGGGAATGGGCGAAGCTCTGCCTGGAGCTGTCCCCGGAGCGCCCGACCATCTGCACGGTGGTCACCCGGGGCCACTCGGACGACGTCAACTCCTCCGTCGTGGACGGCGACACCCACTGGCTGCGCCTGAGCCGCACGGGACACGCCTTCGCCTTCCACGCCTCGGCCGACGGCGAGAAGTGGACCTTCGTCCGCGTCTTCTCCCTCGGCACCCCGGAGCAGGCGGCCGCCGCCTCCGTCGGCTTCCTGGCCCAGTCGCCCACGGGCGAGGGCTGCGAGGTGACCTTCGACCGGATCGCCTTCCGGCCCGAGGGTCTGGCCGATCTGCGCGACGGCAGCTGACGGCACGGGGCGGCGGAACCGGCGCCCCGTGCCGTACGTCCTCCCCACCATGATCCGTACAGCGACGCAGGACGACCTCGACGCGATAGTCGCCCTGCACACCGAGGCCAGGGCCACCTACTACAGCGGACATCTCGCCGAGGAGGAGTACGCGGGCCCGGCCGAGGTGGGCCGGGCCCGGGACGACTGGGCCCGCGCGGTGGACGGGGAGGACGCCACGGTGCTCGTCGCCGAGGAGGACGGCGCCCTCGTCGGCATCGCCGCCCACGCGGTGCGCGACGGATGGACGTACCTCACGCAGCTCCACGTCTCCCCGGCCCACTGGCGCCAGGGCGTCGGCAGCGCCCTGCACCTCGCGTGCGTCGCCGACTGGCAGCGGCGCGGCGTGACGCGGGCCCGCCTGGAGGTCTTCGAGCCCAACAAGCGGGCCCAGGCGTTCTACTCGGCGTGCGGCTGGGTCGCCGACCCGGAGACGCCCCGGCACGGCGACCATCTGGTGCTGCGCCTCGCGGTGGAAGCGCCCGGGAGAGGCTGAGCACAAGGGCGGCGGACCGGGAATGGCACGGGTCCGCCGCGCGTTGGCCCGGGGAGCGGAGGGTGCCTCCGCGCCCTGCCGCAGTCGTCGACGAGTCCGGAGAGAAGAAGAGTCATGCGCGTCGAGATCTGGAGCGACATCGCCTGCCCCTGGTGTTATGTCGGAAAAGCCCGTTTCGAGAAGGGTCTCGCGGGCTTCGCTCACCGCGACGACGTCGAGGTGGTGCACCGCTCCTTCGAACTCGACCCCGGCCGCGCCAAGGACGACATCGAGCTGGTCACCGACATGCTGGCGCGGAAGTATGGGCGCACCCCCGACGAGGTCCGGTCGATGGAGGCCAACGTCGCGGCCAACGCGCGGGCCGAAGGGCTCGGCTACCTCACCGAGGGCCGCGACCACGGCAACACCTTCGACATCCACCGCCTGCTGCACCTGGCCAAGGCCCGCGGCCGCCAGGACGAGCTGCTGAACCGCGCCTACCGGGCCAACTTCGCCGAGGAGCGGTCCGTCTTCGACGAGGCCGTCCTGCTGGACCTGGCCGTCGAGGCGGGACTCGACGCCGAGGAGGCGCGCGCCGTGCTCGCCGACCCGCAGGCGTACGCCGACGAGGTGCGCGCCGACGAGAAGGAGGCGGCCGAGCTGGGCGCCAACGCGGTGCCGTTCTTCGTCTTCGACCGGCGCTACGGCATCTCCGGCGGCCAGCCCGCCGAGGTCTTCGCCCAGGCGCTGGAGCAGGCGTGGAAGGACCGCCCGGTGACCGCCGCCGGCGACGCGGCGGCCTGCGACGCCGACGGAGCCTGCGAGGTCCCCGGAGCGGCCCGGAACGCCTGACCCCGCCGCGCGGGCCGTTCCCGGCGGCCCGCGCACCCGGCGCCGGACACATAAGCATCGCTTGGGGTTGTCCGTGAATTTTTGTCAATTGACCCCAGGTCGGCGAAGGTTCACGCTGAACGCATGACGATCTCTCCGCTCAGCCGTGCCGCCGCCGCCGAGTTCGCGCCCGAGACCACCTACCTCAACACCTCCACCTGCGGGCTGCTGCCCCGTCGCACCGTCGACGCCGTGAAGACCCTCGCCGAGGAGGGCGCCTCCGGCCGCCGCGTCGGTTCGGGCGACTTCGAGGCGGTGGACCGCGCCCGGGACGGCTTCGCACGGCTCGTCGGCGTCGGGGCCGACCGGGTCGCCGTCGGCAGCTCGGTCGTCGCCCACGTCGGGCTGATCGCGGCCTCACTGCTGCCGGGGGCTGAAGTGCTCGCCCCCGAGGGCGAGTTCAGCTCGGTCGTCAGCCCCTTCGCGGTCCGCGGCGACCTCGACATGCGGTACGTCCCGCTGGACGGGCTGGCCGAGGCGGTGCGCCCGTCGACCGCGCTCGTCGCCTTCTCCTCGGTGCAGTCGGCGGACGGCCGCCGCGCCGACCTGGAGGCGGTCCGGGCCGCCGCGGCCGCCCACGGCGCCCGCACCCTGCTGGACGCCACCCAGTCCGCCGGCTGGCTGCCGCTCGACGCGGGCGCCTACGACTACACGGTCACCGGTGGCTTCAAGTACCTGCTCTGCCCGCGCGGTACGTCGTTCCTCACCGTCACCGAGGAGGCGCAGGAGGACGTGCGGCCGGTCGACGCGGGCATGGCCGCCTCCGAGGACCCGTGGGGCAGCGTGTACGGACCGGTCACCAAGCTCGCCTCCGACGCCCACCGCTACGACGAGCCGCCCGTCTACCTCGCGTACCACGGCGCCGAGCACTCCCTCGCCCTGATCCACGAGATCGGCGTCGACGCGCTGCACGACCACGCCCTCGCGCTGGCCGGCCGCTTCCGCGCCGGGGTCGCGGCCCTCGGGCACCCGGCCGTCCCCGCGGACACCGTCGTCGTCGCGGTGCCCGGACTCGGCGACCGGGCCCCCGAACTCCAGCGGGCCGGGGTGCTGGTCGCCGGGCGGGCCGGCAACCTGCGCGCGTCCTTCCACCTCTACAACACCGAGGCGGACGTGGACCGCGCCCTCGAGGTGCTCGCCGGCTGACGGGCCCCGGCCGCGCACCCGGTCACGCCGAGTCGCGGTGGACCAGCTCGGTCGGCAGGATCACCGCGGCCGGGTCCTCCCCGCCGATCTGCGCCAGCAGCACCCGTACCATCTCGGCGCTGATCCGGTCCCACGGCTGGCGGATCGTCGTCAGCGCCGGCCGGGAGGCGAGCGCGGCGGGGGAGTCGTCGAACCCGCCCACCGCGACGTCGTGCGGCACGCTGCGCCCGGCCTTCTCCAGGGCCGCGAGCACGCCCTGCGCCATCAGGTCCGAGGCCACGAACACCGCGTCCAGGTCCGGGGCCCGCTCCAGGAGCAGCGCCGCCGCCGTCTCGCCGCCCGCCCGGCTGTAGTCGCCGGGGACGATCAGCGCGTCGTCGGCGGGCAGCCCGCACTCGGCCAGCATCTCGCGGTAGCCGGCGAGCCGCTCGACGCCGCCCGGGGTGTCCAGCGGGCCGCTGACCGTGCCGATGCGGCGGCGGCCCGACTCGTACAGGAAGCGCACCATGTCCCGGGCGCCGTCCCGGTCGGCGGCCGCCACGTAGCTCACCTTCGAGCCCTGCCCGAGCGGCTTCCCGCAGGCGACGAGGGGCACCCCGGCCTTGTGCAGCTGGGCGGCGACCGGGTCGCCGGAGTGGCTGGAGACCAGCAGGACCCCGTCCACATGGCCGGCGATGTACCGCATGTTCCGGCGGCGCTCGGCCTCCGTGCCCGCGATCATCAGCAGCAGCGGGATGTCGTGCGCGGCGAGCGCGCTCGTGCAGCCCCGCAGCAGCACATTGAAGTTCGGGTCCTCGAAGAACCGCTCCTGGGGCTCGGTGAGCAGGAACGCCACCGAGTCCGAGCGGCCCGTGATCAGCGACCTGGCGTGCCGGTTCACCGTGTAACCGGTCTTCCGGATGGCGGAGTTCACGGCGTCGAGGGCCGCCGGGCTGACGTTGTGGCCGCCGTTGAGCACCCGGGAGACCGTGCCCCGGGAGACCCCCGCCTCCCGCGCCACGTCGTGGATCGTCGGCGGCCGACGGCGTTCCGTTCCGGTCTGTTCTGTGCGGCTCATGGTGCGTGATCTTTCATCAAGTGGGCTCCTGGCGGCGCCTGTCAGGACTTTACGGCCCCGGAGAGCAGGTCGAGGCTCCAGAACCGCTGGATGACCAGGAACAGGGCGATCAGCGGGACGATCGCCAGCAGCGCCCCCGTGATCACCAGCGTATAGAGGGCCGGGGTGGTGGACCCCTGCTGGAGCAGGGTGAACAGCCCGAGCGTGACCGGGAACTTCTCGTCGTCACCGAGCATGATGTACGGCAGCAGGAAGTTGTTCCAGATCGCGACGAACTGGAAGAGGAAGACGGTCACCAGGCCCGGCAGCATCATCGGCAGGGCGATGGTGCGGAAGATCCGCCACTCGCCGCCCCCGTCCATCCGCCCGGCCTCGATCACATCGCCCGGCACGGCCGCCGATGCGTAGATCCGGGCCAGGTACACCCCGTACGGGGAGAGGATCACGGGCAGCATCACCGACAGGTAGGAGTCGGTGAGGTCGGCCTTCGCCATCAGCAGGTACTGCGGCACGGCGAGGATCACCGGCGGCATCAGCACCCCGGCGAGCAGGATGTTGAAGATGCTCTCCCGGCCCCGGAAGCGGTACACCGCCAGGGCGTACCCGGAGACGGCGGAGACCGCCGTGGACAGCAGCGCGCCCACGCCGGCGTAGAGCGCCGAGTTGGCCATCCACCGCCAGTACACCCCGTCCCGGTACGCCGACAGGTCGGCGACGTTGTCCGCGAAGCCGGACCCGGGCAGGAAGGTGAACGTGGAGAACAGCTCGCTGCCGGACTTCGTCGAGGCGACGAGGATCCAGGCGACGGGGAGCAGGCAGTAGACGGCGCCCAGCAGCAGCGCCGCGGTGGGCACGAGGGCGAACCGGCGGCGGGTCGCGGTCCCGGGTCCCGGGTGCGTCGTGGTCACTGCGATCCCCCCTGCTTCGTACGGGAGTTGGCCGCCCGGAGGAATCCGAAGGACAGCGCCAGGGTGACGGCGGCGACGATGACCGCCTGCGCGGCCGCCGCGTAGATGTCGTTGTTGACGAACGCGTCCTGGTAGACCTTCATCAGCGGACTCCAGGTGGTGGAGAGGGAGTTGGTCAGCGGCTTCAGCGTGGTCGGCTCGTTGAACACCTGGAGCGTCGCGATGATCGAGAAGAAGAAGGTCAGCACCAGCGAGGGCGCCACCATCGGGATCTTGATCCGGAGCGCGATCTGCAGCTGCGAGCAGCCGTCGAGGCGGGCCGCCTCGAAGACCTCACCGGGGATGGCCCGCAGGGAGGTGTAGATCACGATCATGTTGAAGCCGGTGCCGCCCCAGACCGCGATGTTGGCGAGCGCGGCGTAGAGCGGCCCGCCGTCCAGGAGGTCCGGCGCGGGCAGCCCCGCCTTGTCCAGGACGAAGTAGAACGGGCTGACGTCCGGCAGGTAGAGGAAGCCCCACATCAGGGCGGCGACCACACCCGGGATGGCGTACGGCAGGAAGATCGCCAGCCGGGTGAAGCCGCGCAGCCGCAGCCGTTCGGTGTCCAGGAGCAGGGCGAAGAGCAGGGCAAGACCGAGCATCACCGGCACGACGATCGCGCCGTAGCCGAGGATGCGCAGCGCGCCGTGCAGCAGTTCGGAGTCGGAGAGCGCCTCGCGGTAGTTGGCGAAGCCGGCCCAGACCTCCTCGCGCGCGCCCCTGCCGAGCCCCAGTCCGCTGACCTCGGTGCGGCGGACGGAGAGGTACACGGCGTAGCCGATGGGCAGGGCGAAGAAGAGCAGGAACAGCGCGGTGGCCGGGATCAGGAAGACGTACGGGGCGCTCTTGACCCCGTACGGCTTCCGGCGGCGTGCGCGAGTCACTCGGCGACTCCGAAGCCCTGCTTCTTCAGGTCGGCGATGGTGGCGTCCTGCATCGCGGTGAGCGCGGGCGCGAAGTCCGACTTGTTCTTGGCGGCCTTGGCGAAGTTGTCCTTGAAGGCGGAGTACGCGACGTTCACGTTCGGGCCCCAGGCGGCCGGGGCGGTGCCCTTGGCGATCTTGGCGGCCTCGGTGTAGAAGTCCGGCTGGTTGGCGAAGTAGGCCGGCGGCTTCGCGAGCGCGCCCCCGGTCTGGGCGGCGGTGGCGGCGGGGTAGATGCCGCTCTCCTTGACCAGGGCGGCGAGCGCGGCCGGGTCGGTGTTCAGCCACTTCGCGAAGGTGGCCGCGGCCTCCTTGTGCTGCGAGTCGTTGGTGACCGCGGTGGAGGAGCCGCCCCAGCTGCCGGTGACGTTCTCGCCGGCGGTCCACTGGGGGAGCGGGGCCATCGCCCACTTGCCCGCGGTGTCGGGGGCAGCGGTGGTCAGGGTGCCGGGCGCCCAGACCGCGCTGACCCAGGCGATCTGCTTGCCGGTGTTGAGCGCCTTGTTCCAGGCGGGGGTGTACATCGGCTGGTTGTCGATGGCGCCCTCCTTCACCAGCCCGCCCCAGAAGTCCGCGACCTTCCGCGTGGCCGGGTCGTCGATGGCGACCTTCCACTTGTCGCCGGAGGTGGTCCACCACTTGGCGCCGGCCTGCTGGGCGAGGCCCGCGAAGAGACCGGAGTCGTTGGAGGAGAAGGTGGTGAGGTCCTTGTCCGGCGCCTTCTTCTTCAGCGCCCGGGCGGTCTCGGCGAACTGGTCCCAGGTGGTGGGCACGGACAGCCCGTACTGCTCGAACAGGTCCTTGCGGTAGTAGAACATCAGCGGGCCGGAGTCCTGCGGCAGCGCGTACAGGGCGGCCGAACCGACGGTCGCCTGCTGCCAGACGCCCTCGGCGAACCGGTCCTCGACGTCGCCCGCCTCGTCGGATATGTCGGCGAGCACGTCGTTGGAGACCAGCGTGGGCAGCGCCTGGTACTCCGCCTGCACCAGGTCGGGGGCCTTGTGCGCCTTCGCCGCGGTGATGATCTTGGTGACCAGGTCGTCGCCGGACGCCTGCTTCTTCACCGTGACCTTGATGCCGGCCTTCTTGCCCTCGCCCTCGTTCCAGATGTCCGCGACCTTGTCCAGGCCGGGGGCCCAGGCCCAGTAGGTGAGCGAGACGGGACCGGACGCGGCCGGGCCGTCGCCGTCGCCGTCGTCCGACGAACCGCAGCCCGTGAGCAGTGCGGTGGCGGCGAGCGAGGCGGCCGCGCAGGCCGCGACGATGCGGTACTTCATGGAGGTCTCCCCTGACGAGAACCGAGGGTGCAGCGCCTGATGTGCGCTGTGATCGTTCACAGTAGAGAAACGAAACCAACACTTGTCAATGGTTGTTGCTGTGCGGTTATGTTGGCTCTGCGCCACCGGGAGGGTGTGTGCACGTTCCCAGAATTTGTATCAAAGAGCCCAGGAGACGCCCATGCCGCACACCCCTCGCGCGACTTTTCCGAAGGGTCTGCACCAGCTGGCCTTCGGCGGCGACTACAACCCCGAGCAGTGGCCGGAGGAGGTCTGGCCCGAGGACATGCGCCTCATGCGGGAGGCCGGCGTCACCATGGTCAGCGTCGGGATCTTCTCCTGGGCCCTGCTGGAACCCGAGCCCGGCCGCTACGACTTCGGCTGGCTCGACCGGCTCCTGGACCTGCTGCACGCCAACGGCATCCGCGCCGACCTCGGCACCCCGACCGTCGCCCCGCCCGCCTGGTTCTACCGCGCGCACCCCGACGCGCTGCCGGTCAGCAGGGACGGGATCCGTTACGCCTTCGGCTCACGCGGCGCGATCTGCCACAGCAGCCCGGACTACCGGGCGGCCGCGGCCCGTATCACCGAACAGCTCGCCCGCCGGTACGGGAACCACCCGGCGCTCGCCCTGTGGCACGTCCACAACGAGTACGGCGTCCCGGTCAGCGCCTGCTACTGCGACCACTGCGCCGCCCACTTCCGCCGCTGGCTGACCGCCCGCCACGGCACCGTCGAGGCCGTCAACGAGGCGTGGGGGACCGCCTTCTGGGGCCAGCGCTACCGCGGCTTCGACGAGATCGACCCGCCCCGCACCACCCCGACCGTCGGCAACCCCGCCCAGCAGCTGGACTACGCGCGCTTCGCCGACGCCACCATGCGCGAGAACTTCCGTGCCGAGCGCGACCTCCTGCACCGCCACGCCCCCGGCATCCCGGTCACCACCAACTTCATGACCGCGCTCAGCCAGTGCGAGTCGGTGGACTACTGGGCCTGGGGGCGCGAGGTCGACCTCGTCACCAACGACCACTACCTGATCACCGACGGCCGCCGCACCCACGTCAACCTGGCCATGGCCGCCGACCTCACCCGGTCCGTGGCGGGCGGCGCCCCCTGGCTGCTCCTCGAACACTCCACCGGCGGCGTCAATTGGCAGCCCCGCAACCCCGCCAAGCGCCCCGGCGAGATGGCCCGCAACAGCCTGTCCCACGTCGCCCGGGGCTCCGAAGGCGCGATGTTCTTCCAGTGGCGGCAGTCCCGGCGCGGCGCCGAGAAGTTCCACTCGGCGATGCTCCCGCACGCCGGCACCGACTCCCGGGTCTGGCGCGAGGTCTCCCGGCTGGGCGCCGACCTCGGCCTGCTGGACGGCATCCGCGCCACCCGGACCGTCGCCGACGCGGCCATGGTCTGGGACTGGCAGTCCTGGTGGGCGCAGTCCCTGGAGTGGCGGCCCAGCCAGGACCACGACGCCCGCGAGCGCGCCGACACGTTCTACGCCTCGCTCTACGACCGCCACCTCACCGTCGACTTCGCCCACCCCGAAGCCGACCTCTCCGGCCACCCCCTGGTCGTCGTCCCGGCCCTCTACCTCGCCACCGAGGAGACCGGCCGCAACCTGCGCCGGTACGTGGAGGGCGGCGGCACCCTCGTGGTCTCGTACTTCTCGGGCATCGTCGACACGAACGACGCCGTGCACCCCGGCGCGTACCCGGGCCCGCTCCGGGACGTGCTGGGGCTGAGCGTCGAGGAGTTCGCGCCGCTCGCCGAGGGGGACACGGTCCGCCTGATCACTCCCGAGGGCGCCCCGGAGGGCCCGGAGCTCACCGGCGACCTCTGGTCGGACGTGGTGATCCCGCGCGGCGCCGAGACCGTGTGGTCCTACGCGAACGGCATCCCGGCCGGCCGCCCCGCCGTCACCCGCCACCGCCTCGGCGAGGGCACGGCCTGGTACATCTCCACCCGGCTGGGCGGCGCGGACCTGGACGCCGTCCTCGACCGGGCCTGCGAGGACGCCGGCATCGCGCCCCGCACCGCCCTCCCCCACGACGTCGAGGTCGTCACCAGGACCGGCGAGAGCGGCACGTACCTCTTCGCGATCAACCACACCGGGGACGAGGCGAAGGTCCCGCTCACCGCCCCCGGCACGGAACTCCTCACCGCCGAGCCCGTGTCGGGCGAACTCGCCGTACCGGCGGGCGCCGTCCGCGTCGTCCGGCTCGGCGGCTAGGCACGACCGCTCCACCCCAGGCAACTCCCGCGCACGGTCGAAGGGACATCGACGATGTACGCAATGAAGCACGGCAGGAAGAGAGCGGCGGCGATGGCCGCCTCGCTCTCCGGACTCCTGCTGGCCGCCCTGCCCGCCCAGTCCGCCCACGCCGCCACCACGCTCACCAACCCCGGATTCGAGTCGGGCACCACCGGCTGGTCGACCTACTCGGCGGGCGGGCAGAACGCCGCCTCGTTCACCGAGGCCGGCGGCCACGGCGGCAGCACCCGGCTCAGCCACTGGTCCGCCTCCGCCTACAAGGTGGAGACGTACCAGTACCTCACCGGCCTCACCGACGGCACCTACACCCTGAGCGCCTGGGTGCGGTCCGGCGGCGGCCAGAAGTCCGCCTACATCGCCCTGCGCAACTGCGGCAGTGCCGAGCGGCGCACCGACCTGCCGCCCACCGCCAACGGCGCCTGGATCCGCATCGTCACCTCCGTGAAGGTGGTCGGCGGTGCCTGCACCATCAGCTTCAACTCCGATGCGCACGCGGGGGAGTGGGCCAACTTCGACGACATCTCCTTCGCCCGCGGAACCACCGGCCTCACCGTCAGGGGCGGCGACCTCTCCACCCTCCCGAAGAACGAGGCCCACGGCGCCGTCTACCGCTCCGCGAGCGGTACCACCGGCGACGCGATGGGCCTGCTGAAGTCCGCCGGGATGAACTACGTCCGCCTCAAGGTGTGGGTGAACCCGGCCGACGGCTTCAACGACAAGGCCCACGTGCTGGCCATGGCCAAGCGCGCCAAGGCCCTCGGCATGAAGGTGCTCGTCGACTTCCACTACTCCGACAGCTGGGCGGACCCCGGCAAGCAGAACAAGCCCGCCGCCTGGTCCGGACACGGCTACGCGCAGCTGCGGACGGACGTGTACAACCACACGTACGACGTGCTGAACGCACTCAAGGCGCAGGGCACCACCGCCGACATGGTCCAGATCGGCAACGAGATCAACGCCGGCATGCTCTGGCCCGAGGGCTCCACCGACCACTGGTCCCAGCTCGCCGGCCTCCTCACCTCCGGTGCGAACGCGGCCAAGGCCGTCTCCTCCGGTACGAAGGTGGCCCTGCACCTGGCCAAGGGCGGCGACAACGCGGGCACCCGCTGGTGGTTCGACAACGCGGTCGCGTACGGCGTGCCCTTCGACGTCGTGGCGCTCTCGTACTACGGCTACTGGCACGGGCCGCTCTCCGACCTCCAGGCCAACCTGGACGACGCCGCCGCCCGCTACGGGAAGCCGGTGCTGGTCGCCGAGACCGCCTACGCCCACACCCTCGCGGACGCCGACGGCCTGGAGAACAACATCGCCACCGCGGACCAGCTGGTCAGCGGCTACCCGGCCACCCCGGCCGGCCAGGCGGCCAACTTCCGGGACGTGCTGAACGTCGTCGAGGCCGTCCCCGGCGGCCGGGGCCTGGGCGCGGTGTACTGGGAGCCGGCCTGGACCGCCGTCAGCGGCAGCGGCTGGGACCCGGCCGACCCGTCCTCCGGCAACGCCTGGGAGAACCAGGCCCTCTTCGGCTACGACCAGAAGCTGCTGCCGGCGGCGAACTGGTTCTCCCACCCGTGACCGGCGGGGTCACGCCTGCGGGGCGCCCTGCCACCTCCACGAGGTGACGCGCTCGCGCCCCGGCAGGTCGGCACGACCGGTGGACCACAGCAGCACGGTCCACCGGTCCTTGTCGTCCGGTGCCCCCGGGAAGAGCCGGGCCAGCACCCGGTCGCACAGCTCGGCGGGCGGCTCCCAGGAGACGCCCAGGCCCGACGCGATGTCATGGGCGTGCACCAGGGTCTCCACGACGCCCATGGCCGCGAACCCCTCCGGGTCGGAGACCCCGTACCCGTGGTACGAGCGGAGGTCCGGCGAAGCCGTACGCACCATCGCGGCCAGCAGCGCGCCGCTCGCCTCCACGGTCTGGAGCAGCCCCGCCACCCCCGCCTCCGGGTCCGCGAAGACCGCGTTCCACGGGCCGCCCTCGCGCCGGGGGCCCCAGTGGTACGGCACCTCGGTCTCCACCGACGGCGTACGCGGGCCCAGCTGGACGGCGTACGCGAAGAGGTCGTCGCTCAGGTGCTCCGCGGTCTCCCGGCAGTCCCAGGTCAGCGTCCCGGCCGGGACGAGCCAGTCGGCGTCCGCCGCGCCGGAGAGCGTGTCGACCGCCAGCCGGACCGCCCGCGTCACGTCGTCGGCGGTGACCGGCAGCCGCGTACCGGTGAGCGCGGCCCGTTCACCGGCGCTGCACTCCACGCAGAACTCGTTGCCCTCCGGGTCGGCCAGGGTCGCCCAGCCCCGTCCGTTCGGCTTGCGGTGGTCGGCGACCAGGGTGGCGCCGAGGGCCAGCAGCCGCTCGACCTCCTCGTCCCGGGTGCGGTCCTCGGGCTTGATGTCCAGGTGGACGCGGTTCTTGGTCTGCTTCTTGTCCGGCACGGTGACGAACAGGAGGGCGGCGCCTTCTGCCTGGACCAGGGCCTCGGGGTCGCCGGGGAAGTCCTCGTCGGAGAGCGGGGAGCCGAGCACGGCCGCCCAGAAGGTGCCCAGGGTGTAGGCGTCGGCGCAGTCGATGGTGATGTGCTGTACGTGGGATGTCATGCGCCCACTGTTCCCGCCGCCCCCGCCCCGGTCCACCGAGATATGCCGGAGGGGGGGGGCGCGGTCGCTCCCGTGCCACCCCCTTCCGAAGGCCCTACTTCACCGGGGTGAAGTCGCGCGCCCCGATGAACTCCGGGCGGCGGACCGGCGCCGCGAACGGCTCCTGCGCGGCGTTCTCCACGCTGTTGAACACGATGAACACGTTGCTGCGCGGGTACGGCGTGATGTTGTCGCCCGAACCGTGCATCGCGTTGCAGTCGAACCAGGTCGCCGACCCGGGCTTGCCCGTGAAGAGCCTGATGCCGTGCCGGTCGGCCATCTTCGTCAGCGCCTCGTCCGACGGAGTGCCCGCGTCCTGCATCTGGAGCGACTTCTTGTAGTTGTCCTTCGGCGTCTCGCCCGCGCAGCCGAGGAACGACTTGTGCGAGCCGGGCATGATCATCAGCCCGCCGTTGGTGTCGTGGTTCTCGGTCAGCGCGATCGACACGGACACCGTCCGCATGTTCGGCAGACCGTCCTCCGCGTGCCAGGTCTCGAAGTCCGAGTGCCAGTAGAAGCCGGAAGCCCCGAACCCGGGCTTGACGTTGATCCGCGACTGGTGGACGTAGACGTCCGAACCGAGGATCTGGCGGGCCCGGCCCACCACTCGCTCGTCGGCGACCAGCCGGGCGAAGACCTCGCTGATCCGGTGGACCTCGAAGACCGACCGCACGGACTGCGACTTCGGTTCGATGATGGAGCGCTCGTCGGCGCGGACCGCCGGGTCGGTGATCAGCCGCTCCAGCTCGGCGTGGTAGCCGGCCACCTCGTCCGGGGTGATCAGCTGGTCGACGGTCAGGAAGCCGTCGTGCTCGTAGCCCTGGAGGTCCTTGGCGCTGATCGGCCCCGGCGCGCCCGGCGCGGACCAGATGACCGGGTCCTGGCGGGGAGTGGTCATCTCGGCGGCGCCGCGCGAGGGGTACAGATCGGTGCGTACGTCGGTGGTCATGGGTTCAGCCCTCCTCGGTCAGCAGTGGATAGACACCGTTCTCGTCGTGCTCCTCCCGTCCGGTGACCGGCGGGTTGAAGACGCAGACGCAGCGGAAGTCGGACTTGGGCCGCATCGTGTGGCGCTCGTGGCCGTTGAGCAGGTACATGGTCCCCGGCGTGATCCAGTGCTTCTCACCGGTCTCGTCGTTGGTCAGCTCGGCCTCGCCCTCGACGCACAGCACCGCCTCGATGTGGTTCGCGTACCACATCGACGTCTCGGTGCCGGCGTACATGATGGTCTCGTGGAGCGAGAAGCCGACCTTCTCCTCGGCGAGCACGATGCGCTTGCTCTCCCAGGTGCCGGAGGCGGCCTTGATGTGCCGGTCGGTGTTCTCGACGTCGGCGAACGATCGGACGATCACGGTGTTTCGGTGCCTTTCTCTCTACGGGGGTGAGGGGTGCGGTTCCGGGCCGTCAGGCGGTCTCGCGGACGGCACGGGCCAGCGTGCGCAGGCCCTCGTCCAGCTCCTCGGGCGTGATGGTGAGCGGCGGCAGCAGCTTCACGACCTCGCTCTGCGGGCCGGAGGTCTCGAGCAGCAGCCCCAGCTGGAACGCGCGGGCGCAGACCGCGGAGGCGCGCGCCGGGTCCTCGAACTCCAGGCCCCAGACGAGCCCGCGGCCCCGGAACCGGGCGCTGTGGTGCTCGCCGCAGATGGCCAGCATCGTCTGCTCGATCTGCTCGCCCCGGGCCAGCGTCTGCTTCTCCATCTGGCCGTCCGCCCAGTAGGCGTCCAGCGCGGCGGCCGCGGTGACGAACGCGGGGTTGTTGCCGCGGAAGGTGCCGTTGTGCTCGCCGGGCTCCCAGACGTCCAGCTCCGGCTTGAACAGGCAGAGGGACATGGGCAGTCCGTAGCCGCTGATGGACTTCGACAGCGTCACGATGTCCGGCGTGATCCCGGCCTCCTCGAAGGAGAAGAAGCCGCCGGTGCGGCCGCAGCCCATCTGGATGTCGTCCACGATGAGCAGCATGTCCTGGCGGTGGCACAGTTCCTGGAGCGCGCGCAGCCACTCGGCGCGGGCTACATTGATGCCGCCCTCGCCCTGGACGGTCTCCACGATCACGGCGGCCGGGTGGTTGAGCCCGGAACCCTGGTCCTCCAGCAGCCGCTCGAACCAGAGGAAGTCGGGGACCTTGCCGTCGAAGTAGTTGTCGAACGGCATCGGGGTGCCGTGCACCAGCGGGATGCCGGCACCGGCCCGCTTGAACGCGTTGCCGGTCACGGCGAGCGAGCCGAGCGACATGCCGTGGAAGGCGTTGGTGAACGAGACGACGGACTCGCGTCCCTTGACCTTGCGGGCCAGCTTCAGCGCCGCCTCGACGGCGTTGGTGCCCGTGGGGCCGGGGAACATCACCTTGTACGGCAGGTCGCGGGGGCGCAGCACGACGTTCTGGAAGGTGTCCAGGAAGGCGCGTTTGGCGGTGGTCGCCATGTCGAGGCCGTGCGTGATGCCGTCGCGTTCGATGTAGTCGATCAGCGCGCGCTTGAGCACCGGGTTGTTGTGCCCGTAGTTGAGCGAGCCGGCGCCGGCGAAGAAGTCCAGGTACGAGTGGCCGTCCTCGTCGGTCAGCCGGGCGCCCTGGGCGCGGTCGAAGACGGCGGGCCAGCCGCGGCAGTAGCTCCGGACCTCGGATTCCAGGGTCTCGAAGACACTGAGGTCAGCAGGTGTCAGGCCGTAGGCCGGTCCGTTGAGGGTGGTGGTGGGAGACGGGCGGGCGGGCGGGGTGATGGTCACAGCGGGTCTCCTGCGTGAGGGGGGTGTGACGGGCGGCGTTGAAGGAAGCTGCGGCGGGCGGGAGTGCGCGCTCAGGCGTGGAACGGGCCGATGCGGTACAGCACTTCCGGCAGATGGGTGCCCTCGGGGAACAGTCCGCCGTCGAAGAGCACCTCGCGCTCCAGGGCCACGTCGTGGCGCCGCGCGTAGGAGGTGAACAGGCGGTCCGAGGCGGTGTTGTCCGGGGTGACGGTCGTCTCGACCGAGGCCAGGCCCTGTTCGGCGGCGACCCGCGCGGTCAGGGAGTCCAGCAGCTTCGCCGCCAGGCCCGTACCGCGGTGGCGGTGGTCGACGGCCACCTGCCAGACGACGAGCGTCTCGGGACGGTCCGGCCTGATGTACCCCGTCACGAAGGCGACCGGGGAGCCGGTCTCGTCGCGGGCGACCACGGAGGTCGCCGCGAAGTCACGACACCACAGCAGGTAGCTGTACGAGGAGTTGAGGTCCAGGACCTCGGAGTCGCGGGCGATGCGCCAGATCGCGGCTCCGTCCTCCACTCGTGGCGTGTCGATCGTAAGGAATTCGCTTCGGGCACTTGCAAAATCTGCTGGTGCGGCGGTCATGGCATTTGAATTTACCCAGCAAGTTTTTAAATTGCATCGACGTGAGGGGTTGGGTGAGGCAGGCGTCTGTGTTATCAGGCGGGTGCGCGCACCGGCGCGAGCGGCCTTTGTTTTATGGTGTTCTGTCCGGTATTTTTCGGGCAAATCTCCGGCTATGTGGAGTCGGTCACAAGACCGTAACTCTCTCCACACACAACTGGAATGGGGTCCTGAAACGCATTGGGAACCGGGGTGTTTAGTCCCGGGAGATGCGGGCATAAGAATGCGGGGAGCTGCTCTGATTCAGGCAGCTCCCCGCATTGTTTAATCGATGCGCTTTTTATGCGCTCGGCCAGGTTTCCGAGACGGCCTTCCGGGCAGCCTCCAGATCGACCTGCCGGCCGGTCCCGGCCAGCGCCGCCCCCAGAGCCGCGAGCGAGGAGAGCACCGCGCCCCGCGTCGCATCCACCCCGTAGTGATTGACCCGGATCATCTCCTTGGCCAGCGCGCCCCCGCCCGCGATCAGCGGCAGCGAGGGCTCGCCCGCGAGCGCCCGCGCGACCAGCTCGGACGCGTCCACACCCTCGGGCGTGCGCAGCGTCGTCGCCACCGGCGCCGCGTCCCGGGCCTCGTGGACGTACGGGGTCAGGCCGCCGCCCAGCGCCACCGCACCGGCCCGGGTGGCCGCCGCGGCCGCCGCGTGACGGGCCATCACCGCGTCCGCGCCCTCCGCCTCGATCCGCTCCACGCACGCCTCGAGGGCCAGCATCTCCAGCTGGGCCGGGGCGTGCAGCAGAGCCTTGCGGCCGCCGTCGATCCAGCGCTCCTTCCAGTCGAGGAGCGACAGGTAGGACCGGCGCGGCGCCTGCGGGTTGGCGGCGATCCGCTCCCAGGCCCGCGCGCTCACCGACACCGCCGAGACCCCGGCGGGCCCGCCCATCGCCTTCTGCGCCCCGATCACGCACAGGTCCACGCCCCAGGCGTCCGGGAGCAGCGGCTCGGCGCCGACCGAGGCCACCGCGTCCAGCATGAACAGCGCGCCGTGCGCCCGGACCACCTCGCCGATCTCCGCGACGGGGTTGGTGTTCCCGGTCGCCGCCTCGGCGTGGACCAGCGAGACGAAGTCGATCTCCGGGTGCGCGGCCAGCGCCTCGGCGACCTGGTCCGCGGTGACGGCCGTGTGGAACGGCACCTCCAGGTCGACGACCTCGGCCCCGCAGTCGCGCAGCCAGTTGCCGAAGGTCTGCCCGTAGGGCCCGGTCACCACGTTCAGCGCCGTCGAGCCGGGCCGGGCGCCGCCCCGGATGCAGCCCTCCAGGGGCAGCAGCGCCTCGCCCTGCATGATGACGACGTCCTGCTCGGTGGCCAGCAGACCGGCCACCCGCCGCTCGATCGCCGCGAAGTGCGCGGCGGTCAGCGGAGCGAGGTCGAGGAAGGGGTGCGTCACGGCGGTGCTCTCTTCGGTTTCGGTCGGCGGGCTCCGGCCTGCTGACCGGGCGCCTCCGAGAGTACCCAGCACCGTCCGGACGGGCCGGGACAGGGCATGTCGCACCCGGTGGGCCCCTCGTACAGTGCTGTGCATGAGTGATCACGAGGCATCGCGGGTGCTGCATGTGAAGGGGCGGGTGCTCGTCGGACCCGAGGAGGTCAGGGACGAGCTCTGGGCGGTCGGCGGCCGGATCACCTACGAGCGGCCGCCCGGCGCGGACGACGCCGTCACCGTCACCGGCTGGGCCCTGCCCGGCCTGGTCGACGCCCACTGCCACGTCGGCCTCGACCACCACGGCGCGGTGGACGCGGCGACCAGCGAGAAGCAGGCCCTGGACGACCGGGAGGCCGGGGCGCTGCTCCTGCGGGACGCGGGCTCGCCCGCCGACACCCGGTGGATCGACGACCGCGAGGACCTACCGAAGATCATCCGGGCCGGCCGCCACATCGCCCGGCCCCGCCGCTACACCCGGAACTACGCCTGGGAGATCGAGCCGGACGAACTCGTCGCGTACGTCGCCCAGGAGGCGCGCCGTGGCGACGGCTGGGTGAAGCTCGTCGGCGACTGGATCGACCGCGAGGTGGGCGACCTGACGGCGCTCTGGCCGCGCGAGGCGGTCGAGGCGGCCATCGCCGAGGCGCACCGGCTGGGCGCCCGCGTCACCGCGCACTGCTTCGCGGAGGACTCGCTGCGCGACCTGGTCGAGGCCGGGATCGACTGCGTCGAGCACGCCACGGGCCTCACCGAGGACACCATCCCGCTCTTCGCGGAGCGCGGGGTGGCGATCGTGCCGACGCTGGTCAACATCGCCACGTTCCCCTCGCTCGCGCAGAGCGGCGAGGCGAAGTTCCCGCGCTGGTCCGCCCATATGCGCCGGCTCCACGAACGCCGTTACGACACCGTGCGCGCCGCCCACGACGCCGGAATCCCGGTCTTCGTCGGCACCGACGCGGGCGGGGTCCTCGCGCACGGCCTGGTGGCCGACGAGGTCGCGGAGCTCGTCAAGGCGGGCATCCCGGCCCTGGAGGCGCTGTCCGCGACGACCTGGGGGGCGAGGGCCTGGCTCGGCAGGCCCGGCCTCGACGAGGGGGCACCGGCCGACCTCGTGGTGTACGACGAGGACCCGCGGGCGGACGTCCGGGTGCTGGCCGGGCCGCGCCGGGTCGTCCTGAACGGCCGCGTGATCGCCTGACGCACACCGCGTTGACCAGCAGTGACCTGAGGGCGGCCCGCTCGTTGACCCTTCTCCGCGCATGCGGGAGGCCGGCGTACGGGCCGCTCTCGCGTGCTCCGGAGCGCCCCTGCGCTCAGTGAAACGGGTGAACCCGAGGAACGCACGTGCCGGAATATTCGAATACAGACGCGGAAACCCCCCTTTGGAGTGAACTGGCGTCAGGTGTCCGCCAGTTCACCCTCTGTGCGTAAAGATTCACGGAGTCGAGGCCACCGGTGCCCGCGATGTCCCCCATTGGACGGCGCGCCGGTGGCTCCATGTCTCCTGTGGGGGTTCCACCATCTTGAACAGCAACACCTTCCGCCTCGCCGCCCTGGCGGTCGCCGCAGCTCCCGTCGCCGCCCTGGTCGCGGTCCCGGCCCAGGCCGCCCCCGCGACGACCACCACGGCCGGCGGCGACGGGAAGGCGAGCGCGGTCGTGCTCCGTACCGCGCTCGACGTCTCCCTCCTCAACAAGACGGTCGACGTGCCGTTGAAGGTCACGCTCAACGAGGTGCGGGCACCGCGCAGCGCGGAGCAGACCGCGCTCAGCGTGCGGCTCGACGGGGTGGACCGCGGAAGGCCGTTCAGCGTCCTCAAGGCCGATGTGGCCACCGCGAAGGCCACCGCCGACAAGCACCGCGCCGCCGGCTACAGCAACCTCGCCAACGCCCGGGTGGGCCTCCCCGGACTCACGGCGTTCCCGCTGATCGAGGTCGAGAAGGTCACGTCGAAGGCGGTCTGCGAGGCGGGCGGCCGCCCGGTCGCCGAGTCCAACGTGCTCGGGCACGTGTCGGTGCTCGGCAAGCGCGTCACGCTCACGGCGGGCGGCACCACGCGGGTCGCGGTGCCGCACGTCGGCGAGGTGACGCTCGACCTGTCGAAGACGGAGACCACCTCGCGCACGGCCGCGGCAGTGGCCCTCCGGCTGAAGGTGTCGGTCAACCCGCTCGAACTGAACGTCGCGGACGTCAAGGGCGAGGTCACGCTCGCGGAGGCCACCTGCGAAGCCCCGAAGGGCCACGGCGGCCACACGGGCGGCGGCGACCACGGGGGCAACGGCGGCAACGAGAACGGCGGCGCGACCGGGGGCGGTTCGACGGACGGCGGCTCGGGTGACGGCGGCGCCACCGACGGCGGTTCCACGGGCGGCGACAAGGGCGGCTCCACCGGGGGCGGCGACGTGAAGACCCAGACGGGTACGGACCAGGCGCCGGCCGCCACCGACGCGGACCTGGCCGAGACGGGCAGCAGCTCCAGCACGCCGTACATCGCGGGCGGCGCGGCTCTGCTGCTGGCGGCCGGCGCGGGTGCCATGGTCCTGACCCGCCGCCGCGCCCGAGGCTGACGGCCCGAGGGGAGGGACCCCGGGGGAGGGGTTGGTGAGCGGTGCTCCGAGGGGGGAGCACCGCTCACTCATGGGGGCGCCCCGCTAACGCCCCGCCACAGTCAGCGCCTGGAGCGCCAGGTCCAGCGCCTGAAGGAAGCGGTTGGTCGTCGTCCGGTCGCGCACCGCCAGCCGCAGCCAGCCCTCCCCGAGCCCCGGAAACGTATCTCCCCGCCGCGCCGCGAACCCCAGCATCCGCAGCCGCTCCCTGATCTCGGCGGCCCCGTCGAGGCGGATCAGGACGAACGGCCCCTCGGCCGGCTCCACCACCCGGACCTCCGTGAACTCCCGCAGCCCCGCGACCAGATGCGCCCGGTCGACCACGATCCGGTCCGCCGCACCGGCGGCCTCCGCCAGCGCGCGCGGCTCCACGCACGCCTCCGCCGCCGCCAGCGCGGGCGACGACACCGGCCACAGCGGCTGCGCCGCCTCCAGGGTGCGGATCGTCTCCGGGTCGGCCGCCACGTAACCGATGCGCAGCCCGGCGAGGCCCCAGGTCTTGGTCAGGCTGCGCAGGACGACGAGCCCGGGGACGTCCGTGCGCCCGCACAGGGCCTCGCGCTCGCCCGGCACCGCGTCCATGAACGCCTCGTCCACCACCAGGGTCCGGCCGGGACGCGCGAGGCGTTCGAGGACGGCGGCGGGATGGAGGACGGACGTCGGATTGGTCGGGTTGCCGACGACCACCAGGTCCGCTTCGTCGGGGACGTCCGCCGGGTCGAGCCGGAAGTCGTCCTCGGCCCGCAGCAGCACCCGCCCCACCTCGTGCCCGGCCGCGCGCAACGCCGCCTCCGGCTCGGTGAACTGAGGGTGCACCACGTACGGACGCCGGGCGGGCAGCGCACGGGCGACGAGGACGAACGCCTCCGCCGCACCCGCCGTCAGCAGCACGCGTTCGGGCGGAAGCTCGTGGCGCGCGGCAACCGCCTCGCGGGCCTCGCGGCCGTCCGGGTACGCCGCGAGCGTGCCCAGGGAGCCGGCTATACGTTCCTGCAGCCAGGCCGGTGGGGTGCCGGCCCGTACGTTGACGGCGAGATCGGTCAGATCCCGGCCCCGTCCGCGTACTTCCGCGTCGCCGTGGTGACGCAGATCGTGGGTGCCCGCGCCTGTCGCGTCGGGACTCTCAGTGGGAGTGTGCATGACCGCCGTGGTGGGGGTGTGGTGTGGGGGTGTGCGCCGTGGCCTGGGTGGACTCCGGCAGGATGACTATGCGCCCCGCACCCGGTTTCACGCAACGGTCCCGACGGGCCGGCGCACGACCGCGCAGGTGGCCATCGACGGGTGCCCGTCACGCGGCCGCGACTTCCTTTTGGGTACGAGGAGTTGACCGCCGCCGGCGAGGGCGGCGGCCTCGGCCACCGAGGGGGTGCCGAGGGCGGCGAGCGCGGCGCCGGAGGGGTGCGGCACGCGGACCAGGGCGAGCACGTCCGCCGGATACGCGCGCAGCGGAACCCCGAACCGGGCGGCGGCGGCCAGCAGCCCCGGCTCACGGGCCTTCGCCGTCACGGTGGCCAGTTCGGCGATGTCCGTGAGTCCTGCCTCCCGCAGCACCTCCAGGACCAGCCCGGTGACCTCGTCGGCACGGACGCCCCGGGAGGCGCCGACGCCGACGACCAGCGCGCCGAGATGCGCGGGGCCGGGTGCATCGGCTAGCAAGAGGCCATGGCGGTGTTCGTCGCGCTCGGCGCGTTCCTGATGACCCTGGCGGGCGGCTGGGTCGCCCAGCGCGTCAGCGACCGCCGCCACCTGGTCCTCGGTCTGGCCGGCGGGCTGATGCTCGGGGTGGTCGGCCTGGACCTGCTGCCCGAGGCGGTGGAGGCGGCGGGCGGCCTCGTCTTCGGCGTCCCGGCCGCGCTGCTGCTGTTCGTCGGCGGCTTCCTCGTGGCCCACCTGGTGGAGCGGCTGCTCGCGGTGCGCCAGGCGGCCCACGGGGCGGCCGAGGAGCGGGTCCCGCAGGTCGGCCTGACGGCGGCGGCGGCGATGGTCGGCCACAGCCTCATGGACGGGGTGGCGCTCGGCGCGGCCTTCCAGGTCGGCGGCGGGATGGGGGCGGCCGTCGCCCTCGCCGTGATCACGCACGACTTCGCGGACGGCTTCAACACGTACACGATCACCAGCCTCTACGGGAACGCCCGCCGCAGGGCACTCACGATGCTCTTCGCGGACGCGGCGGCACCTGTCGTCGGGGCGGCGACGACCCTGCTGTTCACCCTGCCGGAGGAACTGCTCGGCTGCTATCTCGGCTTCTTCGGCGGCGCGCTGCTCTACCTCGCCGCCGCCGAGATCCTGCCCGAAGCCCATCACGACCACCCGGCCCGTTCCACGCTGCTGTGCACGGTGGCCGGAGTCTGCTTCATCTGGCTGGTGGTGGGCCTCGCCCAGTGACCCCGTCACCCCCGGCACCGCTCGACGAACCGTGCGGCGGTGCCGGGCGAGGCGGCCCAGTGGGTGTGCAGATAACTCGCGTGCACGTTGCCCCGGACGAACCCCTCGACGCGCCGCTCGGGCCGGTGCATGCCCCAGGCGGGCTCGTCGCCCGCCCCGGGCTCGATGACGGTCCGGTGGAACTCGTGCCCCCGCATCCGCGTCCCGGCGGCGGCCAGCACGTTGTCGGTGAGCGCCACGGCGTCCCGGTAACCGAGCGTCAGCCGCTTGGTCATCCGCGCCTCGGCGTCGAGCACCCCGCACATCGGCAGCCCGTCCAGAGACCGCGCCAGATACAACAACCCGGCACACTCGGCGGCCACGGGCCCCCCGGAGAGCGCCAGTTCCGCGACGGCCTTCCGCAAGCCCGCGTTGGCGGACAGCTCGGCCGCGTACACCTCGGGAAACCCGCCCCCGATGACGACGCCCCGGGTCCCGGGGGGCAGAGCCTCGTCCCGCAGGGGATCAAAGGTCACGACGTCGGCCCCGGCAGCGGCGAGCAACTCGGTGTTCTCGGCATACGAGAACGTAAAGGCGGCCCCACCGGCAACGGCGACGACGGGCCGCGCCGAACCAAGCCCCTCCGGCGCTTGAGGAGCGGGGTCAGGGGCAGCGCCCCGGTCACGGGAAGGGGCGGGTAGGGGAACACCCCCGCCTGCAGCACCCCCCGCATCCCACACCGCCCCACCCGGCACCGCGGGTGCCGACCGCGCCAACGCCAGCAACCCCTCCAGGTCGCACCCGGCCGCAACCCGCTCACCCATCGCCGCGACAGCGGCCACCGCCTCGGCCCGCCGCTCCGCCACCGGCACCAGCCCCAGATGCCGCGACGGCACGGCGACCCCCTCCGCCCGCCGCAAGGCACCCAGCACCGGCACCCCGGACTCCTCCAACGCCTCCCGCAGCAACGCCTCGTGCCGGTCGGACCCCACCTTGTTGAGGATCACCCCGCCGATCCGCACGCCCGCGTCCCAGGACGCGAACCCGTGCACCAGCGCCGCCACCGACCGCGACTGCGACGACGCGTCCACGACGAGCACCACCGGCGCCCGCAGCAGCTTCGCCACCTGCGCCGTCGACGCCAGCTCACCGAGCCCCGAGGCCCCGTCGTACAGACCCATCACGCCCTCGACCACGGCCAGCCCGCAGCCCCGCGCGCCGTGCGCGAACAGCGGGGCGATCAGCTCGGGCCCGCACATGTACGCGTCGAGGTTGCGCCCCGGGCGTCCCGTCGCCAGCGTGTGGAAGCCGGGGTCGATGTAGTCGGGGCCCACCTTGTGCCCGGACACGGCGAGCCCGCGCGCGGCGAACGCGGCCATCAGCCCCGTCGCGACGGTGGTCTTGCCGCTCCCCGACGACGGCGCGGCGACGACCAGGCGGGGGACGTTCACCACTCGATGCCCCTCTGGCCCTTCTGCCCGGCGTCCATCGGGTGCTTGACCTTCGACATGTCCGTCACCAGGTCCGCCGCGTCGAGCAGCGCGGCGGGCGCGTTGCGGCCGGTGATGACGACGTGCTGCGTACCGGGGCGGTCGCGCAGCACCGAGACGACCTCGTCGGTGTCGATCCACCCCCAGTGCAGCGGATAGGCGAACTCGTCCAGCACGTACAGCCGGTACGTCTCCGCGGCCAGGTCGCGCTTGACCTGCTCCCAGCCCTCGCGGGCCTTCGCCTCGTTGTCCGTCTGGTCGTCGCGCTGGACCCAGGACCAGCCCTCGCCCATCTTGTGCCAGGCGACGGACCCGCCCTCGCCGCTCGCGCCGAGCACCTTCAGCGCGTTCTCCTCGCCGACCTTCCACTTCGCCGACTTGACGAACTGGAAGACCCCGACGGGCCACCCCTGGTTCCAGGCGCGCAGCGCGAGCCCGAAGGCCGCCGTCGACTTCCCCTTGCCGATGCCGGTGTGCACCATCAGCAGCGGCCGGTTGCGCCGCTGCCGGGTGGTGAGTCCGTCGTCCGGCACGTTCTCCGGCTGTCCCTGCGGCATTACGCGACCCTCCTGTCGGTGTGCCCGGGACCCGCGCCCCGGACGTCCTTGACCAGCCCGGCGATCGATTCGGCGCGCAACTCGTCCAGCGTGACGGCGGTGCCGCCCAGGTCGGCGGCGAGGCGCGCGGCGAGGCCCAGCCGTACCGGGCCCGCCTCGCAGTCCACGACGACCGACGCGGTGCCCTCGGCCGCGTGCAGCCGGGCGGCCCGCGCGGCCAGCGCCACCGGGTCCGGCCCGCCCGTCGCCCGCCCGTCCGTCACCACGACCAGCAGGGGCCGCCGGGACGGGTCGCGCAGCCGCTCCACCCGCAGCACGTCGTGCGCCTTCAGCAGCCCGGCGGCCACCGGGGTCCGCCCGCCCGTCGGCAGCGATTCGAGGCGGGCCGCCGCCGCGTCCACCGACGAGGTCGGCGGCAGCGCCACCTCCGCCCCCCGGCCCCGGAAGGTGACCAGGCCGACCTTGTCGCGCCGCTGATAGGCGTCCATCAGCAGGGACAGCACCGCGCCCTTGACGGCGCCCATGCGCTGCCGGGCGGCCATCGACCCGGAGGCGTCCACGACGAACAGCACGAGATTCCCCTCGCGCCCCTCCCGCGTCGCCTGCCGCAGATCGTCCCGCCGCACCACCAGCCCCCGCCCGGACCGGCCCCGCGCCCGCTGGTGCGGGGCGGCGGCCAGGACCGTCGCGGCCAGATGCAGCTTGGTCAGCGCGCCCTCGGGCCGCCGCGCACCGGTCGTCCGCCCGTGCTCGGTGCGCGCCCGGGACCGCCGCCCCGCCGCGCCCTCGCCGAGACCGGGCACGCTCAGCATCTTCGTACGGAACGGCTCACCCGCCCGTACGGGCTGCTGCTCACCGCCCTGACCGGGCACGGGGGCCCCGGGCGTGTCGTCCGCCCCGTCGGCGGGCGCGGGCGGCGTGTCGGGCCCGTCCCCCCGCGGCGGCAGCCCGCCGCCACCCCCGCCGCCCCCGCCGTCACCGGGGCCGTCCGGCTCCGGTTCGTCGTCCCCGCCGCCGTTCCGCTCCAGCGTGTCGTCCAGCTTGTCCTCGTCCAGCCCCGGCGCGTCGAAGGGGTTGCGCCGCCTCCGGTGGGGGAGCGCGAGCAGGGCCGCCTGCCGGACGTCCTCGGCGCTCACAGCGGTGCGCCCCGCCCACGCGGCCAGCGCGGTCGCGGTCCTGGCCATGACGATGTCCGCCCGCATCCCGTCGACCTCGAAGGCCGCGCAGGTCGCCGCGATCTGCCGCAACGCCTTGTCACCGAGCACCACTTCGGGCAGCAGCGCCCGCGCGGCGGTGATCCGGCCCCGCAACTCCGCCTCCTCGTCGGCCCAGCGCGCCGCGAAGCCCGCAGGATCGTCCTCGTAGGCGAGCCGCCGCCGCACGACCTCCACCCGCTGGTCCGTCTCGCGGGACGCCGCGACCTCGACGGTCAGCCCGAACCGGTCGAGCAACTGCGGCCGCAACTCGCCCTCTTCGGGATTCATCGTCCCCACCAGCAGGAACCGCGCCGCATGCCGTACGGAGACGCCCTCGCGCTCCACGTACGAGGCACCCATGGCCGCCGCGTCGAGCAGCAGGTCCACCAGATGGTCGTGGAGGAGATTGACCTCGTCCACGTACAGGATTCCGCGGTGCGCGTCCGCGAGCAGCCCCGGCTCGAAGGCCTTCACGCCCTCCGCGAGGGCCCGTTCGATGTCGAGCGCCCCGACGAGCCGGTCCTCGGACGCCCCGACCGGCAGCTCCACGGTCCGCGCCGCCCGCGACACGCCCGCAGCGTCCTCGTGCGGCCCGTCCGGACACGCCGGATCGGGCGACGCCGGGTCGCAGGAGAACCGGCATCCCGGCACGACGGCGACCTCCGGCATCAGCGCGGCCAGCGCGCGCACGGCGGTCGACTTCGCGGTGCCCTTCTCGCCGCGGACCAGGACCCCGCCCACGGCCGGGCTGACCGCGTTGAGCAGCAGCCCGAGCCGCAGGTCGTCCTGGCCGACGACGGCGGTGAAGGGGTAGGGCGTACTCACAGGGCCTCCTTGACGGGGATGGCGGGCGCGCCGGGCGGGATGAACGGCAGACCGGACGGCGCGCCCGACTCGACGAGCCGCCACAGCGCGTCGGTGTCCGCGTGTTCCTCGATCAGGTCGCCGAGGCGGTCGAGCTGTTCCTCGCGCAGGGCGGCGAAGCAGGTGTCGGGCGCGGGCACGAAGCGGCGGCCGGTGAGCCGGGCGACCTCGGCCAGGAACCGGCGGCGGAAGGCGTCGCTCTCCAGGGAACCGTGCCAGTGCGTGCCCCACACGGCCCCGGACCGGCAGCCGTCCAGCGGGGTGCCCCGGCCGTCCGTCAGGAACGGTTCGCCGCCGCGCACATCGGCGACCCCGTGGTGGATCTCGTAGCCCTCGACGGGCTCGCCGAGCGCCACGCCGGACGGCCGGGCCAGGGTCTTCTCGCGCTCGAAGCGGACGCGCACGGGCAGCAGGCCGAGCGCGTCCACCCGCCCGGCGCGCGACTCCACCTCGTCCTCGACGCGCTCGCCCAGGATCTGGTAGCCGCCGCAGATGCCGAGCACCGGCCGCCCCTCGGCGGCGCGCCGCCGCAGCGCCCCGGCGAGCCCGCGCTCGCGCAGCCAGGCGAGCGCCTTCACGGTGCCCCGGGTGCCGGGCACGATGACGAGGTCGGCGTCGGCCAGCTCCTCGGGCCGGTCCACGAAGCGGACGACGACGCCCGGTTCGGCGGCCAGCGCGTCCACATCGGTGAAGTTCGACATCAGCGGGATCGCGCACACGGCGACGCGCAGGACGTCCTCGCCGTGCGGCGGGGCGACCGTCGACTCCCGTACGGTGCCGCGCAGCGACACCCGCAGGCCGTCCTCCTCGTCGATGCCGAGCCCGTGCGCGAACGGCAGCACCCCGTACGTGGGACGGCCCGTCAGGTCCCGCAGCATGTCGAGCCCCGGCTCGAGCAGCGAGACGTCGCCCCGGAACTTGTTGACCAGATACCCGGCGATCAGCTCCTGGTCCTCCGGCGCGAGCAGCGCGGTCGTCCCGAAGAACGAGGCGAACACCCCGCCCCGGTCGATGTCCCCGACCACCACGACCGGGAAGCGCGCGGCCCGGGCGACGCCCATGTTCACGATGTCCGTGCGGCGCAGGTTGATCTCGGCGGGCGAGCCCGCGCCCTCGCAGATCACCGCGTCGTAGGTGCTCCGCAGCTGCTCCAGACAGTCCGTGACGGTGGACAGCAGGCGCTCCTGCCGTCCGCCGTGGTAGCCGCGGGCGCTCATCTCGCCGACCGGCCTCCCCATCAGGACGACCTGGCTGGAGCGGTCGCCGCCGGGCTTGAGCAGCACCGGGTTCATCAGGGCGGTCGGCTCGACGCGGGCGGCCTGGGCCTGCATCGCCTGGGCCCGGCCGATCTCGGCGCCCTCGCGGGTGACGAAGGAGTTCAGCGACATGTTCTGCGCCTTGAACGGGGCGACCTTCACGCCCCGGCGCACCAGCCAGCGGCAGATGCCCGCCGTGACGACGCTCTTGCCCGCGTCCGAAGTGGTCCCGGCGACCAGCAGTCCACCGCTCATATCGCTCTCCGTCCAGCCGTACGCGATCCGTGAGGTCTCCGGGCCCGCCGCGCCAGGGCCGCCGTGCCGAGCCGGGCGGCCACGGTGACGCCGAGGGCGAGCACGCCCACCCGGCGCGAGAGGCGCACGGCGCGCTCGATGTCCGCCGTCTCCACCGCCCGCCCGGCCGCACCGTTGAGCACGGGCCGGTGCTCGACGCGCCCGCCGTACGCCAGGGTCCCGCCCAGCCGTACGCCGAGCGCCCCGGCGAACGCGGCCTCCACGGGCCCCGCGTTGGGGCTCGGGTGCTTGGCGGCATCCGCCCGCCAGGCCCGTACCGCCTCCCGGGGACGGCCGCCGGAGGCCACGGCGAGCAGGGCGGTGAGCCGGGCGCCGGGCCAGCCCGCGAGGTCGTCGAGCCGGGCCGAGGCCCAGCCGTACCGCAGGTGGCGGGGCGACTTGTGGCCGACCATCGCGTCGAGCGTGTTGGCGGCGCGGAATCCGACGAGCCCGGGGACACCGGCGAGGGCGCCCCAGACGAGGGCGCCGACCACGGCGTCCGAGGTGTTCTCGGCGACGGACTCGACCACGGCGCGCGCGATCCCGGGGCCGTCCAGCGCCTGCGGGTCGCGCCCGCACAGATGGGGCAGCCGCTCCCGGGCAGACTCGATGTCGCCCGCGGCGAGCGCCCCGCCGATGGCCCGGGCCTCCCGCCCCAGCGACGTACCGCCGACGACGGACCAGGTGGCGGCGGCGGTCAGGGCCACGGACGCGGCGGGGTGGCTCCGCAGGGCGCGGGCGGCGAGCGCGGCGCTCCCGGCGGCGCCCCCGGCGCAGATCAGGGTGTGCAGGGCGCCCCGGCCGCGGTGGTCGCGCCAGAGCCGGTCCTCGACGGCTGCGGCGGCCCGCCCGAAGGCGGCGACCGGGTGCCCCCTGCGCGGGTCACCGAGCAGCAGGTCGCCGATCAGGCCGGCGGTGGCGCCGTACGCGTAGATGCGATCGGCACGCACGGTTCAGCCGGCCGTGCCGGAGTCCGCCGACGAGGGCTGTGGGAAGAGGGGCGCACGGCAGCCGGGCATGGCGATATGTCCTCACTCAGGGTCCGCGCCCTGGTTCGACGTGACGGCGACAGGGAGTCTCCTGGCTTCCGGATCGGCGGATTCCCCCGGTCTTCCAGCCCGCTCGCGCGGGCCGTGACGTGCGGTGGGGGACCGCTCCCCGGTGACAGTGGCGGGACCGCGCCGGATTCGCACCGGCTTCCTCTGCTGTCGCCGTAATGGCTCCGGCAGTCCACCACGCCCCGCGAACGCCCGTCAACTCGCCGTTGACCTGCGGCGGTGCGGTGTGGGCGGACGCACATCGGGCCGGACGCGCACGAGGTGCGTCCGGCCCGATGGGGTGGTGAGGCGTCAGGCGACGATCAGATAGATGCCGTACGCGACCGCCGCCGCGCACAGCCCGAAGCAGACGTACGCCCCGGCCCGCGCCAGCAGGACCGATCCGCCCGCCGTACCGCCCCCGGCGGCCGCTTCCGGCTGCCTGGAGAGGCCGACGATGCCGAGCGTGAAGAGGCCCACCAGGGCGACCGTGGTGACGAGGGAGACGCCGAAGACGGTGCCCAGAGCTGCCCAGTCGATGTTCATACGGGTTGTCCTTTACCGGAGTACCGGGGTCTGTCAGACCGTGGCGGGTCGGGCCGGATCGGCGGCGACGGGACCGGCGGGCGCCGGAATGGTGGCGGCGAGGTCGTGCGCCTGGGCCGCGGTGGGCGGCGGGCTCACGGCGGCGATGGCCTGGGTGACGACACCCGCGGGCTCGGCCGGGGCCACGTCCTCGGTGCCGGGTGCGACATCGCCGTGGCCGACGGGCTTGCGGCGCGAGAGCACCCAGATCGCCCCGGAACCGGCGACCAGGAGGGCCGCGACGACCACGACGCCCCAGGTGCCCTGCTTCGTCAGGAACTCGGCGCCCGCGCCGACCAGGCCGGCGGCCGGCAGGGTCAGGCCCCAGGCGACGAACATCCGGGTGGCGGTGGACCAGCGGACCACGCCCCCGGCACGGCCGAGTCCCGCGCCCATCACGGCCCCGGAGCAGGACTGCGTGGTGGAGAGGGAGAAGCCGAGGTGCGAGGAGGCCAGGATGACGGTGGCCGCGCTGGTCTGGGCGGCGAAGCCCTGCGGGGGCTTCAGCTCGGTCAGGCCGCTGCCCATGGTGCGGATGATGCGCCAGCCGCCGAGGTAGGTGCCCATGGCGATGGCGAGACCGGCGCTCACGATCACCCAGACCGGCGGGTTGGAGCCGGGGGAGAGGACGCCGCCGGTGACCAGGGCCAGGGTGATGATGCCCATCGTCTTCTGCGCGTCGTTGGTGCCGTGGGCGAGCGAGACGAGCCCGGCCGAGGCGATCTGCCCCGCCCGGTAGCCCTTGGCGGTCGCCTTCTCCTGGGCGTCGTTACGGATCTTCCCGCCGATCCGGTACGTGAGGCGGGTGGCCAGGAGCGCGGCCACGCCGGCCACGATCGGGGCGGCGACGGCGGGCAGCAGCACCTTGGTGACGACGGTGCCGCCGTTGACCGACGACCAGCCGGCGGACATCACCGCGGCGCCGATGAGGCCGCCGAACAGTGCGTGGGAGGAGCTGGACGGCAGCCCGACCAGCCAGGTCAGAAGATTCCACAGGATGGCGCCGACGAGCGCCGCGAAGATGACCTCGGTTCTGAGGCCGTCCTCGTTGACGATCCCGCCGGAGATCGTCTTGGCGACCTCCACGGACAGGAACGCGCCGACCAGATTGAGAACGGCGGACATCGCGACCGCCGTCTTGGGTTTGAGGGCGCCGGTCGAGATGGTCGTGGCCATCGCGTTGGCGGTGTCGTGGAAACCGTTCGTGAAATCGAACACTAGAGCTGTCACGATCACTATCGCGAGCAGCAGCGTGATGTGTTCCATTTACCCAGGCAATCGTTCGACGTCATTGGCACGTGGAACGTAGGCAACTTGAGTGAACAGAAGATGAACTGAACAGGGCGCTGTGGTGACCCCCGCGGCGGTGCCCGGGCGGCGCCCGGGGCGGGGCCGGAAAGGATCTTCGTATGAGTGACCGAGAGCACGACGCGATCGCCCGCGGATGGGAGGCGGTCGTCGCCGCGGCCCGCCGCACGGCGGACGACGGCCTGGTCGTCGGAACCTCCGGAAACGTCTCGCTCCGGATCGGCGACACGGTGCTGGTCACACCCAGCGGAGTGCCGTACGACCGGCTGGGCCCCGAGGATCTGACCGGTGTCGATCCGGAAGGCAACCAGACCTTCGGGAAACTGGCCCCCACCAGCGAACTTCCCCTCCACCTGGCCATCTACCGGAACACCGACGCGAAGGCCGTTGTGCACACCCACGCGGTCCACGCCACCGCCGTCTCCACCCTGCTCACCGAGGTCCCCCCGGTGCACTACGCCGCCGCGATGCTCGGCGGCACGGTCCGCGTCGCCCCCTATGCCCGCTACGGCACCCCCGAACTCGCCGCGAACATGCTCGCCGCCCTCCGCGACCGCACCGGCTGCCTGCTCGCCAACCACGGCACCGTCACCTACGGCGCCACGCTCGACGAGGCGTACGACCGCACCGCCCAGCTGGAATGGCTCTGCCACGTCTGGCTCACCGCGAGCGCCGTACCGGGCCGCACCCCGGCCCTGCTGTCCGAGGACCGGCTCGGCGAGGTCCTGGAGGCGCTGAAGGGTTACGGGCAGCGCGGCTGAGGCGGCACCGGACGGCGTCGACGGGAGACGGGCGGCACCGGACGGCCCTGCCCACTGGCATCGCGGCGCCCGGAGACCGACACTGAGGGTGTGCGCCCGGTTACCGCGACGGCAGCGGCCGTCACCACACTCATCGGCGCCGGCGCGGCAGCGGTCGCGGCCGGCCGGTTCGCCGGCGACGTCGCCCTGAAGACGCCGCCCGGACGACCGCTCCCCGCCGACCGCGAACTCACCGTCCACGCGACGGCCGCCGGACAGGTCACCCTGACCCGGTCCCTCACCTCGCTGCGCCCCGGCACGTACGGGCTGACCGGCAAGGACGTCCACGCCGTCGTCGGCCCCGTGCTCGACCGGGCCCACCAGGCCGCCGACACCGTCGTGCGCCGGCTGGAACGCGTCGACCACGGCGTCCTGGCCCCCGGCGACAAGGTCCGCCTCACGCCCCAGGTGTACAGCGGCGACCCCGGCAGCGCCCTCGGCCTGGCCTTCCGCGAGGTGCGCATCCCGGGCGAGCTGGGCGAACTGCCCGCCTGGTACGTCCCGGCGCCCCGCCGCACCTGGGTCATCACCGTCCACGGCATCGGCACCACCCGGGAGCACCCGCTCAACCTCATGGGGTTCCTGCACGGCCGGCAGCTGCCCGTGCTCGACCTGGCCTACCGGGGCGACCCCGGCGCCCCGCGCTCCCCGGACGGGCTCGGCCACCTCGGCGAGTCCGAGTGGCGCGACCTGGACGCCGCGATCCGCTTCGCCGTCCGCAACGGCGCCGAGCAGGTCATCCTGTACGGCTGGTCAACCGGCGCGTCCATGGCGCTGCACGCCTGCGTGGGCTCCGCGCTCCGCGACCGGATCTCCGGCCTCGTCCTCGACTCACCGGTGCTGGACTGGAACGACACCCTGCGCGGCCTGGCCGCCGCACGCGGGGTCCCCGCCGCACTGCTGCCGCTGGCCGTGCGCGCCGCCCAGGGGCAGACCGGACTGCCCGGCACCGCCCTCCTGGACACCTCGGTCCCCGTCACCCTGCACGTCCCCACGCTCGTGCTCCACGGCCCCGACGACACCCTGGCCCCCTGGATCCACTCCCGCCGGCTCGCCGCCGCCCGCCCCGACCTGGTCTCCCTGCACACCGTGGACCGCGCTCCGCATGCGGCGATGTGGAACGCCGACCCGGCCCGCTACGAGGAGACCCTGCGCCGCTTCCTCACGCCCCTGATGTGAGGTGATGCACCGGTTCGGCCGATTGGTCCCGGCCGGTCCGCGGGCCCGTCAACGTCGGTGACCCAGGTTCCGTTTGGGCTTTCGGGCCGTCAGGGGCAAGACTGCTCCCGTGACGTCCCGTACCCCGCGCGACTCCAGGCTGCGTCTTGTCCGCCCGCGACCCCTCACCACCGCCCGAAGGGCCGTGACCACCCGGCGCACCAGGCCCGCGCCGCGCCCGCCCGAGGGCACCCCACCCCGGGCGGAGCTGGCCCGCCAGGCCCGGACGGTCCTCGCCGACGCCGTACGGATCGCCCGCTGGGCGGCCGACGGGGCGGCCCCCGGCACCACACCGCCGGCCGCGCTCGAACACGCCGCCGCCGCGCTGGACATCTCCCCGGCGCAGGTGCGCTCCGGCTGGGACCGGGCCCGGCTCGCCGGACTGGTCGAACTCCACGGCGACACCGCGCGGCCCGGCTGGCGGCTGCGCGCCTGGGACCGGGACGACTCCGCCGTGCTGCGCGGCTGGGTCGCGCTCTTCGACGCCTGGTCACTCGTCCACCCCGCGCCCCGGGGCGTCGAGTCCACCGCCGTCGCCGAGGCCGTCGAGGCCGTGCCACAGGTCCTCTCGCTGCTCCAGCTCTCGGCCGGGCCCGTCACCGTGCCGGCCCTCCTCGACCTGCTCGGCCAGCGCGTCGCGGAACTCCACGAGGAGCGCTGCGAGGTGCCGTACGGCCCCGAACCGCTGCCCGCCCCCGCCCAGCCGGCGCCCACCGCCCACTCCCCGGCCCTCGTCGCCCGCCTGCTGGACTGGGCCCTGGAGGGCCTGGCCGACGTCGGGGCGCTCACCCTCGGCGCGGGCCAGGCCACGCTGACGCCGCTCGGCAACTGGGCGGTCTGGGTCAAGCTGGAGCAGATCTGCGTCGCCGCCCAGAGCCCCGCCGGCAACATCGAGCAGGCCGCCGCCGACATGCTCCTCGGCTGCGCCCGCCTCACCCCCGGCCCCGCCCGCGCCGAATACCGCGCCTGGCTGGCCGCCCGCCCCGTCGGCAGCGCCGTCGCCGAACTGCTCGACGTCGCCCGGGGCGAGGACGCCCTCCTGCGCGGCCTGGCCTTCGAGGCCCTGCGCGTCGTCGGAGCCCCCGCGGAGCCCGAGGTCCGGGCCGTCCTGACCGACCCGTCGCTGCGCCCGTACGCGCTGCTCTGGCTCGCCGAGTACGACGGTACGGACCCCGAGGACGCCCAGGAGGTCCTCAGCCGCGAGGAGGCCACGTGGCTCTGGGTCGACACGGCGGCGGCCGTCGCCGACCACGGGGAGACGGGCCTCCTGGTCCGCCACCTCGACTCGGCGGTCCAGGGCACGGTCCCGGCCCTCCTGGACGAGGTCCGGGCCGTCGGCCACCCCCGCACGGTCCAGGTCCTGGTCGCCCTGGCCGCGGCCCACCCGGACCCGGCCCTGGCCAAGGCGGTCCGCAAGGCGGCCTTCCAGGTCCACACGGGCGGTTCCTGACCTGGGGCAGCGCTCCAGAAACCAGCCCCTCCAGCCCTCGCACCCCCAGCCCCTCCGGCGTTTGAGGAGCGGGGCCCGGGGCGGAGCCCCGGTTCCGGGAAGGGGCGGGCAGGGGAACAGGCCCGCCGCAGGCGCTACACCCCGCGCCCGCCCCGCTCAGCGGAACGTGTCGCAGTCCCCCATGTCCCCGCCCCGGAACCCCACCGTGAACCACTCCTGCCGCTGCGCCGCGGACCCGTGCGTCCAGGACTCCGGCGTGACCCGCCCCTGGAACCGCTCCTGGATCCGGTCGTCCCCGACCGACGCCGCCGCGTCCAGGCCGTCCCGGACGTCCGCCCGGGTGACCTCGGTGATCAGCGGCCGCCCGGTCGACTCGTCGGGCGTGGTCGTCGCGTGGTGCGCCCACACCCCCGCGTAGCAGTCCGCCTGGAGCTCCACCCTGACCGCGTCGCTGTCCTCGCCGGTCCGCCCGTCCTGGGTCCGGCCCAGCGTCCCCATCTGGTTCTGCACGTGGTGCCCGTACTCGTGGGCGACGACGTACGCCTGGGCGAACGGGCCGCCGCTCGCCCCGAACTTCGTCCGCAGCTCGTCGAAGAACTCCAGGTCGAGGTAGACCTGCCGGTCACCGGGGCAGTAGAACGGCCCCACGGCCGAGGTCGCGGAGCCACAGGCCGTGCCGACCCGGTCGGTGAACAGGACGGTCCGCGCCGTCGCGTACCGCGCGTCGCGCCGGGCGAACTCCTGGCCCCAGTAGTCCTGCACGCTGTTGACCACCGCCACGATCCGGCAGTCGTCCTTCGCGTTGGCGTCCCGCCCGGTCCGGCACTCCCGCGCCACCTGCCCCGCCGAGGACGCGGTCGCCGTCGGCGAGTCGCCCGACGAGAGCCCGAGCTGATCGGGACCCACCCCGAAGAAGAGCCCCAGGATCAGCGCGATCACCCCGGCGATGCCCCCGCCCACCGTGGCCCGGCCGCCCGGGACGCGGCTGCCGCGTACGTCCCTGACCTCCGACGTGTCCAGACCGGCGTCGTCGTCGAACTGCATCGCACACCCTCCGCAACGGACCACGGTCCCTTCGCCGAGTATCCGGTCATACGCCCCGTGATGCCCTGTTCACGTCCCGCACCCGGGCGGGCGGACCGGCGCGGGAGCACGCGGAAAAGTCGGTGGACACCGCCAGTAGACTGGTTTCCATGGCAGTTCTCCTTGTGCGTGTGCGTGAGTAGCGGCGTCGATCCGTCACCACCCGTCGTTCCTCCGCCCTCCCTTCCGCCTTGGAGTACTTCCCCGTGATCACCGCCTCCGGCATCGAGCTGCGCGCCGGCGCCCGTCTGCTCATCGAATCCGCCAGCTTCCGCATCGCCAAGGGCGACCGCATCGGCCTCGTCGGCCGCAACGGAGCCGGCAAGACCACCCTCACCAAGTGCCTGGCGGGCGAGGGCGTCCCCGCCGCGGGCACCATCACCCGCTCCGGCGAGGTGGGCTACCTCCCGCAGGACCCCCGCACCGGCGACCTCGACGTCCTGGCCAGGGACCGGGTCCTGTCCGCCCGCGGCCTGGACGAGATCCTGCGCAAGATGCGGGAGAACGAGGACCGGATGGCGAACGGCAAGGGCGCCACCCGCGAGAAGGCGATGAAGAAGTACGAGCGCCTGGAGACGGAGTTCCTCACCAAGGGCGGTTACGCCGCCGAGGCCGAGGCCGCCACCATCGCCGCCGCGCTCAGCCTGCCCGACCGGGTGCTGGGACAGCCGCTGCACACCCTCTCCGGCGGTCAGCGCCGCCGCGTCGAGCTGGCCCGCATCCTCTTCTCGGACGCCGACACGCTGCTCCTGGACGAGCCGACCAACCACCTCGACGCGGACTCGATCGTCTGGCTGCGCGACTACCTCAAGACCTACCGCGGCGGCTTCGTCGTGATCTCCCACGACGTCGAGCTGGTCGAGACGGTCGTCAACAAGGTCTTCTACCTGGACGCCAACCGCTCCCAGATCGACGTCTACAACATGGGCTGGAAGCTCTACCAGCAGCAGCGCGAGGCCGACGAGAAGCGCCGCAAGCGCGAGCGCCAGAACGCCGAGAAGAAGGCCGCCGCGCTCAACGCACAGGCGGACAAGATGCGCGCCAAGGCGACCAAGACGGTCGCCGCGCAGAACATGGCCAAGCGCGCCGACCGGCTGCTGTCCGGCCTGGAGGAGGTCCGGGTCGCCGACAAGGTCGCCAAGCTGCGCTTCCCCGACCCCTCACCCTGCGGCAAGACGCCCCTGATGGCGGAAGGGCTCTCCAAGTCCTACGGCTCGCTGGAGATCTTCACCGACGTCGACCTGGCCATCGACAAGGGCTCCCGCGTCGTCATCCTCGGCCTCAACGGCGCCGGCAAGACCACGTTGCTGCGGCTCCTCGGCGGCGCCGAGAAGCCCGACACCGGCCGCGTCGTGGAGGGCCACGGCCTCAAGCTGGGCTACTACGCCCAGGAGCACGAGACCCTGGACCCGGACCGCACGGTCCTGGAGAACATGCGCTCCGCCGCCCCCGACCTGGACCTCGTCGCCGTCCGCAAGACGCTCGGCTCGTTCCTGTTCTCCGGGGACGACGTGGACAAGCCCGCCGGGGTGCTCTCCGGCGGCGAGAAGACCCGTCTGGCCCTGGCGACCCTGGTCGTCTCCTCCGCCAACGTGCTCCTGCTCGACGAGCCCACCAACAACCTGGACCCGGCCAGCCGCGAGGAGATCCTCGGCGCGCTGCGCACGTACAAGGGCGCGGTCGTCCTCGTCACGCACGACGAGGGCGCGGTCGAGGCCCTTCAGCCGGAGCGGATCATCCTGCTCCCGGACGGCATCGAGGACCTGTGGGGTGCGGACTACCGGGACCTGGTCGCCCTGGCCTGACCCCCGGGACCGGATCATTCGGCCTACTCGTGATCCGTCATCTGTGTGATGAGGTCTCGTACCTCGGCGTGGCGCCCGGCAGATAGCTGCCGGGCGCACCCATTTGCGCCCCCCGGCCCGTGCGGCCCCTGACCTGGACGTTCCTTGCCCTGCGCCCGCACGACACCGCCGGCGGCCCGTTGGAATGAGGCATTCCGGTCGCACCGGCGCACTCCCGGGGCGCGAATCCGGTCGCAGAGACCTTGCCGAATGGGTGGCCAGGAAGCGCCCGAGGGGTGATCATGAGAGTCCAGAGCGCACTTCCCATGAGGAGGCACGGGTGGCCGAGACTCTGAAGAAGGGCAGCCGGGTGACCGGCGCCGCGCGCGACAAGCTCGCGGCAGACCTGAAGAAGAAGTACGACTCCGGTGCGAGCATCCGGGCGCTGGCCGAGGAAACGGGCCGCTCCTACGGATTCGTCCACCGGATGCTCAGCGAATCCGGAGTGACGCTCCGCGGACGCGGCGGCGCCACACGAGGCAAGAAGGCCGCGGCGGCCTGACGGCCGGCAGCGGATCGGGGCCCGTCACGGGACGGCTCCGGGAGGTCCCTGGTTCCGGGTGTGTCCACCCGGTCGGCCGCAGGGTCGATCCGGTGGTTACTGTTCAGTCACTTAGCTTCATGTGCTGACTGCACCCGAACCGGAGGCCCCGTATGACCTCGCTCGACTCCGTGCTCGACCAGGACGGCGTACGACTCACCGTCGACGACGCGGTTGCCACGGTGACCCTCACCAATCCGGCGAAGCGCAACGCCCAGTCTCCCGCTCTGTGGCGGGCGTTGACCGAGGCCGGACGGGCCCTGCCCGGCAGTGTGCGGGTCGTCGTGCTGCGCGCCGAAGGCGTGTCGTTCTCCGCCGGACTCGACCGCCAGGCGTTCACCCCCGAGGGATTCGACGGCGAGCCGTCGTTCCTCGACATGGGGCGCGGCCCGGAGGCCGAGCTCGACGCGCTGATCGCCGAGTACCAGGAGGCGTTCACCTGGTGGCGCCGCAACGACATCGTGTCGATCGCGGCCGTCCAGGGCCACGCCATCGGCGCCGGCTTCCAGCTGGCCCTCGCCTGTGACCTGCGCATCGTCGCCGAGGACGTCCAGTTCGCCATGCGCGAGACCAGCCTCGGCCTGGTGCCCGACCTCACCGGCACGCACCCTCTGGTGCACCTCGTCGGGTACGCCCGCGCGCTGGAGATCTGCGCCACCGGCCGCTACGTCCACGCCGAGGAGGCGGAGCGCACCGGCCTGGCCAACCTCGTCGTGCCCGCCGCCGACCTCGAAGGCGCGGCGCGCGACCTCGCGGGCGCCCTGCTGGCCGCCCCGCGCGACGCCGTCATCGAGACCAAGGCCCTGCTGGGCGGCGCCCTCTCGCGTACGTACGAGGAGCAGCGCGCCGCCGAACGGGCCGCGCAGGGGCGCCGCCTCCGCGACCTGGCGAGCGCCCTCGGCTGACGCGTGGACGGACCGGCCGGGGCCGTGACGCCTCCCGCCGGTCCGCACCCGCGCCGGGGGTCAGCCCGCCGCGCCGTCCTCCCTGACCGCCGTGACCAGCACCGCGACCGGGGGCCGCCCCTCGGCCGCCTCCGTCACCGCCTCGCGCACGGCCAGGGCCACGTCCAGCGCGCGGTGGCCGCTCTCCGTCGCCAGCTCGACGCGCACATGGTCCTCGCCCGTCCGCACCGCCGGGCCCAGCACGCCGGTCAGCGCCGCCACCCCGGCCACCGAGGCGGCGGCCCGCCCCGCGGAGTTCTCCGCGTCCACCGGGCGCACCTCCACCGGCTCCGGCTTCACCCGTTCGGGCGAGCCGTCGAGCAGTCCCGTCACCCGCAGGTCCACCTCGGAGACCACCAGGCCCAGCCGGCGCGCGGCGGCCGACAGAAGGGCCGCGCGCAACGCGTCGGCGGCTGCGGGCAGGGGCCGGTCGGCCGTCGCGGTCATCGTCGCCTCGATTCGCAGGGGTCCCGGCGGCAGCGCGCTCGGGGGCGGGGGCACTTGGGCGGCGGGGGCCGAGTCCGGGTCGGCCACGGCGATCCGCAGCTCACCGAGGACCGGGCCGGGCTCCGGGCCCGCCGCTGCCCGGCGCAGCACCGCGACCGCGGCCCGCTCCGCGATCCAGGCGCCGTCCGCCGGACCCCCCAGAGGGAGCAGCCGGCCCAGGGAGAGCCGTTGCCGTACCGCAGCCGTCCACGCGTGGGCCCTGTGCGGGCCGTCAGCCGTCGTCATGGCCACCAGACTGCCGTATCCACGGCGCGACTCGGGGCAAGCGCCCTTAATGTGGGCAAAGTAGTCAAATCTGCCCCGAAGGGAAGAGTGGCGATGACCGAGACCCCGCAGCGGAACCGACCCGAGAACTCCGACAGCAACGCCTCGGGCGGCAGCAGCCTGACCAAGCGCGGCGGAGGCGACCCCGGCACCCGCGGCCGTACGACCATCGCGGACGGTGTGGTCGAGAAGATCGCCGGCATGGCGGCCCGCGACGTCGTCGGCGTGCACGCGATGGGCAGCGGCCTGTCCCGTACGTTCGGCGCGGTCCGCGACCGGGTCCCCGGCGGCTCCAAGTCCGTCACCCGGGGCGTCAAGGCCGAGGTCGGCGAGACCCAGACGGCGCTGGACCTGGAGATCGTCGTCGACTACGGCGTGTCGATCTCCGACGTCGCCCGCGACGTACGGGAGAACGTCGTCGCGGCCGTCGAGCGCATGACGGGCCTGGAGGTCGTCGAGGTCAACATCGCCGTCAGCGACGTGAAGCTGCCCGACGAGGACGACGATGACGACGAGTCAGAGTCCCGAGTCCAGTAGTCCCGGCGTCCCCGAGCGGTTGAGGAGCACACGATGAGCATGGCTGTGGCCGGTCTGCTGGCCGGCATGGCGCTCGGTTTCGCCGGGTACTTCGGCGGGTTCGGAGCCTTTGTGCTGGTGGCCGCCCTCGGAGCGGTCGGCTTCGTCGCCGGCCGCTTCTTCGACGGCGACCTGGAACCCGGCGACTTCTTCCGCAGTCGCGAGCGCGGCGACCGACGGCGGTGACGGAGGTGTCGGGGGCGAGCGGCCCGGTCCCGGCCGGGGAACGGGGAGAGACACGGATCGCCGACCGGGTGGTCGCGAAGATCGCCGCACAGGCGGCCAAGGAGGCGGTGGACGCCGTCCCGAAGGAGGCGGCGTCGCCGCGCGCCACGGTCACCGTGCACCGCGACACCGCCCGCGTACGGGTGAGCCTGGAGCTGGGATATCCCACTGACATCGGCCACCAGAGCGGGGCCGTGCGTCGACGGGTCGCCGAGCGGGTAAAGGCGTTGGCGGGGATGGAGGTGCCCGAGGTGGCCGTCCAGGTCGAACGCCTGCATCCCACCGGAGCGAGCCTGGCGGCACAGGGGAGGATTCGATGACCGAGCCCCACGACCCGGACGACGGCACGCGGCGAGGGCCCGAGGCCGGGGCGGTGGAACACGGCAGTGTCCTCGCGCTCGACCAGTCGGCCTCCTCCGCGGCCTACGACCCCGCGCCCGACAAGGAACGGCCCGAAGGCGGCGCGGGGCGCTTCTGGGCCGCCCGACGCATCCCCGCGGGCATCGTCGCCGCGGTGGTCCTCGGCGCGAGCGGCCTGCTCCTCTACGACGTGGCGGCGGTCCGCGCCGGACACTCCGCGATGCAGTGGCGCCGCACCCTGGCGGACGAGCTCGCGACGCGGAAGCTCGACGACGTCTGGGTGCTGACCGGCGCGTCCGTCGCGGCCGCCCTCGGGCTCTGGCTGCTGCTCCTCGCGCTCACGCCCGGGCTGCGCGACCTGCTGCCGATGCGCCGCGAACACACCGACGTGCGCGCCGGGCTCGACCGGACGGCGGCGGCCATGGTGCTGCGCGACCGGGCCGTCGAGGTGGCCGGCGTCCAGTCGGTCCGGGTCCGCATGGGCCGGCGCAAGGTGGGAGTGCGTGCCGTCTCGCACTTCCGGGAACTGGACGACGTACGGGCCGACCTGGACACCGTGCTCTCCACAGGCATCCGGGAACTGGGACTCGCCAGGCAGCCGAGCCTGTCGGTCCATGTCCGCCGGCCGGCGAAGAAGGGGTGAACGGCGTGCTCAGGACCGTCAACCGGGTACTGCTGGGGCTCGTCGGACTGGTGCTGGTCTGCGTGGGCGGCGGTGTGCTCGCCGCGGCGGCGGGTCTGTCCGTGCCGTCCTGGTGGCCCTGGTACGGCAAGAACGACGTCCTGCTCAGCGAGGCGGACCGGGACCGCTGGCGCGCCGAGGGCTGGTGGTGGCCGACGGTGATCGCGGTCCTCGCCGTCCTCGTGGTCCTCGCCCTGTGGTGGCTGCTGGCCCAGCTCCGCCGCTCCCGGCTCAACGAGGTGCTGGTGGACAGCGGCGACGGCGAGGGCGCCCTGCTGCGCGGCCGCGCCCTGGAGGGGGTGCTCGCCGGGGAGGCCGGCGCCCTGGACGGGGTCGCCCGCGCCCAGGTCACCCTGACCGGCAAGCGCTCCACCCCGGCCGCCCGGGTCCGGCTGCTGATGGAGCCGCACGCCGCCCCCGACGAGGCGTTGGGGAGGCTGAGCGACGAGGCACTGGCCCACGCCCGGGACTCCGCCGGGCTGGCCCGGCTGCCCGCCGAGGTCCGGCTCAAGGCCGTCAAGCACCGGGCCGCGCGGGTGAGCTGACGGGCGGTGCGGTGGCGCGGGCCCCCGCGCCACCGCCGTACGCCCCCCCCGCGGCTCAGATCCCGTGCCGGTGGCCGCCGTCGACCGGCACCATGATGCCCGTGAGGTACGAGGCGGCGGGCGACAGCAGGAACGCCGCCGTGCGGCCGAACTCCTCCGGGGTGCCGTAGCGGCGCAGCGGGATGTTCGCCTCGTTGGCGGTACGCGCGGCCTCCGCGTCGCCCGACAGCGCGTCCAGCTCCCGCACCCGGTCCGTGTCGATCCGGGCCGGCAGCAGGCCCACGACCCGGATGCCGCGCGGGCCGAGCTCGTCCGCCATCGACTTCGCGACGCCGGCCAGACCGGGGCGCAGCCCGTTGGAGATGGTCAGCCCGGGAATCGGCTCGTGGACGGAGCCGGAGAGCACGAAGCCGATGGCCCCGCCCTCGCCGAGCGCCGCGGCGGCCGCCCTGGCCAGCCGTACCGCGCCCAGGAAGACGGACTCGAAGGCCGTCTGCCACTGCTCGTCGGTGTTGTCCGCGATCCCGCCCGGCGCCGGGCCGCCGACGCTGATGAGGATGCCGTCGAGCCGGCCCAGGCCCTCCCGGGCCGCCTCCACGAGACGTTCGGCCGCCGCCGGGTCGGCGTTGTCGGCGGCGAGCCCGACGGCGTCCGGGCCCAGGTCGGCGGCGGCCTGCTGGGCGCGCTGCTCGTCCCGGCCGGTGATGATCACCTTCGCGCCGTCCGCCACCAGGGCCCGCGCGGTGGCGTAGCCGAGCCCCCGCGTCGCTCCGGTGACGATGTACACACGGTCCTTCAGTCCAAGATCCATGGTCCTATCCTGCCGTGCCGCCCCCGGCGCCGTCCTCGGCGGCCCGTGCTTCGGCGGGCTGTGCCCCGGCCAGCGCGACCGCCGTGCCGACCAGACCGATGTGGCTGAACGCCTGCGGGAAGTTGCCGAGCTGGCGCCCCGCCGCCGTGTCGTACTCCTCGGCCAGCAGGCCCACGTCGTTCCGCAGGTCCAGCAGCCGCTCGAAGAGCTCGGTGGCCTCCTCGGCGCGCCCGGTCAGGAGCAGGGCGTCCGCCAGCCAGAACGAGCAGGCCAAGAACGCGCCCTCGCCGCCCGGCAGCCCGTCGATCGAGCCGCCGTCCGTGCTGTAGCGGCGCACCAGTCCGCCGCTGCCCAGTTCCTCGCGCACCGCGTCCACCGTGCCGATCACCCGCGGGTCGTCCGGCGGCAGGAAGCCGGTCCGGGCGATCAGGAGCGTCGCGGCGTCCAGCTCCCGGGAGCCGTACGACTGGGTGAAGGTGTTGCGCACCGGGTCGTACCCCTTCTCGCACACCTCCCGGTGCACGGCGTCCCGCATCGCCCGCCAGCGGTCGGCGTCCCCGGCCAGCGAGGGGTCGTCCTCCAGGCTGCGCACCGCCCGGTCGGCCGCGACCCAGGCCATCACCTTGGAGTGCACGAAGTGGCGCCGCTGCCCGCGGATCTCCCACAGCCCCTCGTCCGGTTCGCGCCAGGTGGACTCCAGGAATCCGAGCAGGCTGAGCTGGAGGCTCCAGGCGTGCGGCTTGTCGTCCAGGCCCGCGTCACGGGCCAGCCGGAGCGAGTCGATGACCTCCCCGTACACGTCCAGCTGGCGCTGGCGCACCGCCGCGTTGCCGATCCGGACGGGGGCGGAGTTCTCGTAGCCGCGCAGCCACGGCAGCTCGGACTCGGGGAGTCTGCGCTCGCCGGCCAGTCCGTACATGATCTGCAGGTCCGCCGGGTCGCCGGCGACCGCGCGCAGCAGCCAGTCGCGCCAGGCGGCGGCCTCCTCCAGATAGCCGGCCGAGATCAGCGCGCCGAGGGTGAGCGTGGAGTCCCGTAGCCAGCAGAAGCGGTAGTCCCAGTTCCGTACGCCGCCGATCTCCTCCGGGAGCGAGGTGGTCGGGGCCGCCACGATCCCGCCGGTCGGGCCGAAGGTGAGCGCCTTGAGGGTGATCAGCGAGCGGATCACGGCCTCCCGGTACGGCCCCCGGTACTCGCAGCGGGCGGACCACTCGGCCCAGTCGGTCAGGGTGTTCTCCAGCGCCTCGTAGGGGTCGACGCGCCCCGGCCGGGGCGAGTGCGAGGGGTGCCAGGTGAGGACGAAGGCCACCTTCTCGCCCTCGGACACGCTGAAGGACGAGCAGGTGGAGAACTGCTGGCCCCACGTCTTGACCGGCGGTTCGCTGCGCAGCCAGGCGGAGTCCGGCCCGGCGACCGCGACCCGATGGCCGTCGGAGCGGCGCATCCAGGGCACGATGGACCCGAAGTCGAAGCGCAGCCGGATCACGGACGACATCTCGACGGTGCCGCTGATCCCCTCGACGATCCGCATCACGTCCGGCTCCTTGTCGCGCTGCGGCATGAAGTCGATGACCTTGACGGTGCCGGTGCGCGTCTCCCAGTACGTCTCCAGGACGAGGGAGTCGCCCACGTAGCCGCGCCGGGCGCAGGTGCCCGCGCCCTTCGGGGCGATCCGCCAGTGACCGTTGTCCTCGTCGCCGAGCAGGGCGGCGAAGCAGGCGCCCGAGTCGAAGCGGGGGAGGCACAACCAGTCGACAGAACCGTTTTTGCCGACCAGGGCCGCGGTCTGCAGATCGCCGATGAGGGCGTAGTCCTCGATGCGTGGGGTCACGTTCAGGCGTCTTCCCGAACCCGGCCCCCGTTAAGCAGACTGCGTGCCGGGAGAGGCGGGAGTCACGCCTGGGCGGGCTCGGGCTCCGGTGCCGCGCCCTCGGCCGCGGCCGCCTGTGCCGCCGCGACCCGGTCGCGCTTCTCGCGCCGGGCCAGGACCACGAAGCCCACCGGGACCCCGGCGGCGAAGAGCCACCACTGGACGGCGTAGGCCATGTGCGGGCCGATGGAGCTGTCGTCGGGGGCCTCGATCGGCTCGGGCGAGCCGTTCTTCGGGGCGGGGGCGGTCAGCTCGATGTAGCCGCCGAGCACCGGGCGGTCGAGCAGCCGGGCCTGCTGGGCGCTGTTGATCAGCATCACCTGACGGTCCGGAAGGTCCGAGATGTCCTTGATGCCGCTCGCGCCGGTCGTCTCGTCGGCCTTGAGCCGCCCGGTGACGGTCACCTCGCCCTTCGGGGCGGCCGGTACGTCGGGGAAGGCGTGCTGGTCGTCGGCGGAGGGGACCCAGCCCCGGTTGATCAGCACCGTGCCGCCGCCCTTGAGGTCGAACGGGACCAGCACATGGACGCCGATCGAGCCGTCGGTGGCGGTCCTGCGGCGCACGACGACCTCGTGCTTCTCGTCAAAGGTCCCGGTGGCCGTCACGGTGCGCCAGTAGTCCGAGCGCGGGACGGTGTGGCCGGGGGAGGTGAGCGCGGACACGGCGACCGGGTCCGCCTTCAGATTGCGCGAGATCAGGGCGTTCTGCGCGACCTTGTGCTCGTGCCGGTGCAGCTGCCAGAAACCCAGCTCGATCATCGTGGGGATGAGGGCGAGCGAGAGGAGGGCGAGGATCAGCCACTGCCGGGTCATCAGGAAGCGGTACACCCCACGACGGTACAACCGGCCGTGGGGTGTCTCGCGCACGGGGTGGCCGAAGGGGTGGCCGCCCCGCTTCCTCAGACCCGGTCGACGATCCCCACCTTCCCCTCCGCGCGGGCGCAGTGCCCGCCGCAGAACCAGTGCCCGTCGACCTCGACGCCCTGGCCGATGACCTGGACGCGGCAGTGCTCGCAGATGGGCGCCATGCGGTGGATGGCGCAGGCGAAGCAGTCGAAGACGTGCACCGCGCCCTGCGCGTGCACCTCGAAGGACATCCCGTAATCGTTTCCGCAGACCTCACAACGTGCCATGCGCCACAGGGTGGGACGCGGAAGCGGCGGCGGGTGGCCGGCGGACGGCGAGTCGCCGCCGGTTCACTCCGATGACGGTGTGGGCGCCGGCACCTTCGCGACGGCCGGGGCGACATCGCGCAGGAGATGGGTGAAGGCGCTCTCGTCCAGGATCGGGGTGCCGTACGCCTTCGCCTTCACCGTCTTCGACGTCGCCGAGTCCGGGTCGTTGGTGACGAGCAGGCTGGTCAGCCGGGAGACGCTGGTCGCCACGTGCAGCCCCGCCTCCACCGCGCGGTCCTCCAGCAGCTCCCGGTCGACCGAGGTGTCCCCGGAGAACGCCACCCGCATGCCCTGCTTGAGCGGTTTGTCCTTCTCGTACCGTCCCGGGTTCGGATACGGGCAGGCCGGGCGCTTCCGCGAGGCGCGCCAGGTGGTGTGCCCCCCGTACGAGGAGGAGCCGGACCGCGGGGTCACCGGCGAGTGCGACCACTCGGTCAGCGGGCGGCACTCCAGGAGCGGCAGCCGCACCCCGCCCCGCGCCGCCGCGTGCAGGCTCGGGCGGAACGCCTCCGCCAGCACCCGCGCGTCGTCCAGCGCGTGGTGCGCGTGCTGCTGGACCACGCCGAAGTGCTCCGCGAGGGACGCCAGCTTGTGGTTGGCCAGCGGCAGCCGGAGCTCCTTGGCCAGCGCGATGGTGCACAGCCGCTGGCGCACCGGCGCGGTGACCGAGGCGCGCGCGTACTCCCGCGCCAGCATCGACCAGTCGAACGCGGCGTTGTGCGCGACGAGCACCCGGTCCGCCAGCCGTTCGGACAGCTCGGCGGCGATCTCGGGGAAGAGCGGCGCCCCTTCCAGCACGTCGCTCGTCAGCCCGTGGATCCAGACCGGGCCCGGATCGCGCTCCGGATTGACCAGCGTGTACCAGTGGTCCTCGACGTCGCCCCGCGCGTCCAGGCGGTAGACGGCAGCGGACACTATCCGGTCGTCCCGGGCCAGCCCGGTGGTCTCCACGTCGACGACCGCGTACCCCTGTGGGTAGGCGGCCGGCCATGGTGCTGCGGTCTGCGGGTCGTCGAGCATGGTCACAGAGAATACGGGCCGTGTCGGACAGTCCCCTATTCGGTGCGGACGCGTGCCCGGTGGCGCCGCGGGTGAGACCATCCCGGGATGACGCGAGCGCCTGAGCACGACGAACCTCACGGTGCCGGGCTGGGCGCCCGGCTCAACTGGCTGCGGGCAGCCGTGCTCGGGGCGAACGACGGCGTGGTGTCCACCGCCGGACTCGTCGTCGGTGTCGCCGGGGCCACCGACGACCGGGGGGCCCTGCTGACGGCCGGGCTGGCCGGGCTGCTCGCCGGGTCGCTGTCGATGGCGGCCGGTGAATACGTCTCGGTGTCCACCCAGCGCGACTCGGAGAAGGCCGCGCTGGCCACCGAGAAGCGGGAGCTCCAGGAGACCCCCGAGGCGGAACTCGCGGAGCTGACGGGGTTGCTGGAGGACAAGGGGCTGAGCCGTGAGGTGGCCAGGGAGGCCGCCGTCCAGCTCACCGAGCGCGACGCGCTGCGCGCCCACGCGGAGGTCGAGTTGGGCATCGACCCGGACGACCTCACCAACCCGTGGCACGCGGCGGGCGCCAGCTTCCTCGCGTTCACCGTCGGCGCGCTGCTGCCGTTGCTCGCGATCGTGCTGCCCCCGGCCACCGCCCGGGTCCCGGTGACCGTGCTCTCCGTCCTCGCGGTGCTGGCCGTGACGGGCTGGTGGAGCGCCCGCCTGGGCGAGGCGGCCCCGGGCGGGGCGGTGCTGCGCAACATGGGCGGGGGAGCGGTGGCCATGGCGGTGACGTACGCGGCGGGGCATCTGCTGGGGGCGGCGGGGGTCTGAGGCCTCAGCCCAATCGTGTGATCCGCTCGGGCGGGAAGAGTTCGGCTCCGACCACGGGCGTGTCCGAGCCGAGCGTGATGGTGAGTTCGGCGAGGCCGGCCAGCGGTGACAGGTCGTAGGCCTCGTCGTCACCAAGATCCCCCGGCAGGACGTAGAGCGAAAGTGCCTTCAGCCAGGGCAGGTCGGTCAGCGGCTCCAACCCTCGGCGCAGCCGGCAGTGGTATAGGTCGAGTGACTTGAGGGAGGACGCGCCGCTTGGCGAGGCCAGATCGAGGTCGTCCAGGCTTTGGACGGTGAGCCGACGGAGTTTCCGAAGGGTCTCGGATGACAGATAGCGGAACTGGGAACGTCCGTCGAGGCGGAGGTCCTCCAGCTCGGTCCACTGCTCGATTCCCTCCAGACGCAATTCGTTGGCCTCTCTGGTCACAGTCAGGTTCGTGAGATGGGGGCTCAGAGGCAGCTCGCCGATGCTCTCGACAGGGAAACGATGTCCCAGAACCACGTGTGCCACCTCCGTGAACGGCTCCAGTTGGGCGGTCGGCAGGTCCGGGTGCAGTCGGACCAGCGTGAGCCAGTTGATGGGGAGGCCGTGCAGAGGGCTCCAGCCGGTCCGGCTTCGCTGGGCGGGGGAGCGGGCGGACCGGGTCGGGCACGAGACCGGCGCCGGGCTTCGGCGCAAGCAGTGACCTGGCCACCGTCCCGATCACCGTCGTCGCCAGCCTCAGCAGCGCAACTTCCAGTCCCTGCACGGTAGTTCCTCCCCCAAGTCAGGCCGGTTGAGCGATCGTACGGCGCTCGCCTGTCGGAAGGTGCCAAAGAGTGCTGACAGCCGGTCTCACATACTTGTTGGTAACAACATCTGGTCCCCGGCCGACCCCGGCCCTACGGTGCAGGCATGCCGACGAACCTGCCCGACGTAGTGCTCTGGTCCATACCGGCCTTCGTGCTGCTCACCGTCCTGGAGATGGCGCTGCACCACTTCCATCCCGACGAGGACGCCGCCGGGTACGAGGCGAAGGACACCGCCACCAGCATCACCATGGGGCTGGGCAGCCTGGGCTTCGACCTGATGTGGAAAGTGCCCATCGTCGCCCTCTACACCGCGGTGTACGAGCTGACGCCGCTGCGCGTCCCGGTCCTGTGGTGGACGGTCCTGCTGATGCTGCTCGCGCAGGACTTCTTCTACTACTGGTCTCACCGCGGCCACCACGTCATCCGCATCCTGTGGGCCTGCCACGTGGTGCACCACTCCAGCGAGAAGTTCAACCTCTCCACCGCGCTGCGCCAGCCCTGGACCTCGCTGACCTCCTGGCCGTTCTATCTGCCGCTCATCGCGTGCGGGGTGCACCCGGCGGCGCTCGCCTTCTGCTCGTCGGCCAACCTCGTCTACCAGTTCTGGGTGCACACCGAGCGGATCGACAGGCTGCCCCGGCCCTTCGAGTACGTGCTCAACACGCCCTCCCACCACCGGGTGCACCACGCCTCGCAGGGTGGCTACCTCGACCGCAACTTCGGCGGCATCCTCATCGTGTGGGACCGCTGGTTCGGCTCGTTCGCCCAGGAGACGGTGCGGCCGGTCTACGGACTGACCAAGAACATCCACACGTACAACCCGCTGCGCGTCGCCACCCACGAGTACGCCGCCATCGCCCGCGACGTCCGCGCGGCGAGCGGCTGGGGCGAGCGGGCCGGGCGGATCTTCCGCGGCCCGGGCTGGCAGCCGGCCGCGGCCCGCAGCGCCGCGGCCGCCGCCCCCGTCACGGCGCCCGCCCCGGAGGGCTCCGCGTGAACGAGCGCCACGCCCGGCCCCTCCTCGTCGCCTTCCTCGTCGCGTGCGCCGCCGACCTGGTCGGCGTACTCACCGGACCCGGCTGGCTCCACCTCGGCGCCAAGCCGCTCCTGATGCCGCTGCTCGCCGCGTACGCCCTCGCCCGGCGCGGGCCCCGGCTGCTGATCGCGGCGCTGCTGTGCGGCTGGGCGGGCGATGTGTTCCTGCTGGCCGACTCCGACCTCGCGTTCCTCGTCGGGATGGCCGGGTTCGCCGCCGGGCACGTCTGCTACCTGGTGCTGTTCGGCCGGGCGCGCGGACCGCTGCTCCCGGCGCTCGGCTACGCCGTCGTGCTCACCGCGTTCCTCGTCCTGCTCTGGGGCGGGCTGCCGGGCGGGCTGCGGATTCCGATGGCCGGCTACAGCCTGCTGCTGACCGCCATGGCGTACCGCTCCGGCGTCCTCGGCCGGTACGCGGCCACCGGCGGGGCCCTCTTCCTGCTCTCCGACGCGCTCATCGCCACCGGCATCGCGGACCGACCGCAGCCCCCGGCCCCCGGCTTCTGGGTGATGCTCACCTACGTCGCCGCGCAGCTCCTGCTCACCCTGGGTGCGCTGGGCCCTGTCCGGCGGGAAGCCGGCCCGGGGGCGTACCGTGAGAGGAGTATCAGCATCTGAGATCGGCAAGGACCCCCACGCATGCGCGCCACCGTCATCCACGCCCCCCACGACATCCGCGTGGAGGAGGTGCCCGACCCGGTGATCCAGCAGCCCACCGACGTGGTGCTCAGGGTCCTGCGGGCCTGCATCTGCGGCAGCGACCTCTGGGCCTACCGGGGGGAGTCCGCGCGGCAGCCGGGCCAGCGCATCGGCCACGAGTTCCTGGGCATCGTCGAGGAGGCCGGGTCCGAGGTGCGCGGGTTCTCCGCCGGGGACCTGGTCGTCGCCCCCTTCGTCTGGTCCGACGGCACCTGCGCGTACTGCGCCGAGGGCCTGACCACCTCCTGCCCGCAGGGCGGCTTCTGGGGTTCGGTGGGCTCCGACGGCGGGCAGGGCGAGGCCGTCCGCGTGCCCTTCGCCGACGGCACCCTGGTCGCCCTGCCCGCCGCCGCGGCCTCCGACGACCGGCTGCTCACCGCGCTGCTGGCCCTGTCCGACGTGCTCGGCACCGGCCACCACGCGGCGGTCGGCGCGGGCGTACGGGCCGGCTCGACCGTCGCCGTTGTCGGGGACGGGGCCGTCGGGCTGTGCGGCGTGCTGGCCGCCAGGCGGCTCGGCGCGGAGCGCATCATCGCGCTCGGCCGGCACGCGACGCGCACGGACATCGCCCGGGACTTCGGCGCCACCGACGTCGTCGCCGAGCGCGGCGACGCGGCGGTCGCGGCCGTACGGGAACTGCTCGGGGGCGAGGGCGCGCACTGCGTGATCGAGGCCGTGGGCACCGAGCAGTCGATGCGCACCGCCGTCGGCATCACCCGGGACGGCGGGGCGATCGGCTACGTGGGCGTCCCGCACGGCAGCGGCACCGGGCTCGACCTCGGCGACATGTTCGACCGGAACATCGCGCTGCGCGGCGGCGTCGCCCCCGTGCGCACGTACATTCCGGAGCTGCTGCCCGACGTGCTGGACGGCACCATCGACCCCTCGCCCGTCTTCGACCTGTCCGTCGGGCTCGACGGCGTACCGGCCGGCTACAAGGCGATGGACGGGCGCACGGCGCTGAAGGTTCTCATCAAGCCGTGATCCCGCGGTCCGGGGGCCGTGGCGTACCGGCCCCCGGGCCCCTGGCTCACCAGCGCACGGCGTCCAGCGCGTCGACCACCCCGGCCCCGTAGAAGCCGTTGCGGTTCTTGCCGCCCTCGCAGACCGCGTCGGCCGTGCCGTCGCCGTCGATGTCGTACGGCGCGTCGCACGCCTTCGCGTCCGCCTCCAGCGTCAGCAGCGCCTTGACCGCGGCGGGCGAGGCGTACGGGTGCTTCGACTTGATCAGGGCCACGACGCCGGCGACGTGCGGGGACGCCATCGACGTACCGGCCTTGTAGCCGTACCTGCCGCCCGGCAGCGTCGACAGGATGAGGCCGCTCGTCGCCGGGGGCTCGGGGGTCTGGTAGACCGTCGAGTCCCCGCCGGGCGCGGCCACGTCGATGACCCCGTTCCCGTAGTTCGAGTACGACGCCTTCAGGCCCTTCGCGCCCGTCGCCGAGACCGTGACGACGCCCGGGAGCATCGTCGGGATGTCCAGGCACTGGCGGGGGTCGACGGTCCGGCTGCCCGGGGTGGAGTCGTCCGGGCTGGTCGTGTCCTCGATGGAGTCCGCCGCCAGGTCCTCGGCCGAGTTCCCGGCGGCCGCGACGTTGACCGCGCCCTTCAGCTCGGCGTACCGGGCGGCCCGGTACACGGCCTCGACCAGGGCGCCCTGGTCCGGGTCGTTCTTGCAGTTGTACATCCACGGGTCGGTGTAATAGCTGTTGTTGGTGACGTCCACCCCGTGCTCGGCCGCCCAGACGAAGCCGCAGACGACGGACTCGGTGTAGAAGAAGCCGTCCGGGTCGGCGACCTTGATGCCGGACACCTTCACGCCCGGCGCCACCCCCGTCACGCCGATGCCGTTCTTGGCCGCCGCGATGGTGCCGGCGACATGGGTGCCGTGGTCGCTCTCGCCGGGCCTGGGCCGCCAGGCGCCGTCCGTGGTGTCCGGGGCGCCCGACACGCAGTTCGCGGAGGCGGCGCGGTCGAAGTTGGGCGCGAGGTCCGGGTGGGTGTCGTCCACCCCGGTGTCGATGACCGCGACCGTCACCTTCGAGCTGCCCAGCGACTTCTTGTGCGCCAGGTCCGCCTTGATGGCCGGCAGGTCCCACTGCAACGGCTCCATCGGGTCCTGGTCCGCCGCCGCCTCAGCCGCCGCGGCCTTCTCCTGCGCGGCCGTCAGGGGCTGCTCGACCCCGATGTCCTTGGTCGCCTGGGGCACGATCGGGTTGGTGCGCGTGGCACCCGCCGACTGGACGCCCCTGACCCCGCGGACCGTCCTCGCGAAGTCCGGGTTCTTCGAGTGGACGACGATGACGCCGATCCGGTCGTAGGCGATCACCACCGTGCCGCCGGCCCGTTCTATCGCCTTGCGCACCTGCTTGACGGTGCCCGGACCGCCCTGGGTGTTGACCACGTACGACAGTTCGGGTCCGTCCGCCGGCGCCGCCGCGGGGGCACCGTGCCCCGCCGGGGCGGCGGAGGCGACCCCCGCCGGCAGGAAGCCGAGCGAGGCGGTGAGGGCCAATCCGACGGGCAGCGTCAGTGCGCGCGTCCGTCCGGATCCCAGATGAGCCATGGGGTCTCCACTTCATCCGTGTCAGCCGACCGGACACGGGGCGTGTCCGGTCGCGTACATGACCAGTGAAGCTAGCGCCGATCATCCCGGCACATCAATCGATTCGCGCGAACACGTGCACATCGGACCCCCCGAAGGGGTGACGGAGAGAAGACGCGAACCCAAGTGAACCGCTTCGCCGCGCGTTGCGTGCCGTTGTCAGGGGAAGCGCATCACCACCCCCCGAACCCGAGGTCCCCCATGCAACCGACCGTCCCCACCACCGCACCCGCGTCGCGAGGAGAATCCGTGGCTACCGATGCACCGCCGCCCGAGGGCAGTACCGAGAAGACTCCTGCCCAGCCCACGACCGAGGCGTTCATCGCGGAGCAGGACAGCGCGGAGTTCGGCGAACTGCGCCGCTCCTACCGCTCGTTCGCCTTCCCGCTGACCGTCGCCTTCGTCCTCTGGTACCTGCTGTACGTGCTGCTCTCCAACTACGCGGGCGGCTTCATGGGCACCAAGGTGTTCAGCAACATCAACGTGGCCTTCGTCTTCGGCCTCGCCCAGTTCCTCACCACCTTCCTCATCGCCTGGTTCTACTCGCGGCACGCCAACGCGAAGCTGGACCCGAAGGCCGAGGCCATCAAGGACCGCATGGAGGCCGACGCATGAGCGCCGCGTACCACTCCCACACCGCCGTGACCCTCGCCGCCTCGTCCACCAGCGAGCACCGGCCGCTCATCATCACGCTGTTCGCGGTCTTCGTCGCCGCCACCCTCGGCATCACCGTCTGGGCCGGCCGCCAGACCCGCAGCGCCTCCGACTTCTACGCGGGCGGGCGGCAGTTCACCGCCTTCCAGAACGGACTCGCGGTATCCGGCGACTACATGTCCGCCGCGTCCTTCCTCGGCATCGCCGGCGCCATCGCCCTCTTCGGCTACGACGGCTTCCTCTACTCCATCGGATTCCTCGTCGCCTGGCTGGTGGCGCTCCTGCTCGTCGCCGAACCCCTGCGCAACTCCGGCCGTTACACCATGGGCGACGTCCTCGCCTACCGGATGCGGCAGCGCCCGGTGCGCACCGCGGCGGGCGTCTCGACCATCATCGTGTCGATCTTCTACCTGCTGGCACAGATGGCGGGCGCCGGAGCACTGGTCACCCTGCTCCTCGGCATCAGCAGCGACGGCGGAAAGATCCTCATCGTTGCGCTGGTCGGCGTACTGATGATCGTCTACGTCACCATCGGCGGCATGAAGGGCACCACCTGGGTCCAGATGGTCAAGGCCGTCCTGCTCATCGCCGGCGCCCTCCTGATGACCCTCATGGTGCTGTGGAAGTTCGACTTCAACGTCTCCGACCTGCTCGGCACCGCCGCCGAGAAGAGCGGCCACGGCGCCGCGTTCCTGGAGCCCGGGCTGAAGTACGGCGCCACCGGCACCTCGAAGCTTGACTTCCTCTCCCTCGGCCTGGCCCTCGTCCTCGGCACCGCGGGCCTGCCGCACATCCTGATCCGCTTCTACACGGTGCCCACCGCCAAGGCCGCCCGTAAGTCCGTCAACTGGGCCATCGGCATCATCGGCGCCTTCTACCTGATGACGATCGCCCTGGGCTTCGGCGCCGCCGCGCTGATCGGCCCGAAGAACATCGCGGCCCCCGGCAACACCGCCGCCCCGCAGCTCGCCGAATACCTCGGCGGGACCGGCACCACCGGCGGCGCGATCATGCTCGCCGTCATCTCCGCCGTCGCCTTCGCCACCATCCTCGCCGTCGTCGCCGGGCTGACCCTCGCCTCCTCGTCCTCCTTCGCGCACGACATCTACGCCAACGTCATCCGCAAGGGGCAGGCCACCGAGCAGGAGGAGATGAAGGCCGCCCGCTGGTCCACCGTCTTCATCGGCGCCGCCGCGATCGTCCTCGGCGTCTTCGCCCGCGACATGAACGTCGCCGGACTCGTCGCCCTGGCCTTCGCCGTCGCCGCCTCCGCCAACCTGCCGACGATCCTCTACAGCCTGTTCTGGAAGCGCTTCACCACCCAGGGCGCGCTGTGGTCGATCTACGGCGGCCTGGCCTCCTCCGTGATCCTGGTGCTGTTCTCGCCGGTCGTCTCCGGCAACGAGAAGTCCTCGATGTTCAAGGGCGTCGACTTCGCCTGGTTCCCGCTGGAGAACCCCGGCCTCATCTCCATCCCGCTCGGCTTCCTGCTCGGCTGGATCGGCTCGCTCCTGTCCAAGGAGGAGCCGGACAAGGGCAAGTACGCGGAGCTGGAGGTCAAGTCCCTCACCGGCATCGGAGCCCACTGACCGGTGCGTACGGGGCCGCGTCGTAGGACCCTACGACGCGGCCCCGCCGCGCCTCGTGCCAAACGGGCCCCGCCGCCACCACCGCTCTCGCGTAGGCTCGAAAGAGTCAGACACCGCGACCGGGAAGTCACCGGGGGAGGGGGCCCACCATGCTCATCGACACCTACGGCCGGGTCGCCACCGACCTGCGCGTCTCGCTCACCGACCGGTGCAACCTGCGCTGCACCTACTGCATGCCCGAGGAGGGCCTGCAGTGGCTGGGCAAGCCCGACCTGCTCACCGACGACGAGATCGTCCGGCTGGTCCGCATCGCCGTCACCACCCTCGGCGTCACCGAGGTCCGCTTCACCGGCGGCGAACCCCTGCTGCGCCCCGGCCTCGTCTCCATCGTCCAGCGCTGCGCCGAGCTGGACCCGCGCCCGAGGATGTCGCTCACCACCAACGGCATCGGGCTGAGGCGGACCGCCGCCGCCCTCAAGGACGCCGGTCTCGACCGGGTCAACGTCTCGCTCGACACCCTGCGGCCTGAGGTGTTCAAGACCCTCACCCGCCGCGACCGCCACCACGACGTGCTCGCCGGTCTGGAGGCCGCCCGCGAGGCCGGGCTCACCCCCGTCAAGGTCAACACCGTCCTGATGCCGGGGCTCAACGACGACGAGGCCCCCGACCTGCTCGCCTGGGCCGTCGACAACGGCTACGAGCTCCGCTTCATCGAGCAGATGCCGCTGGACGCCCAGCACGGCTGGAAGCGCGACGGCATGATCACCGCGGGCGACATCCTCGACTCGCTGCGCACCCGCTTCGACCTCACCCCCGAGGACGACGGCGAGCGCGGCTCCGCCCCCGCCGAGCGCTGGACCGTCGACGGCGGACCGCACCGGGTCGGCGTCATCGCCTCCGTCACCCGCCCCTTCTGCCGGGCCTGCGACCGCACCCGGCTCACCGCCGACGGACAGGTCCGCACCTGCCTGTTCGCCCGCGAGGAGACCGACCTGCGCGGGGCCCTGCGCTCGGACGCGCCCGACGAGGAGATCGCCCGCATCTGGAAGCAGGCGATGTGGGGCAAGAAGGCCGGGTCCGGCCTCGACGACCCGAGCTTCCTCCAGCCCGACCGCCCCATGTCCGCGATCGGCGGCTGACCCGCCGGTCAGGACGCCGCGGGCCGCGACTCCCACTCCGCCAGCGTCACCACGTCCTTGAGGAAGCCCCGCACCCCGAGGAACGAGGACAGGTGCTCCCGGTGCTCCTCGCAGGCCAGCCACGTCTTGCGGCGCTCCGGCGTGTGCAGCTTCGGGTTGTTCCAGGCCAGCACCCAGACGGCGTCGGCACGGCAGCCCTTGGCCGAACACACGGGCGCGGGATTCTCGGCGGATTCGGGGGAGTTCACGGACCCAACCCTAAGACGCGCCCCGTGCGGCGGAAAAGGCGACGCCGGGCAGCCACGGGGGGAGCTGCCCGGCGTCGGTCCGTCGCTCCGACGGGGGATGCGGAGCGCCTACAAAGTATGTCACGCACACCCTGCCGCGGTGCACCGGAACTTCATGATTGATCTGAGCTTTTCTTGAGCTTGGGCCCGTCCTGGGCTCAGTCGTGCTCCGGCCCATCCGAAGACCGGAAACCGCGTCCGGACTGCGGTGAGGGAGCCGCCGCACCGGCTTCCAGCGCCGGGTACGACTGGGGCGGCAGGACGAACGTGGACGGCAGCGCGGGGCTCGTCTCGCGGCCCGCGTTGGCGATGACGACGGCCACGTACGGCAGCAGCACCCCGAGGCCCAGGGCCACGAACGCGATGTGCCGCTCCACGTTCCACAGGAGCGCGGCGGCCACCACCGACACCGTGCGCACGCTCATCGAGATCACATAGCGGCGCTGTCTGCCGCGCACGTCCTCGGCGAGCCCCTGCCGGGCACCCGTGATCCGGAAGACCTCCGCACCACCCTGTTTGCGCACCACGTCCCCACCAACCTTCCCCGGACCCGGACCGGCCGCTCCTACGCTACGCCCGGCTTTCTCCCCGTACGAGACCGGGGCACGCCGTATGCGTACATTCCCGCCCACCGGCCCGCACGGACCCGCACGACGTGCGGAGGACCGGCGCTGCACCGAGACTGGGCGGGACATGTGCGACACCGCGTCGCTCAAGGAGGCAGCATGGGCTGGTTGTGGGCAATCATCGTGGGCCTGGTGCTCGGACTGATCGCCAAGGCGATCCTGCCGGGCAAGCAGCAGATCCCCCTGTGGCTGACGGTCATCTGCGGCATGATCGGCAGCATTCTCGGAAATGCTGTCGCGACATGGATCGGGGTCAACGCCACCAAGGGCATCGACTGGACGCGCCATGTGCTCCAGCTCATCGGCGCGATCGTGGTCGTGGGTGTCGGCGACATGCTGTACGCCTCGCTGCGCGGCAACAGACAGCGCACCTGAGACCGCCGGAAGCGACGGCAGCGGCCGGGCACGCACCACGCGCGCCCGGCCGCTGCCTTGCGGTACGCGTACGGCTCAGCCGGCCGTGACCTCGATCGCCGCCAGGTTCTTCTTGCCCCGGCGCAGCACCAGCCAGCGCCCGTGCAGCAGCTCCTCGCGGGCCGGGACCGCCTCGCCGTCGACGGCCTTCACGTTGTTCACGTAGGCGCCGCCCTCCTTGACCGTGCGCCGCGCCCCCGACTTGCTCGGCGCCAGACCGGCCTCCACCAGCAGGTCCACCAGCGGGCCCAGCTCGGTGACCCGGGCGTGCGGCACCTCGGACAGCGCGGCGCCCAGCGTCGCCTCGTCCAGCTCGCCCAGCTCCCCCTGGCCGAAGAGGGCCTTCGACGCGGCGACGACCGCCGCGCACTGGTCCGCCCCGTGCACGAGCGTCGTCAGCTCCTCGGCCAGCGCGCGCTGCGCCGTCCGCGCCTGCGGGCGCTCCTCCGTGACCTTCTCCAGCTCCTCCAGCTCGGCCGGGGTCCGGAAGCTCAGGATGCGCATGTAGCGCGAGATGTCCCGGTCGTCCACGTTCAGCCAGAACTGGTAGAACGCGTACGGCGTCGTCATCTCGGCGTCGAGCCAGACGGCCCCGCCCTCCGACTTGCCGAACTTGGTGCCGTCCGCCTTCGTCATCAGCGGCGTCGCCAGCGCGTGCACCTCGGCGCCCGGCTCCAGGCGGTGGATCAGGTCCAGGCCGGCCGTGAGGTTGCCCCACTGGTCGCTGCCGCCCTGCTGGAGGGTGCAGCCGTAGCGCCGGTACAGCTCCAGGAAGTCCATGCTCTGGAGCAGCTGGTAGCTGAACTCGGTGTAGCTGATGCCCTCGTCGGACTCCAGCCGGCGGGCGATGGACTCCTTGGTCAGCATCTTGTTGACCCGGAAGTGCTTGCCGATGTCCCGCAGGAACTCGATCGCGGACATGCCCGCGGTCCAGTCCAGGTTGTTCACCATGACCGCGGCGTTCTCGCCCTCGAAGGACAGGAACGGCTCGATCTGCGTACGCAGCCGGGTCACCCACTGGGCGACGGTCTCCGGGTCGTTCAGCGTGCGCTCGGCGGTCGGCCGGGGGTCACCGATCTGGCCGGTGGCCCCGCCCACCAGGGCGAGCGGGCGCAGCCCGGCCTGCTGGAGCCGGCGCATCGTGAGCACCTGCACCAGATGGCCGACGTGCAGACTCGCCGCCGTGGGGTCGTAGCCGCAATAGAACGTGACGGGACCGTCCGCGAGAGCCTTGCGCAATGCGTCCTCGTCGGTGGACTGGGCGAACAGCCCGCGCCACTTCAGCTCGTCGACGATGTCCGTCACGGTTCCAGTGCTCCTTAAGGCGATACGTTTGACGGTTCAGTCTAGGCCGGTCACACGCCCCGGCTGACCGAGCTCATGTTGAAGTCCGGGATGCGCAGGGCGGGCATCGCGGCCCGGGTGAACCAGTCGCCCCACTCGCGCGGCAGCGTCTTCTCGGTGCGGCCCGCCTCGGTGGCCCGGGACAGCAGGTCGACGGGGGACTCGTTGAACCGGAAGTTGTTCACCTCGCCCACCACCTCGCCGTCCTCCACCAGGTAGACCCCGTCCCGGGTCAGCCCGGTCAGCAGCAGCGTGGCCGGGTCCACCTCGCGGATGTACCAGAGGCAGGTCAGCAGCAGCGCGCGGCCGGTCGTGGCGGCGACCATCTCCTCGAGCGACCGTTCGCCCCCGCCCTCCAGGAGCAGGTTGTCGACCGCCGGGGCGAGCGGTTGCCTTGTCAGGGCCGCGGTGTGCCGGGTCGTCGTCAGCTGCTCCAGGCGGCCGTCGGCGATCCAGTCGGTCCGGGCCAGCGGCAGCCCGTTGTCGAAGACCGAGGCCCCGTCCCCGGAGGAGTGCGCGATGACGAAGGGCGCCGACTCCAGGCCCGGCGCGTGCGGGTCGCTGCGCAGGGTCAGCGGCAGCGGGGACAGCGTCTCGCCGAGCCGGGTACCGCCGCCCGGCTTGGAGAACACCGTCCGGCCCTCCGCCGCGTCCCGCGCCGTGGACGACCAGAGCTGGTAGATCAGCAGGTCGGCGACCGCGGTCGGCGGCAGCAGCGTCTCGTACCGCCCGGCGGGCAGCTCGATCCGGCGCTCCGCCCAGCCGAGCCGCCGCGCCAGCTCGGTGTCCATCCCGGCCGGGTCGACGTCCTTGAAGTCCCGCGTGGAGCGGCCCGCCCAGGCGGAACGGGTGCGGTCGGGCGACTTGGCGTTCAGCTCCAGCGTGCCGTTCGGCTGGTCGTGGCGCAGCCGCAGCCCCGTGGAGGTGCCCAGGTAGGTGGAGGTCATCTGGTGGTGGGCGAAGCCGTACAGCTCGCGCCCCCCGGCCCGGGCCCGGGCGAAGGCGTCCCCGAGGGCCGGTGCGAACGCGGCGAACACATCGGAGTCCGTCTCGGCGGGCGCGTCCGTGAAGTCGGGCGACGCGGGCACCCCGGTGACCAGCGGCTGGGCGTCCTCGGCCGGTCCGGCGGAGCGGGCGGCGGCCTCGGCGGCCCGGACCAGCGGCTCCAGGTCGTCGGCGGTGACGGCGGCCCGGGACACCACACCGGAGGCGGTGCCCTCGGCGCCGTCGACCGTGGCGACGACGGTCAGGGTCCGGCCCCGGGTGACCCCGTTGGTGGTCAGCGCGTTGCCGGCCCAGCGGAGGTTGGCCGAGGACTCCTCGTCCGCGATGACCACACAGCCGTCGGCGGTGGACAGTTCGAGCGCCCGCTCGACGATCTCGTACGGCTTGCTGACGCGGCTCATCGCCCGGCCTCCTGCGTCGTGTTGAGGATGTTCACGCCCCGGAAGAGGGCGGACGGGCAGCCGTGCGAGACCGCCGCGACCTGGCCCGGCTGGGCCTTGCCGCAATTGAAGGCACCGCCCAGCACGTACGTCTGCGGGCCGCCGACCTTCTCCATCGAGCCCCAGAAGTCCGTCGTCGTCGCCTGGTACGCCACATCGCGCAGCTGCCCGGCCAGCCTGCCGTTCTCGATTCGGAAGAACCGCTGCCCGGTGAACTGGAAGTTGTACCGCTGCATGTCGATGGACCACGACCGGTCCCCGACCACGTAGATCCCGCGCTCCACCCCGCCGATCAGGTCCTCCGTGGAGAGCCCGCCCGGGTCCGGCCGCAACGACACGTTCGCCATGCGCTGTACGGGGACATGGCCGGGGGAGTCCGCGTAGGCGCACCCGTTTGACCGGCCCAGACCCGTGAGCTTCGCGATCCGGCGGTCCGTCTGGTAGCCCACCAGCGTCCCGTCCTTCACCAGGTCCCAGGACTGCGCCTCGACGCCCTCGTCGTCGTAGCCGATCGTCGCCAGCCCGTGCTCGGCGGTGCGGTCGCCCGTCACGTTCATCACGGGCGAGCCGTACGCCAGCTTCCCCAGCTGGTCGAACGTGGCGAACGACGTGCCCGCGTAGGCCGCCTCGTAACCCAGCGCCCGGTCCAGCTCCGTGGCGTGGCCGATCGACTCGTGGATGGTCAGCCACAGGTTCGACGGGTCCACGACCAGGTCGTACGTCCCCGGCTCCACGCTCGGCGCCCGCATCTTCTCGGCCAGCAGCCCGGGGATGCGCTCCAGCTCGCCGGCCCAGTCCCAGCCCGTCCCGGTCAGGTACTCCCAGCCGCGCCCCACCGGCGGCGCGATGGTGCGCATCGAGTCGAACTCGCCGGTCGCGGAGTCCACCGCCACGGCCGTGAACTCCGGGTGCAGCCGGACCCGCTGCTGCGTGGTGACCGTGCCCGCCGTGTCCGCGTAGAACTTGTTCTCGTGCACGGTCATCAGCGAGGCGTCCACATACGCCACACCCTCTGCCGCCAGCAGCCGCGCGCTCCACTCGGCGAGCAGCCCGGCCTTCTCCCCGGCCGGTACGTCGAAGGGGTCGACCTCGTACGCCGAGACCCAGGTCCGCTCCCCGTGCGAGGGCTCGTCCGCCAGCTCGACCCTCTCGTCGGACCCCGCCGCCGCGATCACCTTGGCCGACAGCTTCGCCATCGCGACGGCCTGCGAGGCCACCCGGGCCGCCGCGTCCATCGTCAGATCGACGCCCGAGGCGAACCCCCAGGCCCCGCCGTGCACGACGCGGACCGCGTAACCGAGGTCGGTGGTGTCGGAGCCCCCGGCGGGCCGGGCGTCCCGCAGCCGCCAGGTGGCACTGCGCACCCGCTCGAACCGGAAGTCGGCGTGCGTCGCCCCGAGCGCCCGCGCCCGGGCGAGCGCCGCGTCGGCGAGGGCCCGTAGCGGAAGCGCCAGGAACGACTGATCTACCTCATGGGGCACGGGCGGGCTCTCCTTAGCGGTCACATACCCTCGGATCGTTTACGAGGCAGTGAAGCACGGCCCGTGCCCCGTCGCGGCCGAATTGCCGGGGCGGGCCGCGGCCCCGGACTGTAGGAACCCGACAGTGCCCGGCCGGAGGCGCTGTCAGGGGCCGATTCCCCGCCGCGCGGACGGTACCGATAGGTTTCCGAGGTACCAGACCGCTAACGAAAGGGTGATCCGTTGAGCCGCTCGGTTCTCGTCACCGGAGGAAACCGGGGCATCGGCCTCGCCATCGCCCGCGCTTTCGCCGACAACGGCGACAAGGTCGCGATCACCTATCGTTCCGGCGAGCCGCCCGCCGAGCTCACCGAAGCCGGTGTCCTCGCGGTCCGTTGCGACATCACGGACCCCGAGCAGGTGGAGCAGGGCTACAAGGAGATCGAGGAGAAGCACGGCAACGTGGAGGTGCTGGTCGCCAACGCCGGTATCACCAAGGACCAGTTGCTGATGCGCATGTCCGAGGAGGACTTCACGTCCGTACTCGACACCAACCTCACCGGCACCTTCCGGGTCGTCAAGCGCGCCAACCGCGGCATGCTGCGCGCCAAGAAGGGCCGCGTCGTCCTGATCTCCTCGGTCGTGGGCCTCCTCGGCTCGGCCGGCCAGGCCAACTACGCGGCGTCCAAGGCCGGTCTGGTCGGATTCGCCCGGTCCCTGGCGCGCGAGCTCGGCTCGCGGAACATCACTTTCAACGTCGTCGCGCCCGGCTTCGTGGACACCGACATGACGCAGGTGCTCACCGAGGAGCAGCGCAAGGGCATCGTGGCCCAGGTGCCGCTCGCGCGTTACGCGCAGCCCGAGGAGATCGCCGCCGCGGTGCGCTTCCTCGCCTCCGACGACGCGTCGTACATCACTGGAGCCGTCATCCCCGTTGACGGCGGATTGGGCATGGGTCACTGATCACCATGAGCGGAATTCTCGACGGCAAGCGCATCCTCGTCACGGGTGTGCTGATGGAGTCGTCCATCGCGTTCCACGCCGCCAAGGTGGCGCAGGAGCAGGGCGCGGAGGTCATCCTGACCGCGTTCCCGCGGCCCACGCTGACCGAGCGCATCGCCAAGAAGCTCCCCAAGCCCGCCAAGGTCATCGAGCTGGACGTGACCAACCAGGAGCACCTGGACCGCCTCGCCGGCCTGGTCCGCGACGAGCTGGGCTCGCTGGACGGTGTGGTGCACTCCATCGGCTTCGCGCCGCAGGACGCGCTCGGCGGCAACTTCCTCAACACCCCGTTCGAGTCGGTCTCCACGGCGATGCACGTCTCGGCGTTCTCGCTGAAGTCGCTCGCCATGGCGTGCAAGCCGCTGATGAGCGAGGGCGGCTCGATCGTCGGCCTCACCTTCGACGCGCAGTTCGCCTGGCCGCAGTACGACTGGATGGGCCCGGCCAAGGCCGCCCTGGAGGCCACCTCCCGCTACCTGGCCCGTGACCTGGGCCCGGACGGCATCCGCTGCAACCTGATCTCGGCCGGGCCGCTCGGCTCCATGGCCGCCAAGTCCATCCCGGGCTTCGACGGGCTCGCCGACGTGTGGAACACCCGCGCGCCGCTCGCCTGGGACATGAAGGACCCGGAGCCGGCCGGCCGCGGCATCGTCGCGCTGCTCTCGGACTTCTTCCCGCGGACCACCGGCGAGATCATCCACGTCGACAGCGGCGTGCACATGATGGGCGCCTGACCCCCGGGTCGTAAGCTCCGCCCGCGCACCGTCCCCGGAATCCCGAAGGCGGTGCGCGGGCGTTTCCGCGTCCGGTGCGCCTCGGCGGCGCTCAGGTCGAAAAGCCGGACGATCCACCGCAGAATGTGGAGGAACCGGACTTCCGGTCAGGCGTGGGGAGGAGGTCGCTGTGCGTCACACACCCCGCCGAACCCGTTCCCTGCTGGCCTCCGGCGCCGTCGTCGCCGCGTTGCTCGTCCCGGCCGGCCTGTACGCCGCCGGCCACGTCGGAGCCGCCGCCGGTGCGGCAGCGCCGCCCGCGCCCAGCCCCGAACCCGCCGGCTCCGAGTGCCGTACGTCCGTCGAGGGCTCCCGGGTCGTCGCCTACTGCCACAACCCGTACCCCTCGTCCGACCGCGTCCAGCTGCACACCGAGTGCGCCCGCTGGTGGGACGTGGACGCGGACTCCAAGCCGGTGACGGTGGAACCGGGGCGCACGGTGCGCCTGGCCGACCGCTGCTGGAAGGAAGTCGCCTCCGCCTGGGTCACCCACAGCGCGGCGCCCAAGGCGTAGGGGCCAGGGCGTGGGGGCCAGGGCTAAACCCGGTCCGCCAGGCAGGTCAGCGCGTGGCTCGCGGCCTCCGCCGCCGCCGTCTCCGCGTCGCCCGCCCGGATCGCCTCCACCAGGCGGCTGTGGTCCATGTGGTTCTCCGGCCGCAGCTCCTGGCCGACGTCCCCGCGCAGGTAGTCCCGCAGCAGGTCGCCCAGGTCCGCGTAGAGGCCCGTCAGCACGTCGTTGTGGGAAGCGGCCACCACGGCCAGGTGCAGCGTCGCGTCGGCGGCCACGAACGCCTCGGCGTCACCGGCCGCCCAGGTCTCCTCGCGCCGCCGCATCAGGGCGTCCAGCTGCTTCAGGTCCCGCTCGGTGCGCCGGACCGCGGCCAGCCGTGCCGCCGAGGACTCCAGGGTCGACCGGAGCTCCGCGATGTGGCGCGGGTCCGCCGTGGCGAACCGGCGGTGCATCACCCCGGCCAGCTCGCTGGTGGCGACCACATAGGTGCCCGAGCCCTGCCGGATGTCCAGCAGCCCGTTGTGCGCGAGCGCCCGGACCGCCTCCCGGACCGTGTTGCGGGCCACCCCCAGCTGCTCGACCAGCTCGGGCTCGGTCGGGATGCGGGAGCCCACCGGCCACTCGCCCGTGGTGATCTGGTTCCTCAGCTGGGCAATCACCTGGTCGGCGAGTGCCGAACGCCTCGGGGACGTCAGCGCCATGGTGCTCCTCGGTCGCAACGGCTCATGGGCCCGATCCTCTCAGGGTCCGGAGGGCGGACGGAATGGACAACCAATCATCCCATGATTCTATGATGGCCTCATGCGTGACGAAGAGACGACTCCCCAGACCGCGACCGGGACCCTGAGCCCCGGCGCCCCGGCAGCCACCCGCGCCGACACCCCCGCACCGCGGACCGGTCCCTCGCCGTGGACGCTGCGCCTGGTGGCCGTCGGGCTCGTCCTCACCGCGCTCAACCTCCGCCCCGCCATCACCAGCCTCGGCGCCCTCCTCGAAGAGGTCCGGGACGGGCTGCACATGAGCGGCAGCGTCGCCGGGGTCCTCACCTCGGTGCCCCCGCTCTGCTTCGCGGTCTTCGGTGTCATGGCACCGCGCCTCGCCCGCCGCTTCGGCCCCGGCGCGGTGGTCTGCGCGGGCATGGTCGCCATCACGGCGGGCCTGGTTATCCGGCCCCTGGTCGGCGGCACCGCCGGCTTCCTGGCCGCCAGCGCCCTGGCCCTCATGGGCATCGCCGTCAGCAACGTCCTGATGCCGGTGATCGTCAAGCGCTGGTTCCCCGACCGCGTCGGCTCCATGACCGGGCTCTACTCCATGGCCCTGGCCCTCGGCACCTCGCTCGCCGCTGCCGTCACCGTGCCCCTGACCGACGCGATGGGCGGCAGCTGGAAGGCCGGACTCGGCGTCTGGGCCGTCCTGGCCGCCGCCGCGATCCTGCCCTGGATCCCGCTGCTGCGGGACCGGGCCACCGCCCACGAACCGGCCCCGGCCGGCCCCGCCGCGCGGCCCGAGGCCCCGGAGCTCCGGATCACCCGCAGCCGGACCGCCTGGGCCCTCGCCTGCTTCTTCGGCCTCCAGGCCACCGCCGCGTACATCACCATGGGCTGGATGCCGCAGATCTTCCGGGACGCCGGGGTCTCGGCCGGCACGGCGGGCGTCCTGCTCGCGGTCACCATGGCCATGGGCGTCCCGCTCGCCTTCGTGATCCCGCGCGTCGCCGCCCGGATGCGCACCCAGGGCCCGATCGTCGTCTTCCTCGGCGCCTGCGGCCTCACCGGCTACGCGGGCCTCTACCTGGCCCCCTCCGGCGGCGCCTGGGCCTGGGCGCTGCTCCTGGGCATCTCGAACTGCGCGTTCCCGCTCGCCCTCACGATGATCGGGATGCGGGCCCGCAGCGGCGCCGGAGTGGTCCGGCTCTCCGCGTTCGCCCAGTCCACCGGCTACCTGATCTCGATCCCCGGCCCGCTCCTGGTCGGCGTGCTCTACCAGCACAGCGGCGGCTGGGGCGTGCCGATCGCGCTGATGGCCGCCCTGATGGTGCCGCAGATGGTCATGGGCGTCCTGGCCGGCCGGGACCGGACGATCGAGGACGAATCCTGAGATGCGAGACTGGGACCATGTCACCTGTGCTCGATCCGAATCCCCAGAACGGTCAGAAGAAGCTGCTCCTCGTCTTCGGGGCCATGCTGCTGATCACGGTCGTCGTCGGCGTCATCGCCGCCATCGCGTCCCCGTGACGCCCCGCCGCGGCCATGGTGGGGCTAGCACCACCATCCCCTAGGGGGCCAGGGTCAGGGAGAAGTGGGTGGGGCACCGGATGGGGGCGGCGCCCCCGTTTCCGTAAGTTCTGAGTATCAGAACCGACCACTCACGGAGGCGGACATGCCGGCCCGTACGCACACCACCCGTCCGGAGCCGAGCGGCGTCGACGTGCGGCTGCCGTGGTGGGCCGTCGCGCTGCCCGCCGCCGCCTTCGCCGCGCTCCTGCTGCTGATCGCCGGACCGGGCCAGGCGCAGGCCGCCAGCGGTGAATCGGCGACCGGCCACGTGCTGCGGCACCTCGTGGAGCTGCTGACCCGCTGACCTCCGGCCACGGGGGCACGAAGCCTCCAACACCCTGCGCCGGGTGGCGCGTTTCATGCGAAGCTGAAGTGTATGAGCGCCGATACACCTCGCAGGATCGTCCTTCTCAGGCATGCCAAGGCGGAATGGTCGCAGGAGTCCGACCACGAGCGGCCGCTGGCCGAGCGCGGCCGCATGGAGGCCCCCATGGCGGGCCGCAAGCTCGCCGATTCCGGGATCGTCTTCGACCTGGCCCTCTGCTCGACCGCCGTCAGAACGCGTGAGACGTGGAAACTGGCCGTGCACGAGATGCCCGAGCGCCCGAGGACCGTGTACGAGGAGCGGCTCTACGAGGCCTCGCTCGGCGAGCTGATCGCCCTGGTCAACGAGACCCCGGACGATGTCGCCGACCTGCTCGTCATCGCGCACAACCCCGGCATGCACGCGCTCGCCGACGCCCTCTCCGGCAGCGGCGAGGGCGACGCGCTCTCCCGGATGGCGCGCGGCGGCTTCCCGACCGCCGCCTTCGCCGTGGTCGCGTTCACCGGCTCCTGGAAGAGCGTCGAGCACGGCGTCGGCCGGCTCGCCGAGTACTGGACCCCCAACGACTGACCCGCCGCCGTACGGCAAGGGCCCCGGCACACACCGCGAGGTGCGCGCCGGGGCCCTTCCCGCAGGAGCGGCGGAAACTACTCCACGAGGCCGTCGGCCGCCTCGACCTCCTCGCGGGTGACGCCGAGCAGATAGAGCACGGTGTCCAGGAACGGCACGTTCACCGCCGTGTGCGCGGCCTCGCGGACCACCGGCTTCGCGTTGAACGCGACCCCGAGCCCCGCCGTGTTCAGCATGTCCAGGTCGTTGGCCCCGTCACCGATCGCCACCGTCTGTGCCAGCGGCACCCCCGCCTCGGCGGCGAAGCTCCGCAGCAGCCGGGCCTTGCCCGCCCGGTCCACGATGTCCCCGGTGACCCGGCCCGTGAGCCTTCCGTCCACGACCTCCAGCGTATTGGCGGAGGCGAAGTCGAGCCCCAGGCGCTCCTTCAGATCGTCGGTCACCTGCGTGAAACCGCCCGAGACCACGCCCACTTGGTAGCCGAGCCGCTTCAGCGTACGGATCAGCGTCCGGGCCCCCGGCGTCAGCCGGACCTCGGCGCGGACCTTCTCCACCACGGACACGTCGAGACCCGCCAGCAGCGCCACCCGGGCGTGCAGCGACTGCTCGAAGTCCAGCTCGCCCCGCATCGCCCGCTCGGTCACCTCGGCGACCTCGGCCTCGCAGCCCGCGTGCGCCGCGAACAGCTCGATGACCTCGTCCTGGATCAGCGTCGAGTCGACGTCCATCACGACGAGCCGCTGCGCCCGGCGGCTCAGCCCCGCCGAGACGACCGCCACGTCGACGCCGATGCCCGCGGCCTCCGGCGCCAACGCGGTGCGCAGCTCCTCGGTCCCCGTACCGGACACCGCGAACTCGACCGCCGTGACGGGGTACTTCGCCAGCCGGAAGATGCGGTCGATGTTCCCGCCGGTCGAGGTGATCCGGGCCGCTATGGCCGCCGTGGACTCCGCGGTCAGGGGGTGCCCCAGCACCGTGACGTGGGAACGGCCGACGCCGCGTGGCCGGTTGTCGCCGGTCCCGGAGATGATCTCCGCCTGGAGCTTCAGCGACTCCGCCCAGCTGTGCACGGTCGCCCGCAGTTCGCCCTCGGTGGTCCCGCCCGCGGTGGGCGCGGTGACCAGCGCGCACAGGACGATGCGGCCCCGGGTCACGACCTGCTCGATGTCGACCACGTCGACCGAGTAGGCGGCGAGGGTGTCGAAGAGGCCCGCGGTGATCCCGGGGCGGTCCTTCCCGAAGATCTTCACCAGAAGGGTCGGTACGTCCGGGCCCTGCCGGGACGCGGCGGGCTCGGGAGGCGGGGCGGGCTCAGGAGGCCGGGATACGCTCATGGTGCACCCACCGTATCGGTCCCCGAGCGCGCGCAGGCAGCCCGTCCCGAGTGCCGGACACCCCGGGCGTCCGCACCCGGTCCGTCCCCTTTCGCCTGGCTGCGCAGGTCTCGGTGAGGTCACCCTGGGCCGCCCGGCTTTCGTATCCGGGACTGGTCCTGGAATAGTTCCCCACGATGTTCAGCATCCCTAGACTCCCTGCGACGGGGGTAACACGGGGGACAACTAGTGGGGCGCGGAGTGCCGGAACTCGTACTGGAATTGAATGGCAGGACCTGGACGCTCGATCCGTCCAGGACGTACACCCTGGGGCGTGACCCGCAGGGGGACATGACGATCGACGACGCCAGAGTGTCGTGGCGGCACGCCACGATCAGCTGGAACGGACGCAGTTGGTTCATCGAGGACCACGGCAGCACCAACGGCACGTACGTGCACGGGCAGCGGATCCACCAGATGGAGATCGCGGCCGGCTCCACCGTGAACCTGGGCAACGCCACCGACGGACCGCGCCTGAGCCTGAGCGCCGCGGACGTCTACAGCGGCCGGGCCGCCGGCCCCGCGCAGCCGCAGCAGACCCCGCCGCACCAGCCCCAGCAGGGCGGCCCGGGCTGGCAGCAGCCGGCCCCCCAGCAGCCCGTCCCGCCGCAGCAGCAGGGCTGGCAGCAGCCCGCGCCGCAGCAGCCGCACGTGCCGCAGCAGGGCGGGGCCCCGGCCCCGCCCGGCCCCGGTGCCGGCCCGGCGGGAGCGGCGCCGGTCTACGGGGACCGCAGCCCGACCACGTTCCACCAGCTGGCGCTCGGCCGGGTGATGCGGATCGGTCGTGCGCTGGAGAACGACCTGGTCGTCTCGGACCTCCAGGTCTCCCGCAACCACGCCGAGTTCCACGCGACGCCCGACGGCCGCTTCGAGATCCGCGACCTCGGCTCGCACAACGGCACGTACGTCAACGGCCAGCCGCTCTCCAAGTCCGGCTCGGCGTTCATCGGCCCGAACGACACCGTCGGCGTCGGTCACTCGACGTTCCGGCTCGTCGGCGACCGGCTGGAAGAGTTCGTCGACACCGGTGACGTCTCCTTCGCGGCCCGCCACCTCACGGTCACGGTCGACGGCGGCAAGCAGATCCTCAAGGACGTCTCGTTCGGCGTCCCGGAGAAGTCGCTCATCGGCGTCATCGGCCCGTCCGGCTCCGGAAAGTCCACCCTGCTCAAGGCGCTCACCGGCTACCGGCCCGCCAACCAGGGCGATGTCCTCTACGACAACCGGAACCTCTACAAGCAGTTCGCCGAGCTCCGCCAGCGCATCGGTCTGGTCCCGCAGGACGACATCCTGCACAAGGAACTGACCGTCACCCGCGCCCTGAAGTACGCGGCCAAGCTCCGCTTCCCCGCGGACACCACCGAGGCCGAGCGCCAGGCCCGGATACACGAGGTCCTGACCGAGCTCAAGCTCGACGTCCACAAGGACAAGAAGGTCACCTCGCTCTCGGGCGGTCAGCGCAAGCGCGTCTCGGTGGCGCTGGAGCTGCTCACCAAGCCGTCGCTGATCTTCCTGGACGAGCCGACCTCCGGCCTCGACCCGGGCATGGACCGCGACGTCATGCAGCTGCTGCGCGGCCTTGCCGACGACGGCCGCACCGTCCTGGTCGTCACGCACTCGGTGGCCGAGCTGGCCATCTGCGACAAGCTCCTGGTGATGGCGCCGGGCGGCGCCGTGGCCTACTTCGGCCCGCCGGACGAGGCGCTGAACTTCTTCGGCTACACGACCTGGGCCGACGTCTTCTCGGCGTTCGAGAACTACCGCGACTACGACTGGTCGGGCCGCTGGCGCGGTTCGCAGCACTACCAGATGTACGCCGCCGACATCGACGCCGCCGCCGTGCAGTCGGTGCACATGCCGCCGCCGCAGCAGCTGCGGCCGCCGAAGCCGCAGGGCTGGGGCACGCAGCTGTGGACGCTGATGCGCCGCTACCTGTCGGTGATCGGCTCCGACAAGGGCTTCATGGGTCTGATGGTGATCCTGCCCGCGGTGCTCGGCATCGTCAGCGTGGTCATCCCGTCGGACTACGGTCTCGCCCCGCCGAAGCCGCCGCACAAGTTCAACGGCGACGCCGGAACGATCATGCTGATCCTCACGATCGGGATGTGCTTCTCGGGTGCGGCCAACTCCGTACGTGAACTGATCAAGGAACGCGTCATCTACGAACGGGAACGGGCCACCGGTCTGTCCCGCTCCGCGTACCTGATGTCCAAGGTCATCGTCCTGGGCCTGATCACAGCCCTCCAGGGCGTCATCATCTGCGGCATCGGCTTCGCCACCCGCGACCTGCCCGAAGAGGGCCTGATCATGCCGCCGGCCGTCGAGCTCTGCCTGACGGTCATCGCGCTCGGCTTCACGTCGATGATGTTCGGCCTGGTCATCTCCTCGCTGGTGAAGACCGCCGAGAAGACCATGCCGCTGCTGGTCATGTTCGCGATCGTCCAGGTCGTCTTCACCGGCATCCTCTTCCAGGTGTACGGCTCGCCCGGCCTGGAGCAGTTCGCCTGGCTGATGCCCTCCCGCTGGGCCATCGCGGGCGCCGGCTCGACGCTGGACCTCGCCCACCTCATGCCGCCGTGGGACGCGAGCAACCCCACCGACCTGGACCCGCTCTGGGAGCACTCGGTGAGCCAGTGGGGGACGAACATCTCGGTGCTGCTGTTCATCGGCGTCGTCTGCGGCTTCGCGGTCGCGCGGCTGCTGCGCCGCCACGAGCCCGAGGTCATGCGCAAGTAACCGGCCCGGACACGCGCCGAAGGGCGGCACCCCGCACGGGGTGCCGCCCTTCGGCGTCTGTCACCGGCGATACGGACCGCGGCGGATCAGTACGCGCTGTTGACGTTGTCGATCGAGCCGTACTTGTCGGCGGCGTAGTTGGCCGACGCGGTGATGTTGGCGACCGGGTCGTACTGCGTGTGCGGGGTGCCGGGCACGTGGTAGTAGTCGAAGGTCGGCTTGATGATCTGGAGCAGACCGATCGACGGCACGCCGTTCTGGGCGTTGATGTCCCAGTCGTTGATGGCGTTCGGGTTGCCGCTGGACTCACGGATGATGTTGCGGTGCAGGCCCTCGTACGTGCCCGGGATGCCCTTCTCGTGCATGATGTCGAGGGACTCCCGGATCCAGCCGTCCAGGTTGTTGGCGTACATGTGCGTACGCGCGGAGGAGCGGCTGGAGCGCGACTCGGACTTGTGGGACTTGGCCTTGGAGTGCGCCTTGGCCTTCGCCTTCTTCTTCAGCTCGGCCTTCTTCTCGGCCTTCTCCGCCTTGGCCTCGGCCTTCTCCTTCACCGCGGCGGCCTTCTTGGCCTTGGCGGCGTCGGAGGCCTTGACCAGCTTCTCGGCGGTCGAGTGCTGCTGGATGACGCTGTCCTGGATCGCCCGGGCCTGCTTGGAGCTCGCGGAGTCGAAGATGACCGGGGAGGCGGACAGGGCCTGCGGTTCGGTCTCGGCCTCGGCGTGACCGGGCACCAGGGACAAGGAGAGTGCAGCGGCGGCGACGGCGGAGACGCCGGCGGCGGAGAGCTTCTGGGTCTTGTTCAGGTTGCGGATACGGCCGGTGAAGCGGGACGCGGACATACAGGCTTACCTCTTCGAATTCGGGGGGTCCTCACGGAGGACGAAGACGGGAGCGACTACGCATCTCCGTCGGGGACGAGCTCAATTCTTAGCGGCGGCAAAATGTCGTGGCAAAGGTGTGACGTACGAAGCCGGGTAGTGGAATGGTGGGCGGTTTGCCGGGTTCGCTCCCAGGTCATCCCGCACCAAATCGCCCTTTTCGGTCCACTAGGCGGCTTCGTAAGTGACGTGGGCCCTATGCCTGGCCTCACATCGGGCGGGTATCCGGCTCACCATGCGTTGCTGGAGCAATGCGGAATGCGACGATCCGGAAAGGTTTCGTGGCTCTCGCCGGCGCCACTCCCGGCGCCCCGACCGCAGGTCCTAGTCCCTCCGCCCCGGTCCCCGGCCGCCTCCGGTCCGATACGGGGCGCGGGACCCGCCGGTACGGTGAGCCGCATGAGCCACCGACCGCCCTCCGGCCTCGCCGCCGTCAGCGCCGCGCTGCTCGCCATGAGCCGCCACCTGGAGGTACGGGACGTCCTGAAGACGATCGTCGCCTCGGCCCGCGAACTCCTGGACGCCGAATACGCCGCCCTCGGGGTCCCCGACGACCACGGCGGCTTCGCCCAGTTCGTCGTGGACGGCGTCAGCGACGAACAGTGGAAGGCCATCGGCCCGCTGCCCCGGCAGCACGGCATCCTCGCCGCGATGCTCCACGGCGGGAAGGCGGAGCGCCTCGCCGACGTCCGCAAGGACCCCCGCTTCGAGGGCTGGCCCAGTGCCCACCCCGACATGTCCGACTTCCTCGGACTGCCCATCCGGGACGGCGACGAGACGATCGGCGCCCTCTTCCTCGCCAACAAGAGGTGCCCCAAGCCCGAGGGCGTCTGCGGCTTCGACGCCGAGGACGAGGAACTGCTCTCGATCCTCGCCCAGCACGCGGCCATCGCCCTCACCAACGCCCGCCTCTACGAACGCAGCCGCGAGCTCACCATCGCCGAGGAGCGCTCCCGCCTCGCCCACGAGCTGCACGACGCGGTCAGCCAGAAGCTCTTCTCGCTACGGCTCACCGCCCAGGCCGCCGCCGCCCTGGTCGACCGCGATCCGGCCCGCGCCAAGGGCGAGCTCCAGCAGGTCGCCGCCCTCGCCGCCGAAGCCGTGGACGAACTGCGCGCCGCTGTCGTGGAGCTCCGCCCGGCCGCCCTGGACGAGGACGGCCTCGTCGCCACCCTCCGCACCCAGGTCCAGGTCCTCGACCGGGCCCACACCGCCCGGGTCACCTTCACCGGCGCCGGCGTCCGGGCCCTGCCCGCCGCCCAGGAGGAAGCGCTGCTCCGGGTCAGCCAGGAAGCCCTGCACAACGCCCTGCGCCACGCCGACGCCGCCCACGTCGACGTCACCCTCACCCGCCACGACGGTGCCACGCTGCTGCGGATCACCGACGACGGCCGGGGCTTCGAGCCCGCCGCCACCCGCCGGGCCGGGCGCCACCTGGGCCTCGTCTCGATGCGGGACCGGGCGAGCGGCGTCGGCGGCCGCCTCACCGTTGCATCCGCGCCCGGCAAGGGCACCACGATCGAGATGGAGATCCCCGGTGGCTGACAGGATCATCAGGGTGCTGCTCGTCGACGACCACCAGGTCGTCCGCCGCGGCCTGCGCACGTTCCTGGAGATCCAGGACGACATCGAGGTCGTCGGCGAGGCGGCCGACGGGGCCGAGGGCGTGGCCAGGACGGAGGAGCTGAGGCCCGACGTCGTACTGATGGACATCAAGATGCCAGGCACCGACGGCATCGAGGCGCTGCGCCGCCTCCGCGAGCTGGACAACCCGGCCAAGGTGCTGATCGTCACCAGCTTCACCGAGCAGCGCACGGTCGTCCCCGCCCTGCGCGCGGGCGCCTCCGGTTACGTGTACAAGGACGTGGACCCGGACGCCCTGGCCGGCGCCATCCGCTCCGTGCACGCCGGGCACGTCCTGCTCCAGCCCGAGGTGGCCGGGGCGCTGCTCGCCCAGGACGAGCCGGGCACGGGCACCGGCCGGGGGAGCACCCTCACCGAACGGGAACGGGAAGTGCTCGGCCTGATCGCCGACGGCCGGTCCAACCGCGAGATCGCACGCGCCCTGGTGCTGTCCGAGAAGACGGTCAAGACCCACGTCTCGAACATCCTCATGAAGCTCGACCTGGCCGACCGCACCCAGGCGGCGCTCTGGGCGGTCCGCCACGGAGCGGCGGGCTGAGACAGGGGAGCGGGCGCGGCAGGAGGTAAGGGCCGCGCCCGCTCTCCTGGCCGCGTCCGTCCCCCTTGCCTACCGCGCCCGCTCCTCCACATACGCGTTGTACGCCGCCACCTGCGCCCGCCGGGCCACCCGCTCCACCGGCCGCAGCGCCTCGCCCCGCGCCGCCATCTCCGACGCGCTCACCGCTCCGCCGTGCCCGTTCTCGTACGCCACCGAGATCAGCAGCCCGACCCGCTGGGCCAGCTCGAGGACCCGCACCGCCCGCGGCGGATAGCCCGGGGCCAGCACCTCGCGCCCCCGCTCCGCACGCGCCCGGTACGCGTCCACCGCCGCCTCGGCCACCGGCCCCGAACCGGCCACGTCGAGCCGGGTCAGCAGCGCCGTCGCGTCCCGCAGCGCCTCGGCCAGCTCGCGTTCCGCCTCGCCCAGCGAGGGCACGTCGGCCGGCGGAGCCTCCCGTACCGCCAGGCAGTGCCACACCACGTCCACGTGCACATCGCCGGCCGGGCCCGCCTCGCGCACCTCGGGCACCAGCCCGTACGGAGCCCCGAACGTGACGACGGCCTCCTCCGCCTCCAGCGCGCGGGCGTTGAAATCGGCCGGACCGCTCAGCCCCAGCGGATGCCCCGGTACCGGAAGCGCGACCCGGAAGCCGCTCACCCCCAGCGCCCGCAGCCGCCCCAGGGCGAACGTCAGCCCGACCGGACCGGCCTCGCCCGGCAGCCCCTCGACGCGGTGCACCGCGTCCTCCCCGACGATGGCGAGCGCGGCGTCGTCCGGCGATACGAGCCCCGCCAGCAACGCGTTCCCCCAGGCGGCCAGCAGCCCTGAACGTGGTTCCGAAAGCATGCGGACAGCCTAGGGGGTGTCTTGCCGATCACGGCCGGCTCCACGACGGCGGGCCCAGCGCCGCCCGCACTCCCGCGGTGGCGTAGGTTTTCCCTGGGAGCTGTGCCCACAGGCACGCGACGATCTCGACACTGCATGGGGAGACAACGCGCTCATGAGCGATGTACTGGAGCTGGTGGACGTATCCGTGGTCCGCGACGGACGCGCTCTGGTGGACGACGTCTCCTGGTCGGTCAAGGAGGGTGAGCGCTGGGTCATCCTCGGCCCCAACGGCGCCGGCAAGACCACCCTGCTCAACATCGCGTCCAGCTACCTCTTCCCCACCAAGGGCAGCGTCAGCGTCCTCGGCGAGCGCCTCGGCGGCGTCGGCACCGACGTCTTCGACCTGCGCCCCCGCATCGGCATCGCGGGCGTGGCCCTGGCCGAGAAGCTGCCCCGCCGCCAGACGGTCCTCCAGACGGTGCTGACCGCCGCCTACGGCATGACCGCCACCTGGAACGAGAACTACGACCAGGTGGACGAGGACCGCGCCCGCGCCTTCCTCGACCGGCTCGGCATGACCGAGTACCTCGACCGCAAGTTCGGCACCCTCTCCGAGGGCGAGCGCAAGCGCACCCTGATCGCCCGCGCCATGATGACCGACCCCGAGCTCCTCCTCCTGGACGAGCCCGCCGCCGGTCTCGACCTCGGCGGCCGCGAGGACCTGGTCCGCCGCCTCGGCCGGCTGGCCCGCGACCCGTACGCACCCTCCATGATCATGGTGACCCACCACGTCGAGGAGATCGCCCCCGGCTTCACCCACGTCCTGATGATCCGCCAGGGCAAGGTGCTCGCCGCCGGCCCCATGGAGACCGAGCTCACCTCCCGCAACCTCTCCCTCTGCTTCGGCCTGCCCCTCGTCGTCGAGCACCAGGGCGACCGCTACACCGCCCGCGGACTGCCGCTCGGCTAGGGCCGGTTGACCGTCGCGCCCTGTCCGTAAGGGTGCATACGGTCCTACGATGACCACGTGGACATCGACGCGTGGGTGTGGTGGCTGATCGGCGCGGTGGGACTGGGCATTCCGCTCGTCCTGACCGCGATGCCCGAATTCGGCATGTTCGCCGTGGGGGCCGTCGCCGCCGCGGTCGTCGCGGCCCTAGGCGGCGGAATCGTCGCCCAGGTTCTGGTCTTCGTCATCGTCTCGGTGGCGCTGACGGCCGTGGTGCGCGTGATCGCCGGGCGGCAACGCGCGGACCGTGCGCCCGTGCACCCCACCGGGATCGACGCCCTGAAGGGCCGTCAGGCCGTCGTCCTGGAACGGGTGGACGGCGGCGGTGGCCGCATCAAGCTGGCCGGTGAGGTCTGGTCGGCGCGTCCCTTCGACCCCGGATTCAGTTACGAGCCCGGCGATCACGTGGACGTCGTGGACATCGACGGGGCGACGGCCGTCGTCATGTGACCGAACTGCCCCCACACCAAGGCGCGTTCTGTCAGACTCGATGACGATCATCAACCGAAGGGCACGAGGAAACGATGCAACCGATCATCATCGTCCTGATCATTCTGGTGGTGCTCGTCTTCATCGCCCTGATCAAGACGATCCAGGTCATCCCGCAGGCCAGCGCCGCCATCGTGGAGCGCTTCGGCCGGTACACCCGCACCCTCAACGCGGGCCTCAACATCGTCGTCCCGTTCATCGACTCGATCCGCAACCGGATCGACCTGCGCGAGCAGGTCGTGCCCTTCCCGCCGCAGCCCGTCATCACCCAGGACAACCTGGTCGTCAACATCGACACCGTCATCTACTACCAGGTGACCGACGCCCGGGCCGCGACGTACGAGGTCGCCAGCTACATCCAGGCCATCGAGCAGCTCACCGTCACCACCCTCCGCAACATCATCGGCGGCATGGACCTGGAGCGGACCCTCACCTCCCGCGAGGAGATCAACGCGGCCCTGCGCGGCGTCCTGGACGAGGCCACCGGCAAGTGGGGCATCCGCGTCAACCGCGTCGAGCTCAAGGCGATCGAGCCGCCCACCTCCATCCAGGACTCGATGGAGAAGCAGATGCGCGCCGACCGCGACAAGCGCGCCGCCATCCTCCAGGCCGAGGGAACCCGGCAGTCCGCGATCCTCACCGCGGAGGGCGAGAAGCAGTCCGCGATCCTGCGCGCCGAGGGTGAGGCCAAGGCCGCCGCCCTGCGCGCGGAGGGCGAGGCCCAGGCCATCCGTACGGTCTTCGAGTCCATCCACGCGGGCGACCCGGACCAGAAGCTCCTGTCGTACCAGTATCTCCAGATGCTGCCGAAGATCGCCGAGGGCGACGCCAACAAGCTCTGGATCGTGCCCAGCGAGATCGGCGACGCCCTCAAGGGCCTCAGCGGCGCCTTCGGCAACCTCGGCTCCGGCGCTCCCGGCTTCAACACCGGCCAGGAACGGCGCGAGGAACCCCCGGTCGACTGACGTGTACACCCCCCGTGCATGATTCGTGCAGCAAGCACCGATCACGCACGGGGGATACGTCATGTCCATCTGGGAGATGCTCGCCGTCTTCGCCGCGGGAATCAGCGCCGGCACGATCAACACGATCGTCGGCTCCGGCACGCTGATCACCTTCCCCGTCCTGCTCGCCACCGGCCTCCCCCCGGTCACCGCCACCGTCTCCAACGCGCTCGGCCTGATCCCCGGCTCCATCAGCGGCGCGATCGGCTACCGCAAGGAGCTCGAAGGCCAGCGCTCCCGCGTCCTCAAGCTCACCGTGGGCGCCCTCATCGGTGGCCTGACCGGTGCCACCCTGCTCCTGGCCCTGCCCTCGACGGCCTTCGAGACCATCGTCCCGGTCCTGGTCGCCCTGGCCCTCGTCCTGGTCATCCTGCAACCGCGCATCAGCAAGGCCGTCCAGGACCGGCGCGCCCGGACCGGAACGTCCGCCCACCCCGACGGCGGCCCCCTGCTCTACATCGGCCTGACCCTCGCCAGCGTCTACGGCGGCTACTTCACGGCAGCGCAGGGGATCATCTACCTCTCCCTGATGGGCATGCTGGTGGACGACACCATCCAGCGCCTCAACGCCGTCAAGAACGTCCTCGCCGCCGTCGTCAACAGCATCGCCGCGCTGTTCTTCCTCTTCGTCGCCGACTTCGACTGGACCGCCGTCGTCCTGATCGCGGTCGGCTCCGCCATCGGCGGCCAGATCGGCGCCACGGTCGGCCGCCGCCTCAGCCCCGCCCTGCTGCGCGCCCTCATCGTCGCCGTCGGCACGGCCGCCATCGTCCAGCTGCTGCTCCGCTGAACGACCGAGGCCCGCCTCCCTCGGGGGAGACGGGCCTCGCTCACATCGCCGGGCGTACGGCGGCTACGCCGCGCTGCGCGCCAGCCACTCCGGCAGCGCCGAGCGGTCGCCGGCCCCCAGCGCCAGCAGCATCGCCTCCGCGGGGGACGGCACGAAGGGCTTCCGCAGCAACGGCATCCCCGCCTGCTCCGGCGTACGGTCCGCCTTGCGGTGGTTGTCCTCGGCGCAGGAGGCCACCGTGTTGAGCCAGGTGTCCTGCCCGCCCTGCGCTTTCGGCACCACGTGGTCGACGGTGCTCGCCCGCTTCCCGCAGTACGCGCACCGGTGCTGGTCCCGGACCAGGACCCCCCTCCTGGACCACGGCGCCTGTCTTCGGAACGGCACCCGTACGTACCGGCACAGGCGGATCACCCGGGGCACCGGGATGTCCACATCGGCGCCGCGCATCCGAAGGCCGGGGTGGGACTGCTCGACGACGGCCTTGTCCTGAAGGATCAGCACCACCGCACGGTTCAGCGTCACTGTCGACAGCGGCTCGAAGCTCGCGTTCAGTACCAGCGTGTCCCGCATCCCGCCCACCTCCCGTGTGCCGGCCGCCCCCTGGCAGGCCCGGATCAACTCTGGCCCCGGCACGCCGTGATGGACAACGCATTAAAAAATGCCCTGCCCTGATCTCTCCAGGACCAGGGCAGGGCAAACGGATGCGGACGTTTTGGTGCTCAGGCGTTGTCGGCGGGCTCCGCGTACTCGGTGACCAACTGGGCCCGGCCCAGGGTGTGGAACCGCAGGTTGAACCCGACGGCCGCCGGCGAGGCGTCGCTGTCGGGGCCCAGCTTCTCGGTGTCCACCGCGTACACGGTGAACACGTAGCGGTGGTTCTCTCCGGCCGGCGGGGCGGCGCCGCCGAAGTCCTTGGTCCCGTAGTCGTTGCGCGCGTGCACGGCCCCTGCGGGCAGCCCCTCGAACTTCCCGCCGCCCGCGCCGGCCGGCAGCTCCGTGACGGACGCGGGGATGTCGAAGAGCACCCAGTGCCAGAACCCGCTGCCCGTGGGCGCGTCGGGGTCGAAGCACGTCACGGCGAAGCTCTTGGTCTCCGCCGGAAAGCCCTCCCACCGCAGCTGCGGCGAGGTGTTCCCCGCCGCGTACACCTGTGCGTCGGAGAGCACGGCGCCCGGGGCGGCGTCCTCGCTCACCACGGTGAACGAGGGAACCTCCGGATGGAAGTCGTGCGGCAGCGGCGCCCTCTTCGGCTCGGTCACGTCAGCACCTCTCTGTCGGCTCTGTCGGATGACCCCTCCGACCCTAGAGCCAGTTGCGCTGCCCGCCGACCTGCGCCAGCCACTGGTTCAGATATGCCGCCCAGTCGGTCTCGTGGAAGTTGTGCAGACCGACCTTGAACGCGCGGTACGAGTCGCTGCCCTCGCTGAAGAGACCCGCCTTCTTGTCCATCTCCAGGATGACGTCCATCTCGCGGTCGTCCGCGACGAACGACAGCTCCACCTGGTTCAGCCCCCGGTACTGCTGCGGCGGGTGGAACTCGATCTCCTGGTAGAACGGCAGCCGCTGCCGCGTACCGCGGATGTGGCCGCGCTCCATGTCGGCGCTGCGGAAGCTGAAGCCCAGCCGGCCGAAGGCGTCGAGGATGGCCTCCTGGGCAGGCAGCGGGTGCACGTTGATCGGGTCCAGGTCGCCGGAGTCCACGGCCCGCGCGATCTCCAGCTCCGTCGTCACCCCGATGTTCATGCCGTGCAGGTGCTGGCCGGCGAACATGGTGATCGGCGTCTCCCAGGGGATCTCCAGGCCGAACGGCACGACGTGCACCGCGCCCGCCCGCACCTCGAAGGCGCCGCCGACGCGCAGCTTGGTGAACTCGATGTCCTGCTTGTACTCCTGGTCCTGGCCCTCGACCTCGACCCGGGCCTGAAGACCCACGGAGAGCCCCTCGATCTGCTGGTCGACCGAGCCGCCCTGGATCCGCACCTCGCCCTGGACGACCCCGCCCGGGACGACGTTGACCTCGCTCAGCTCGGTCTCCACCGAGGCGCCACCGGCACCCATGCTCGCGAGCAGCCGCTTGAAGCCCATGTTTTCTCCTCCTAGGTCCTGACCCCTACATACGCGCGACGACCGTAGTCGGTTCCCAGTAACCTCGAACCTCATGATCGATGGCCCGGACCGTACGCCGCTGACGCGGGACTTCTTCGACCGCCCCGTACTGGAGGTGGCGCCCGACCTCCTGGGACGCACCCTGGTCCGCAACACCCCGGAGGGCCCGATCGCCCTGCGCCTCACCGAGGTGGAGGCGTACGCCGGCGAGATCGACCCGGGTTCGCACGCCTTCCGGGGCCGGACGCGACGGAACGAAGCGATGTACGGCCCGCCGGGCCACGCGTACGTCTACTTCACGTACGGGATGTGGCACTGCATGAACCTGGTGTGCGGTCCGGAGGGCAGGGCGAGCGGGGTGCTGCTGCGGGCCGGCGAGATTCTGGAGGGCGCCGAGCTGACGCGCAAACGTCGAGTTTCGGCCCGTAATGACAAGGAACTGGCCAAAGGGCCCGCCCGCCTCGCGACCGCCCTGGACATCGGCCGCGCGCTGGACGGCACCGACGCCATCGCCCACGAGGGCGCCGAGCTCTCCGTGCTCCACGGCACCCCGCCCGCTCGTGACCAGGTGCGCAGTGGTCCGCGGACCGGGGTGGGCGGGGACGGGGCGGTGCACCCCTGGCGGTTCTGGATCGACGGCGACCCCACGGTGAGCCCGTACCGGGCCCATGTGCCGCGCCGCAGGTCAACTTGACTCGCCCGGAAGGGCCCCCTAATGTTGTCCGAGTCGCTTGACACGGGTACAGCTGTTGGTTCGGTCCATCGGATCGAGAGCCGCGCAGACCTGAAGCGGCCAACCACTACCTACGACTCACCCCAGAGGGTGCGGGTTTCGGCATGCCGGAATTCAATCCCGCTGACTCGATTATGAGTAAACGGGAGAGTCCGCTAAAGTAGTGGACACGCCGAAAGGCAGCCGAAAGGCAAATGGAAAGACCCGCTTCGACCGGGAATCGGACACGAAAGAGTCTGATAGAGTCGGAAACGCAAGACCGAAGGGAAGCGCCCGGAGGAAAGCCCGAAAGGGTGAGTACAAAGGAAGCGTCCGTTCCTTGAGAACTCAACAGCGTGCCAAAAGTCAACGCCAGATATGTTGATACCCCGGCCTGCTT
>NZ_JBFAUP010000019.1:0-130795 GCF_040679335.1 Streptomyces sp. NPDC052299 | reverse complement strand
AATCCACACCGAACCCGGAAGGCCCTCACCCATTCAAGATCCCTCAGTCGAGACGTGCATCACCCGTCCACAACCTCCCGGGACAGAACACCTAGCAGCAAGCTGGAGGACGTCGGTTCGAATCCGACCGGTCTTGCCGCCTTTTCACAGACGGGGGTAAGTGATGTCGCAGCCGATGCCGGTGCGCTGTCCGGCCATTGAACATCCGGACCTGCCCCTCGCCGATCCGGCGCTGCTCGGGGCGCTGCTCGACCGCCTGGCGGCGGCGGAGCCCGTGGAGGCGGACGAGACGTTCCCGCTGGGCGCGCTGCGCGCCGACGGGCGGGTCGATCTCTGCAAGCAGGGACTCGGTGCGGCGGGCGCCGCCCGGATCATGCCCGCCGTCGCCCGCTCCCCGCACGCCACCCACGTACTGCTCGGCACCAACTCGCTCGGCGACGACGGCGCTTCGGCCGTGGCCGCGGCGGTGGCCCGGTCCGGGCACGGGCTGCACACCCTCTACCTCGGCTGCAACCGCATCGGCGTCGCGGGGGCCACCGCCCTCGCCTCCGCCCTGGCCGACGACGTCACCGCCCGGGCCCTCTGGCTCAAGCGCAACCCCCTCGGCGACGCGGGCGTCCGCGCCCTGGTGCCGATGCTGCGCCGCAACACCGCCCTGCGCACCCTGGACCTGGTCAACACCGGGGTCACGGCCGACGGACTGGCCGCCCTGCTGGACGTCCTGAGCACCCGTCCGCGCCCCGTCGAACGGCTCTTCCTCGGCGGGAACGGCCTGGGCGCCGACGCCGCGCCGCTGCTGGCCCGGCTGATCCTGGACGCGGGGGTGCGGGAGCTCTACCTCCCGTCCAACCACCTCGGCGACGAGGGCGCCGCCGTCCTCGCGGGCGCCGCCGACCCCGCCCGCCCGATCCGGCTCGGCCTGGGCGGCAACGGCATCGGGCCCGACGGAGCCCGCGCCCTGGCCGGTGCGCTCGACGGGATCGAGGCGCTCGACCTGGGCCGGCCGCCCTCGGAACGCAGCCTGGGCGCCCCGCCCAACGCCACCGGGGACCTCGGGGCGCACGCGCTGGCCGAGGCGCTGCCCGGCAGTCCGCTGCGCCGCCTCGAACTCAGCCACACCGGGCTGACCGGCCGTGGCGCGAAGACCCTGCTCGCCGCCGTCGCGCCCGGGTCCCGGCTGGAGTACGTGGGCCTGGGCCCCGGGCTGCCGCGCCGGGTGAAGCGCTCCTTCGCGGCACTGCTGCGCCCGGACGGCGGGGCACACGCCGATCTGCGCGCGGTCAGGAGCCTGTACCGATGAACCCTCGGGACGTCCGGCCGTTCCTGTCTCCGCAGGAGGCGTCCAGTTGGCGCCAGGTCCGGCGTTACGCCGTGCCGCGCTCCGTGATCGAGGAGTCCGCCGCCCTGCGGGAGGCCGGCGACTGGCGCGGGGCCTGCACGGCGGCCGGCTTCGACGTCCGCGTCGACCCGGACCAGGTCTCCGCCCGGTACGGCACCGAGGTCGCCGAAGCCCTCCTCGCCGACCTCCGGGACCTGGTGCCGGACCTGCTGCGCTGGCACCTGCCCCGCATCCTCGCGGGCCGCTCGACCCTGGCGACCGACCGGACCGTCCTCCTCGCGTCCTACGGCTCCGCGCCGGACGCCTTCCTCCACCTGTCCACGCCGCCCATGGCCGACGGTCCTCAACGCGTCCCGCTCCGGTTCGGCCCGCTGCGGCGCCGGGCCACGGCCGACCTCACCGACGACTGGAGGCCTCTCGGGCACCTGTGGCGCGCGAGCCGGGCGCACGAACTGCGCGCCCGGGCCGGCGGCGCGGACCGGCTGCCGTTCCTCGCCGCAGACGGCACACCGCTTCCGGTGGCCCGGCTGCCGCACGGCGACCCGGGCGACGGCGACGCGGTGGCCCGCGCCGAGTGGCTGAACCTGCTGCACCACGAGGGCCGCGTGGCCGAGGCGCTGGCCGCGGCCGGGGCCGAGTGGGACCCGACACCCCCGGAGATGCCCTCGTACTACCGGACCGCCCCCGAGACGATCGTGGCCGGTCTCGCGCTGGACGTGCCCCGGCTGGCGGCGGAGGTGCGCCGGTTCGCCGCGCTCGGCACGGCGGAGCGGTTCCAGATCGGCCACGACTGGCGGGCCCGCGTCCTGCTCGACTTCACCGGCCCCGGCCCCGGCCTCGGCGGCCGGCTGCGGGTCAAGGTCGTCACCCGCGAGGCCGCCACGGGCGCGGCCTTCCTCCCCGAGGCGCTCTGGCGCAGGCTGCCCGACCTGGACCTGCTCAGCGACGGCGTCCAGACCCCGGCGGACCTGCATCCGCTGGTGGCCCGGTCGCTCTTCCCGGACCACCGGGGGCCGTCCGGTCCGCCGGGGGTCACACCGCCCGCCCCGGTGCGGGTGCGCTGCCGGGGCGACTGGCACGAGGTCCGCTTCCGGGACGGGACGCTGGACTCCCCGCACACCGCGCAGGAACGGCAGCGGGAGAGCGCCCTGCGCGCGTTCGGCGGGGCGGTCACCGGCTGCTTCGCCGTCGAGCACACCTGCCGCACCGGGACGGGCCGGCTGCCCAGGGCGCTGGCCGCCCAGCGGCGCGACCTCTTCCTGCGCGCCCAGCACGGCGACACGGCCGGGGTCCTGGCACTGCTGGACGCGGGCGTCGACCCGCGCGTCCGGGACGGCGGCAGGCACACGCTGCTCCACGTCCTGCCCCTGCTCGACCACACCGTGCTGCTCCCCCGGCTGCTGGCGGCCGGCCTCGACCTGGAGGCCAGGGACCACCGCGAGCGCACCCCGCTGAGCGTCGCCGTCTCGGGGGGCGGGACGGCGGCACTCGTCCGGGACCTGCTCGACGCGGGCGCCCGGATCGACGTGAGCGACCAGACCGAACTCTCGCTGGAACAGATGATCCGCAAGTACCGGCGGACCGATCTGCGGTTCCTCGCGGAACGCGTGCTGAAGGAGCACCCGGACGTCGGCTCGGAGTGGTGGGACGAGTGGAACGACGACGAGGACGACTACGACGCCGACGAGCAAGAGGAAGGTGAGGACGCGTGAGCACCGTGGCCCCGGGCGTCCCCCCGCAGGCGCCGCCGCACCCCTTGGACGCCGCCGACGCGCTCAACCGGCGGCTGCGCGCCACCCGCACCGAGACGGTCGCCAACCCACAGCTCGAAGCGCTGGGCCTGGCGGTGACCGCCAATCAGCCGGTGCTGCTCTGGGGCGAGCCGGGCATCGGGAAGTCGGCCGGGCTCGAACAGCTCGCCGCGGGCCTCGGCCTGGACCTGGAGACCGTCATCGCCAGCGTGCACGAGCCGTCCGACTTCGCGGGGCTGCCCGTCGTCGGGGACGACCCGGCCACGACCGGGGTCCCGATGGCGCCGCCGGACTGGGCGGTCCGGCTCGCCCGCAAGGGCCAGGGGCTGCTGTTCTTCGACGAGTTGTCCTCCGCTCCCCCGGCCGTGCAGGCCGCCCTGCTGCGGGTCGTCCTGGAACGCCGGGTGGGCAGCCTGAAGCTCCCCGACGCCGTGCGCATCGTCGCGGCGGCCAATCCGCCGTCGAGCGCGGCGGACGGCTGGCACCTGAGCCCCCCGCTCGCCAACCGCTTCGTGCACCTGTCCTGGACGCACGACCCGCGCACCGTGGCACGCGGCATGGCCGGCACCTGGCCCGAGGCGCCCGTTCCCGTGGTCGACCCCGCCCGGACCGCCGGTGCGGTGGCCCGGGCCCGGGGCGCGGTCTCCGGATTCCTCACCGCGCGCCCCGGTCTGGTGCACCACCTCCCGGCCGACGCGGAGGGCCGGGGCAGGGCCTGGCCGTCGCCCCGGACCTGGGACATGGCGCTGCGGCTGCTCGCCACCGGCTACGCGACCGGCACCGGCCGGGACGCCGTCGCCGCCGCCCTGACGGGGGCCGTCGGGGACGGGGCGGGCATCGAGCTCCTGTCGTACCTGGAGAACCTGGACCTGCCCGATCCGGACCGGGTGCTGGCCGATCCGGACGCCTTCGCGCTGCCCGACCGCGGCGACCGGCAACTGGCGTTCCTGATCGCGGTGGTGGCCGCCGTCCAGGCCGAACTGACCCGGCCCCGCTGGGAGGCGGGCTGGGCGGTGCTGGCGAAGGCCGTCGCGGCGGGCGTCCCGGACGTGGCCGCGCGGGCGGCGGTGGACCTGGCGTCGATGCGGGACCCCGACTGGCCGGTGCCGGAGGGCATCGACGCCTTCCTGGAACTCCTCCAGCTCTCCGGCGCGCTGCCGGGAAGCGCCTGAGGCCATGGCCGTACCCGCGCGGCTCCCGCTGGACCACACCAAACTGCTCGCCGCGCGGTACCGGGCGGCGAGCGACCGCCCCTATCTCGCGACGGCGTTGTACGCGCTGTCGGTGGTCGAGAGCGACCGGGTGCCGACGATGGGCGTGGACCGGCACTGGCGGTGCTATGTGTCGCCCGCCTTCGTGGCGCGGACGCCGGTGGCCGAGCTGGCCGGGGTGTGGGTGCACGAGGTCGCGCATCTGTTGCGCGACCACCACGGCCGTGCGGCCCGGCTCCCGGCGGCCGACCAGCGCGACGCGCACCGGGTCAACGTGGCCCAGGACTGCGAGATCAACGACGACCTGATCAGCGACGGACTGGCGCTGCCGGAGGGGCGGGTGGAGCCGGGGCTCTTCGGGCTGCCGACCGGTCAGCTCTTCGAGACGTACCTGCCCGCGCTGCCGCCGGGACCGCCGCCGCACAACTGCGGTTCGGGCGCGCACGGCCGCCCCGAGCCGTGGGAGCTGCCCGGTGCGGAGGGGCCGTCCCCGCTGGGCACGACGGAGGCGGAGGCGCTGCGGAGGCGTACGGCCGAGTCGATGCGGGCCCACCAGCGCACCCGGGGCACCCTGCCGGCGGGCTGGCGGCGGTGGGCCGAAGAGGTCCTGGAGCCGACCGTGGACTGGCGGCAGGCGCTCGCCGGAGCGGTACGGGAGGCGGCGGCCTGGGCCTCCGGGGCCGTGGACTACACCTACCGCCGCCCGTCCCGGCGCAGCGCGGCCCTGCGCGGCGTCGTCCTGCCGACGCTGCGCCGCCCGCTGCCCCGGGTGGCCGTCGTCGTCGACACCTCGGGCTCGATGGGCGACGACGAACTGGCGGCCGCGCTGGGCGAGGTCACCGGGGTGCTCCGGGAGGTGGGCATCCGGGGCAACCGGGTCTCCGTGCTGGCCTGCGACGCCGATGTGCACGCCGTCTCGCGGGTGACCTCCGCCGACCAGGTCGCGCTGGGCGGGGGCGGCGGCACGGACATGCGGGTGGGCATCGCGAGGGCCCTGGCCGCCCCGGAGCGGCCCGGCATCGTGGTGGTCCTCACCGACGGGTACACCCCGTGGCCGGACGAGTCGCCCTCGTGCAGGCTCGTCGCCGCGCTCATCGGGGCGGACGCCCCGCAGCCGCCCAGGTGGATCGAGACGGTCCGCGTCCCCCTCTGACGCGGGCTCACTTGCCGAGGACCACCGTGAGCGGGTCCGAGAAGTCGCCCCACTTGCCGTCGGGCAGCTGGGCGCGCAGCGTGATCGCGTGGCTGGTGCCGCGCGGTTCGGCGGTGGTGTACTGGTAGGTCGCCCGTTCGGTGGGCGGTTCGTCGCCCCAGGCGATGGTGGTGGTCATCTTGCCGTCCAGGTACAGCTGGTACGTGCGGATCTCGCCGTACGCCTTGGGCGGTGCCCACTCCAGGTCGACGGCGTACTCCTTGCCCTGGACCTTGGTCGTGGCCCGCAGGCCGGTGGGTGCGGTGTTCGCCGGGGCTCCGGGGGCCGACGCGGTGGTGAGGTGGAAGGCGTTGCTGTCCGGCGAGGAGGTGTTCGCGGCATCGCGGGCCCGCACGGTGAAGGTGTAGGCCGTGCCGGGGCGCAGCCCGGTCAGCCGTGCCGTGGTTCCGGTCCCCGGCACGGTGTGGATGCGGGTGCCCTCCTGGTAGATGTCGTACGCGGTGACGCCGATGTCGTCCGTGGAGCCGCCCCAGGAGAGGGTGGCGGCCCGGTTGCCGTCGGCCTTGCCGCGCAGTTTCACCGGCCGGGTGGGGGGCCCGTGGTCGGCGGGCGTGGGGGCGGGGGTGGTGACGCGGACGACCGCGCTGGGCGCGGAGAGGTTGCCGGCGGCGTCGCGGGCGCGGACGGTGAAGCTGTAGGCGGTCGACGCGGTGAGCCCCTCCACGTCGATCATCACCTTGGACGCGGGGACGGCCTTGACCTTCTTGCCCTCCCGGTAGACCTCGTAGCCGGTGACGGCCGTGTCGTCGGTGGCGGCCTTCCACATCACGTGCGCGGAGGTGGCGCTGCTCGCCTGCACCGTGACCCCGCGCGGGGCGGTGGGCCTGCTGGTGTCCCCGCGGGCCTCGGAGTCGGAACCCGAGCCGGAGCCGCAGGCCGTGGCGAGTGCGGCGAGGAGCAGGGCGGCGGCGCAAGCCGGCGCGCGACGCGTGTGAGGGGATCGCACGGTGGTGCCTTCCGTCCAGGAGCAATGGTCCAGACCTGTATCGCATGGGCCGGGCCCCTCCGACAAGAGCCCGGAGCCGAACCTTCCGCAATGTGCCGGTGTGCCCCCACCCGGCGCTCGGGGCGCGGCGGTTGACGTACCGTCGGCGGATGCTGTGCATACGAGGTGTGGTTCTGCCGGAACGCGAGGAGCGGACGTTCTGGATCGACGGCGAGGTGCTGCGGGAGGGCACCCCGCCGGGCGGGTCCGCCGGGCGGCACGCCGAGACGGTGGTGGACGGGGGCTGGCTGCTGCCGGGCCTGGTCGACGTGCACACCCACCCCGGGACGGTGGACACGGCCGTCCCGTTCGACGACGACATGCTCCGCGAGCAGCTGCGCGAGCACCGCGACGCCGGGGTCCTCGCCGTCCGCACCCCGGGCACGGCCGCGCGGATGCCGTCCTGGGTGGACGACGATCCGGAGCTGCCCCGGGTCACGTCGGCGGGCCGGTGGCTGGCCACACCCGGCCGGTTCTTCCCCGGCTTCGGCCGGGACGTGAGCGAGGCGGAGCTCGTCCGGGCGGCCGTGGAGGAGTCCGCGGCCTCCTCCGGCTGGTGCAAGGTCGTCGGGGACTGGCGGCTGGACGAGCCCGCGGTGCCGCTCGCCCTGCTCACCGAGGTGGTGACCGCCGTCCACGCGGCGGGCGGCAAGGTCGCGGTGCACTGCCAGACCGCCGAGGGGACCCGCAACGCGGTCCTCGCGGGGGCGGACAGCCTGGAGCACGGCATGCATCTGGACCCCGGGCTGCTGGACCGGATGGCGGCGCAGGGCACGGCGTTCGTCCCGACGCTGGCGGCGTTCGGCAGGGGCGTGGACGCGATGAGGGCGCGGGAGCCGAGCGTGCGCCGCGATCTGTGGCTGTCCGGCTGGGAGGGCATGTCCGGCAACGTCCGGGCCGCCCACGAGGCGGGCGTCACGGTGCTGGCCGGCACCGATTCGTTCCCCTGCGGGACCGTCGCGAGCGAGGCGTCCTGGCTGCTCCGGGCCGGGCTGCCGGCCGAGGCGGCGCTCGGCGCGGCGTCCTGGACGGCCCGGTCCTGGCTCGGCCTGCCGGGTCTGGTGGACGGGGCGCCGGCCGACCTCGTCGCGTACGACACCGACCCGGCCGCCGATCCGGCGGTGCTCGACCACCCCGGCCGGATCGTTCTGCGGGGACACGTGGTGCGCTGACCGATGAGTGGGCGGCGGTCCGGCAGTCTGCACTGCTATGGACACACAACCGCTCGACCTCGAACCGGCCGCGCGCCGGATCACCGCACAGCTCGACGCCGTGGACGACGCGGCGCTGGGGGCCGCGACCCCCTGCCCAGGCGTGACCGTGGGCGCCCTCCTCGCCCATATCGAGGGCCTGGCCGTCGCCTTCCGCGACGCCGCCCGCAAGGAGCCGGGACCGGCCACCGACTCGGCGCCCTCCGTGGAGACCGGCGTCCTCGGATCCGGCTGGCGCACCACGCTGCCCGCGGCGCTCGACGGGATGGTGGCCGCCTGGCGGGCCCCCGACGCCTGGGAGGGCATGACCAGGGCGGGCGGCGTGGACCTGCCCGGCCAGGTCGCGGGGATGGTCGCGCTCAACGAGCTGGTCCTGCACGGCTGGGACCTCGCGAAGGCGACCGGGCAGCCCTTCGACGCCGACGAGGCCCACCTGCGCAACACGCTCGCCCTGCTGGCCGACCAGGGCGACGACCCCGCCCCGTTCGGACCGCCGGTGCCGGTCGCGGACGACGCGCCGCTGCTGGACCGGGCGGTGGCCAGGGGCGGGCGGCGGCCGGACTGGCGGCCGGGGGCCTGAGGGCGCCGACGGCGCACGCCCTCGGCGCCCGCGCCGGAGCGCGCTCCCTCAGCTCGTGAAGAACTCCGTGATCCGCTGAGCCGTCTGCTCCGGATCGGCCTCGTGCGGACGGTGTCCGCCGCCCATCGTGACCAGGTGGCAGTCGGGGATCATCGACGCCATGTCCTGGAGGCGCCCCTGCGGCATCGTGCTCGCCGGTCCGCCCGCCAGCATCAGCGTCGGCGCGACGATCTCCCCGAGGCCCCGCGCCCACGCCGGATCCGGGTCCGCCAGCTCGCCGTTGACCGACGCGAGCACCGCCTCGTCGTAGTCGGCGGGCCCGTCCGGCTCGACGGCCGGGCCCGCCGCCCCGGGGAACGGCGGCGGGGTCTCCACCAGCACCAGCCGCTCCACCCGGTCCGGGTGCTCCTGGGCGAGGAGGTGGGCGACGACCCCGCCCATGCCGTGGCCGACCACACCGGCCCGGTCCAGTTCGCACTCGTCCAGGAACCCGAGCACGTCGTCGCGCATCAGTTCCAGGTCGTAGTCGTCGGGCCAGTCGCTCTCGCCGTGGCCGCGCAGGTCGATTCCGTACACCCGCCACTCCCGCCCCAGCAGGCTCCCGGCCGCTTCCCAGCTCGCCGCGCTCGCGCCGAGGTCGTGCAGCAGTACGACGGGGGACCCGAAGGGGTCACCCCAGCTCCGGTACGCCAGCCGCACGTCGCCGACATCCACCACAGACTGATCATCCATGCCCCCGACGCTACCGCCGAATGCGCCGGGAACACGCCCCTGGCCTGGCAGGCTGGACCGGTGAAGCTCACTCCGCGCGCCCTGGTCACCCCGCTCGCCGCCCTCCTGATGTCGGCCACCACACTCTCCGGCTGCGCCCAGGCCGGGGGTTCGTCCGGCAAGGACGGGGCGGACGGGCTCGCGGCCCCGGCGAAGAAGGACATCGCCATGCAACTGGTCTCCAGCGCGGAGAACTCGACACTGGACTGGAAGGCGCAGTACGGCTACATCGAGGACATCGGTGACGGCCGCGGCTACACGGGCGGCATCATCGGCTTCTGCTCCGGCACCGGCGACATGCTCCGGGTCGTGGAGCGGTACGCGGAGTCCCGGCCGGGCAACGCGCTGGAACGGTTCCTGCCCGCGCTCCGGAAGGTGAAGGGCAGCGACGCGCACACGGGGCTCGGCTCCCCGTTCACCCGGGCCTGGGCCGAGGCGGCGGGCGACACCAGGTTCCGGGAGGCGCAGGACGCCGAGCGGGACGCCTCGTACTTCGATCCTGCGGTGCGCCGCGCGAAGCAGGACGGGCTGGGCACGCTGGGCCAGTTCGTCTACTACGACGCGTACGTGATGCACGGGGAGGCCGACGCGGACGGCACCACCGGTTTCCGTACGATCCGGAGTCAGGCGCTCGACGCGGCCAGGACCCCCGCCGACGGCGGTGACGAGACCTCGTATCTCGACGCCTTCCTCGACGCCCGCGTCGACGCGATCCGGGAGGAGCCCTCGCACAGCGACACCAGCCGGGTCGAGACCGCGCAACGCGTGTTCCTGGACCGGGGCAATCTGGATCTGGACCCTCCGCTGGCCTGGAAGGTGTACGGGGACAGCTACGAGATCAAGGGCCCGTAGCCTGGGGGTCCGCGGCTCGACTCGCCAGATGCGAAGGAGTGCAAGGTGCCCGCCACCGCCTCGGCCGGTCTCGACGACCCGGCGAAGAAGGACATCGCCATGCAACTGGTCTCCAGCGCGGAGAACTCCACGCTGGACTGGAAGGCGCAGTACGGCTACATCGAGGACATCGGCGACGGCCGCGGCTACACCGCGGGCATCATCGGCTTCTGCTCCGGCACCGGCGACATGCTCGACCTGGTGGAGCTGTACACCCGGCGCAAGCCGGACAACGTACTGGCCGGGTATCTGCCGGCCCTGCGCGAGGTGGACGGCGGCGACTCGCACGACGGACTGGACCCGGGCTTCCAGGAGGCCTGGAAGACGGCCGCCCGGGACCCCGGCTTCCGGCGGGCGCAGGACGACGAGCGCGACCGGGTGTACTTCGACCCGGCCGTCAGCCGGGGCAGGAGCGACGGGCTGGGCACGCTCGGCCAGTTCGCGTACTACGACGCCATGGTGATGCACGGCGACGGTGACGACAGCGCGAGCTTCGGTTCCATCCGGCAGCGGGCGCTGGCACGGGCCAAGCCGCCGGCCCGGGGCGGTGACGAGGTGGCCTTCCTCGACGCCTTCCTGGACGAACGGGTCCGGGCCATGAAGCAGGAGGAGGCCCACTCGGACACCAGCCGGGTGGACGACGCCCAGCGGGTCTTCCTGCGGAACGGCAATCTGAACCTGGACCCGCCGCTCGACTGGCAGGTGTACGGGGACGACTTCCACATCGACTGAACCGGCTGTGGCGCGTACGGCCAACCCCCGCACGCGCCACAGTCGGCCGACTGTACGTCAGTGGGCGGCCACCTCCATCGCCTTCACCGGGTCGTGGCCGCCGGGCGCGGTCCCGGCCTCCGGGTCCGGCTTCCGGCCGAGGTGGTTGAAGGCCAGGTTGAGGAGGATCGCCACGACGCAGCCGGTGGAGATGCCCGAGTCGAGGACGACGAGGAGGTCCTTCGGGAAGGCGTGGTAGAAGTCGGGCGCCGCGATGGGTATCAGCCCGACCCCGACGGCGGCCGCGACGATCAGCGCGTTCTCGCCCTTCTCCAGCGCGGCGCCGGCCAGGGTCTGGATGCCGCTCGCGGCGACCGACCCGAACAGGACGATGCCCGCGCCGCCGAGGACCGGCAGCGGCACCAGCGCGATGACGGACGCGGCCACCGGGACCAGGCCGAGCAGGATCAGGATGCCGCCGCCGGCCGCGACCACGAAGCGGCTGCGCACCTTGGTCATCGCGACCAGGCCGATGTTCTGCGCGAACGCGCTGCACATGAAGCCGTTGAACAGCGGGCTGATGGCGCTGCCCAGGGTGTCGGCGCGCAGTCCGCCCTCGATGGTCCGTTCGTCGGCGGGGCGGTCGACGATCTTGCCGAGGGCCAGCATGTCCGCCGTGGACTCGGTCATGCAGACCAGCATCACGATGCTCATCGAGACGATCGCGGCGATCTCGAACTGCGGCGCGCCGAAGTGGAACGGGGTGGGGAAGCCGATCGCGTCCGCGTTCCTGATGGCGCCGAAGTCGGTGATGCCGACGGGGATCGCGATGAGCGTGCCGATGATCAGGCCCAGCAGGATGGCGATCTGCTGGAGGAAGCCGCGCAGCAGTTTGCGCAGCGCCAGCACGACGACGAGGGTGACCGCCGCCATGGTGATGTTGGTGGTGGACCCGTAGTCGTGGGCGGTCGCGTTGCCGCCCTGGGACCAGTTGAAGGCGACCGGCAGCAGCGAGACGCCGATCAGGGTGATGACCGTGCCGGTGACCACGGGCGGGAAGAAGCGCACCAGTTTGCAGAAGTACGGCGCGAGGACGAAGCCGAGGAGGCTCGCCACGATGATCGCGCCGAAGATGACGGCGATCCCGTCGTGCCCCCGGTCCTTGCCGATGGCCACCATCGGGGTCACACCGGCGAACGAGACGCCGTTGACGAACGGCAGTCGGGCGCCTATCCGCCAGAAGCCGAGCGTCTGGAGCAGGGTGGCTATGCCCGCGGTGAACAGGCTCGCTCCCATCAGGAACGCGGTCTCCTTGGGGCTGAGGCCCACGGCGGGCCCCACGATCATGGGCGGGGCCACCACGCCCGCGTACATCGCGGCCACGTGCTGGAGGCCGCTGGTGAACATCTTCAGCGGGGGGAGGGTCTCATCGACCGGATGCTTCCGGTCGGACGGGGCCGCCCCGGGCGCTCCGTCGGGGTGGGGGGTCGCACTTGCGTCGTCGCGAAACCTGGGCGTAGCTGCCACGGCGGTTCCTCCGGTCGGTTACACGTCGGCGGTGACGTGGGGTTCAGGGAGGTGGTGCCGGGGCCGGTCCGCCGGACCGGGCCCCGTGTGCTGCGGTGGTGCGGTGAGGCAGGTCGTACGGCTGGTGCGGGCAGCCGGGATCGCCGGGGCGGGAGGCGCGTACGCGTGCGCGGCGCGCCTCCCGCCCCGGTTGCCGCGGACCCCGCTCGGGTCCGCGGCGGCCGGGCCGAGGGCCGTCCCCCTCGGCCGGCCGTTTTCGGGGCCGCCGGGCGTCAGGCTCCGGCGGCGATCTGCGCGAGGCGGCGGGCCTCGTCGCGGGTGGCGCGGGCGATGGCCTCCTCGTCCGCGGTGACCAGGCGGCCGGACTCCACGACCGGCTTGCCGTCGACCAGCGACAGGGTGACCGGGGCGGCGGCGCCGAAGACGAGCGCGGTGATCGGGTCGGCGATGGAGGCGTGGGCGAGGGTGTCCAGCTTCCAGAGGACCAGGTCGGCCAGCTTGCCCGCCTCCAGCGAGCCGGTCTGCGCGGCCCGGCCCAGGACTTGGGCGCCGCCGTAGGTGCCGAGGCGCAGCGCCTGACGGGCGTTCAGGGCGCGTTCGCGGTGCGGGCCGAGGCGGTTGATGAGGAGGGCGTTGCGCAGTTCGGTGTGGAGTTCGCCGGACTCGTTGGACGCGGTGCCGTCGACGCCCAGGCCGACCGGGACGCCCGCGGCGAGCATGTCCGGGACGCGGGCGATCCCCGCGGCGAGGCGGGCGTTGGAGGACGGGCAGTGGGCGACGCCGGTGCCGGTGCGGGCGAAGGCGGCGATGTCGGAGTCGTTCATGTGGACGCAGTGCGCCATCCACACGTCCTCGCCGAGCCAGCCGGTGGACTCGAAGTAGTCGGTCGGGCCCATGCCGAACAGCTCGTGGCAGAACTTCTCCTCCTCCACGGTCTCCGAGCCGTGGGTGTGCAGCCGCACGCCCTTCCGGCGGGCCAGTTCGGCGCCCTGGCGCATGAGTTCGGTGGATACGGAGAACGGCGAGCAGGGCGCGACGGCGACCTGGGTCATCGCGTCGAAGGAGGCGTCGTGGTGGGCGTCGACGGTCGCCTCGGTGGCGGCGAGCGCGCCTTCCAGGGTCTCCACCGCGAAGTCCGGGGGCAGCCCGCCGTCCTTCTCGCTGCGGTCCATGGAGCCCCGGGCGAGGGTGAAGCGCACGCCCATGTCGCGGGCGGCCCCGATGATGGCGCCGGACAGGTCGCCGGAGCCCTTCGGGTAGACGTAGTGGTGGTCCATCGCGGTGGTGACGCCGCCGAGCGCCATCATGGCGAGCGAGCCCTGCGCGGCGGCACGGGCCATCGGCTCGTCGATCCGCGCCCACGTCGGGTACAGCGCGACCAGCCAGTTGAAGAGGTTGTGGTCCGTGGCGAGGCCCCGGGTGATCCACTGGTAGAAGTGGTGGTGCGTGTTGATCAGGCCGGGGGTGGCCAGGTGGCCGGTTCCGTCGATGCGGCGTACGACGTTCTCCAGGCCCTCGGGTGCCCGGCCGGCGCCGACGGACTCGATGCGGTTCCCGGCGACGACGACGTGGCCCGAGGCGTACTCGGTGTCGGCGGCGTCGACGGTCGCGATCGAGCAGTTCTCGATGACGATGCGCTCCACCCGGTCGGGGGCTGCCGGTGCTGCCATGGTGCTTCCTTCTCTCATGCGGGATGTGGGCACGGCAGGACCCTAGGAGGATTTGAGTGCCACGGCCGTGCGGCCGTGGGTGCCGAGATGGTGGAAGAACAGGTTGAGCAGGACCGCGACGAGCGCTCCCGCACTGATTCCGGAGCCCAGGACGGTCTGGGCCCAGGACGGGAAGTCGGCGTAGAACCCGGGCGCGGCGAGCGGGACGATGCCCGCGCCGAGGGCCACGGCGACCAGGATGATGTTGGAGCTGTCGTCCAGGCCGGCTTCGGAGAGCGTACGGATGCCGCTGACCGCGATCGAGCCGAAGAGGACGATCCCGGCGCCGCCGAGCACGGGCATCGGGACGAGCGAGACGACCGCGCCGAGCACCGGGAAGAGCCCGAGGACCAGCAGGGCGGCTCCGGCCGCGGCGACGACGTAACGGCTGCGGACCTTGGTGAGCGAGACGACGCCCACGTTCTGCGCGAAGGCGCTGGTGGGGAAGGAGCCGAAGACGGGGCCGATCAGGGTGGCGATGCCGTCGGTGCGCAGGCCCCTGGTGAGGGTGCGTCCGTCGGTGCGGCGGTCGCAGATCTCCCCGACGGCGAGCATCCCGGCGGACGACTCCGTCATCAGGACGAGCATCACGATGCACAACGAGAGGATCGCGGCCGGCTGGAACTCCGGCGCGCCGAAGGCGAACGGGGTGGGCACGGCCGCCGCCGGGGCGTCCCGCAGCGCGGAGAAGTCGGCGAGCCCGAAGGGCACGGCGGCCAGCGTGCCGACCAACAGACCCATGAGCAGCGCGACTTGCCGCAGAAAGCCCCGGCCGAAGCGCTGGATCAGCAGGATCACCACGAGGGTGAAGGCGGCGAGCGCGAGGTACTTCATGTCGCCGAAGTCGGGGGCCGCCTTGTCGCCGCCCTGAGCCCAGGAGACCGGCACGGGCATCAGGGTGACCCCGATGAGGGTGATGACGACGCCGGTGACCAGGGGCGGGAAGAAGCGCAGGAGTCTGCCGAAGAACGGCCCGACGGCCAGGCAGAACACTCCTGCGACGAGCACCGCCCCGTAGATGGCGGGGAGTTGGTGCCCGGGCGCGTTGGTCTCGGCGATGGCGAGCATCGGGGCGATGCCCGCGGACGACGCGGCGTTGACGAACGGCAGCCGGTTGCCGGCCAGGCCGCCGATGCCGAGGGTCTGGAGCAGGGTGGCGCAGCCGGCGATGAGGAGGCTCGCCGCGATGAGCCGGGTCATGCCCGCCGTGTCGAGGCCGACGGCCTGACCGATGATCAGCGGAGGGGTGACGACACCGGCGTACATGGCGGCGATGTGCTGGAGGGCGGCCGGCAGGAGCCGCGAGGGGGTGAGCTTCTCGTCCACCGGATGCACCGCACGCTCCGGCGGGGTGGAACAGGGGCCTTCTGCTTCCGCGGGCCCGGATGCTGGCTGTGCCATGAGGGTTCCCTCCGGCCCGGCCGGTGCCCGGCCGCCGTCGTGGGCGGGCGGGCACCGGCGCGGCGCCGCGTCAGAGGTTGGTCATGTCGACCGGGATCTGCGGCTCGACACCGTCCCGGAGCACGGTGCCCTCGATGAGCCCGTACGGACGGTCGGCCGCGAAGTACACTGCACCGTCGGCGGTATCGTTCTTTAGTCCGAAGGGCTCCAAGTCCACGAGGAAGTGGTGGTTGTTCGGCAGCGAGAAGCGGATCTCGTCGATCTCACTGCGGTTGTTGATGATGCGCGAACCCATCTGGTAGAGGGTCTGCTGGAGCGAGAGCGAGTAGGTCTCGGCGAAGGCGTGCAGCATGTGCTTGCGCGCCTGTTCGTAGGACTTCTCCCAGTTCGGCACGCGCTGCTCGTCGCTGGTCCAGTTGTAGCGCCAGCGGGCGGAGACGTCGGTCGCGAGGATGCGGTCGTACGCCTCCTTGAGCGTCGTGTACTTGTCCTTGACGTAGCCCCAGAACTCGGAGTTGGTCGAGTTCATCACGGTCAGGTCCTTGAGCCCGGAGATGACCTGCCACTTCTCACCGTCGAAGGTGATCTGGGCGGTGCGGATCTCCTGGTTCTTGCGGACGAAGGAGTGCTTGACCTCGTCGGAACCGATGAAGCGGGAGTTGGCGTCCGAGGTGGCGATGCGCTCCCAGGCGTACTCCTCGATGCGGATGCGCGCCGTCTTGATCGGCTCCTGCGAGGTCACGAAGTGGCGGGCGAGGTGGATGCCGAACTGCTCGGCGGACTCGATCCCGTGCTCCTTGGCGAACGCGAACACCGTGTTCTTGGTGGTGTCCGTGGGCAGGACGTGCGCGTTGGAGCCGGAGTAGTGGACGTCGTCCATCTCGCCGGAGAGCGCGACCGAAACGTTCAGGTCCTTGATGTGGTGGGTGTCGCCGTCCCGCGTGATCCTGACGACGCGGTTCTCTGCTTTGCCGTACTGGTTCTGGCCGAGAATCGTGGGCATGTGTCTGCTAGCTCCCTCGGTATACGGAGTAGCCGAACGGGTTGAGCAGCAGCGGTACGTGGTAGTGCTCGCCCGGGGTGACGGCGAAAGTGATCGCCACCTCGGGGAAGAACGCGCCGCTGTCCCTTACGCGGGGGGCGTCCTGCTGCGCCTCGGCTTGCTTCTTGGCTGTGAAGTACGGCTCGGTCTCGAAGTCGAGCCGTACGTGGGTGGTGCCCTCCGGCAGGGCCGGCAGGTCCTTGCAGCGCCCGTCCGCATCGGTCGCGGAGCCTCCGAGCGTCACCCACTCGGCGTCGGCGCCCTTGCGGGCGGCGAGCGAGACGGCGACGTCCGCGGCGGGGCGGCCGATGCTGGTGTCCAGGATGTGGGTGGACACCGATGCGGTGGCGATGGTGCTCAAGGCTCTCCTTGTGTTACGCGTCTTCCGTGACGAGGCGGGTGAGGCGGATGCGGTTGATCTTGCCCAGTTCGGTGCGCACGATCCCCCGCTCCTGCTCGGGCGAGTTCCCGATGCGGGACTTCACCGCGTCGCGCATCTGCTCACCGGTGGCGCCGGTGGCACAGATCAGGAAGACGTGTCCGAACCGCTCCTGGTAGGCCAGGTTGAGTTCGAGCATCTCGGCCTTGAGCTCCTCGGAGGCCCCGGCCATCCCCCGCTGTTCGCGGGAGGAGGTCGGGTCCCCGGGCTTCGGGCGGCCGATCGGCGGGTGACCGGCCATGGCCTCGGCCAGGTCCTCCGCGCCGAGTGCCGCCGTGGCGGTGTCGCTCGCGGAGAGCAGGGCTTCGGTGGTGGCGTACGGGCGGTGGGCGAGGATCGCTCGTCCCCATGCCGCACTGGCACACACCTCGTGCAGTGCGGCGGCCGCGTCCGCGTCCGCCTGGGTGTTGAGCCGGGCGAGGCCCGGCGTGGAGCTCGAAGTCACGGGAGCCTCCGTGGCTGTTCTTCGCTGTGCGTCGGTCGGGCTGCGGATAGCTAACGCCCTCCGCAACACGACGTCAACAGTTTGTTGAAATTCCGTATACAGAAAGAGCCGCCGCCCGGTGGTCCGGGCGGCGGCTTGATCGATCATGCATCGGCAGCCGGTGCGAGTGTGTCCCAACTACCCGCTCTTGGCGCCGTTTTCCCTGTTCAGGTAGTTGTACACGGTGAACCGGGAGACGCCCAGCGCCCCCGCCACGGTCTCGACCCCATGGCGTACGGAGAAGGCACCGCGTGCCTCCAGCAGCCGGACCGCCTCCTGCTTGGCCTTGCGGTCGAGCTCGGCCAGCGGCATGCCGTGCCGGCGCTCCATCGCGGCCAGGATGTGGTCCAGCGACTCCGAGAGCTGCGGCAGCCGGACCGCCACGACGTCCTCGCCCTCCCAGGCCAGCACCACGTCGTCGGGGTGCGCCTCGCCGGGGCCGACGAGCTCGGCCCCCATCGCGTCCACGAGCGGCTTCACCGCGGTGACGAGGGGGTGGTCCACCGGTCCGGTCACTTCGGGTCCTCCCCGATGACGTTGACCTGGAGCGAGACCCGGGTGGCACCCGATGCCAGCGCTTGCCGCAGCAGGCTGTCCACCGCCGTGAGCACCTGGTCGGCGCCGCCCTCCGCCGTGTTGCCGAACGGACCGACGTCGACGGCGTCCAGTTCGGCCCCCTGGATGACCTCGCGCGCCACGACCGCGTGCGCGGGCGCCTCGTCCAGATCGAAGGGCTCGGTGGTGAACTCCACTCTCAAGCGCATGGTGCCTCCCTGATACGTCGCACCGCGTCCGGTGCGACCTGCGGCTCGGGCTCGACCCTAACGCCCCCGCACCGGCAGCACGCAGACGGCCGCCGGGGCCGCGTACGGGGTCCCGACCGCGGTCAGGGCGCCGGACGCGGCGTCCACCCGGAAGGCGGTGACGGTGCCGGACCGCTGGTTGGCGGCGAAGAGCAGGGCGCCGTCCGGCGAGAACGCGGTGTGCCGGGGGAAGTCGCCGCCCACGGGCACCGTGTCGAGCAGGCGCAGCGCGGCCCCGCCGTCCTCGATCGCGTACCGGGTGATGCTGTTGTGGCCCCGGTTGGCGAGGTAGGCGAACCGGCCGTCGCCGGTGACCAGGAACTGCGCGGGGTAGCTGGTGCCGGAGCCCGTGCCGGTGGACTGCGGGTCCCCCGGGGTCAGCGCGCCCGTAGCGGGGTCGTACCCGCAGACCACCGCCGTGTTGTCGAGCTCGCAGGCCAGGTAGGCGTGGCGCCCGTCGGGGTGGAAGGTGAGGTGGCGGGGCCCGGCGCCCGGCCGCAGCGCGGCGTACGAGACCTGCGCCAGGGTGCCGCGCGTCTCGTCCAGCCGGTACGTGTACACCGTGTCGTTCCCGAGGTCGACGGCGAGCACGTGGGCGCCGTCGGGCGAGGTGATGATCTGGTGCGCGTGCGGGCCGCCCTGCCCCGGTCCGGGGGCGGGCGAGCTGTGCGCGACCAGGTCGGTGCGCTCCCCCACCGATCCGTCCTCGGCCAGGGGGTGCACGGCGACGCTGCCCGAGGTGTAGTTGGCGCTCAGCAGCCACCGCCCGCCCGGGTGGACCGAGAGGTGACAGGGTCCGGCGCCGCCGGTGGACCGGGTGCCCAGGACGCGGAAGGTGCCGTCACCGACGAGGGCGATCGCGGTGACGCCGCCGTCCTGCTGCTCGTCCACCGCGTAGAGCGTGGCGCCCGAGGGGTGGAGGGCGAGGTACGACGGGTTCTCGACGCCCGTGACGACGGTGCGGGCGGTGATGCCCGCCGTCTCCGGGTCGTACGCGGCGACGCCGACGCCGGTGCCGCCCGGGCTGGTCGAGGTGTAGGTGCCGAGGTAGAGGGTGCCGGTGCTGGTGGTGGCGGGGTGTGCGGGGTGCGGCGGGTGGTGGGGGTGGCGGGGCGCGGGGTGGTGCGCGGAGCGCGGCAGGCTGGGGGCGGCGGCGAGGGCACCGCCCGCCAGGAGGGCTCCGAGCAGGGTGCGGCGGCTGGTGGGGGACGTCATGCGAGGCACCTCGTGGGGTTGGTGGCGTCGGATGTGCCAGCCACAGTGGCCCTGCTCGGGGCCCACCGCAAGAGGCGCACCGGCCATTGCGCAGGGCGCAACGCCTGCCCGGGCGCCGGTGCCGGGTCAGTCCCCGGACTGGATGTCGCCCCGCGTCGAGGACGTGATCGGCTCGCGCTGCGCGAAGTCGCCCGGCGGGATGCCCGGATGGTGGCCGCCCTCGACCGGTGCGACGGCGGCGGCCGGGCCGAGGGCCAGCCGGGACACGATGCGGTAGCGGTCGCCCCGGTAGAGCGAGTGCACGTACTCGACGGGGCGGCCGGTCATGTCCGAGGTCAGCCGCTCGAAGAGCAGTGCCGGGGACAGCTCGGGCACGTCCAGGAGGCGGGCCTCGGCGCGGGTCACCACGGTCGGTTCGATCGCCTGGACCGCCTCGTGGACGTGCACGTCGTGCCGCTCGCGCAGGTGCTCGTACAGGTCGCCGCTCTCCAGTTCCTCGGCGGAGAGGCCGGGCACCAGCTCGGCCCGGATGTGCAGGTGCTCGATGGCCATGGGGGCGCCGTCGACCAGACGCAGCCGGGCGACGTACACGATGTCGGCAGCCGGTGACATGCGCAGCTTCCGGCCGACCCGGGCGCCGGCCTGGACGGTGGTGAACTCCAGCAGCCGGCTCGACCAGGCCCCGGACGCCTGCGGGACCGACAGGGCGAGGTCGGCCGAGATCAGCTCCTGGGTGATCTTCTCGGGGGCGACGAACATGCCCCGGCCGTGCTCCCGCACCAGCAGCCCCGTCGCGACCAGCTCGTCCACCGCCGCGCGCAGGGTGGGCCGGGAGACGCCGAGCGTGGCGCACAGGGATCGCTCCGACGGGATCGCGTCGCCCGGACGCCGGGACTCGATCATTTCCAGGATGGCGTCACGGGCCCGCTCCCGTTTGAGCACCGTGCCCGATGCGTCGGCGTCCATGCGCTGCCCCCTTCTGGCGGGTTACCTACCTGACCACTGGACCACTGGTCAGATGGATTGTAGCCGCTTTCGCGGGCCACCCCTCCGAAAGATTCCCAAAACCCGTTGAATACAAGGGGCTTGACGGCTCCATTGGTCCATGCCACCTTCATCCACCAACAAGAGGTGAGCTGTCCAGCGGCCTTCACTGGTCAGGTGGTCAGGTCCTGTTCTCCCAGAGGTGAACCGTGAAGTACCGCTTGCTTGCCGGTGGGTCCGCGCTCGTGCTGGCCGCCGTGCTCAGCGCCTGTGGCTCGTCCGACGACTCCTCCGACGCGTCCGGTGACGGCCGGACCAGCATCGACGTCTGGCTGATGCGCGACAGCGTCTCGGCCCAGTTCCAGAAGGAGTTCGTCCAGGGCTTCGAGAAGGCTCACCCCGACATCCGGGCCCGGATCCAGATCCAGGAGTGGGACGGCATCGGAGAGAAGATCACCGCAGCGCTCGCCAGCAACGACGCCCCGGACGTCATCGAGAGCGGCAACACCCAGGTCGCCCAGTTCGCGCAGAGCGGCGGACTGCTCGACCTCAGCGACAAGGTGGACGAGCTGAACGGCAAGGACTGGCTGGGGGGCCTCGCCGAGCCGGGGTCGTACGAGGGCAAGCAGTACGGCATCCCGTACTACGCGGCCAACCGCGTGGTCATCTACCGCACCGACCTCTTCGAGAAGGCCGGCGTCGACGCGAGGACCATCAAGACCCGCGACCAGTGGATCGCCGCCACCGAGAAGCTCGACAAGGGCGGCAACCAGGGCATCTACCTGCCGGGCCAGACCTGGTACGCGCTGGCCGGCTTCGTCTGGGACGAGGGCGGCGAACTCGCCACCGAGTCCGGGGGCAAGTGGAAGGGCGCCCTGGACACCCCGGAGGCGCTGCGCGGCATGGAGTTCTACAAGCGGCTCCAGGCGCTCGGCAAGGGGCCCAAGGACGCCGACGAGGCCGACCCGCCGCAGGCCGACGTGATGGCGCAGGGCAAGGTCGCCCAGGTCATCTCGACCCCGGGCGGCGCCAACGTCGTCATCGAGAAGAACCCCGACCTGAAGGGGAAGCTGGGCTTCTTCCCGATCCCCGGCAAGACCGCCGACACGCCGGGTGCCGTCTTCACCGGCGGCTCGGACCTGGTGATCCCCACCGCCTCCGGGAAGCAGGACGCCGCGCTCACGTTCATCAAGGAACTCACCGGCGACACCTGGCAGAAGAAGCTCGCGGTCGCCATGAGCTACGTGCCGAACCGGACGACGCTCGCCTCCGCGGTCGCCGCGGACCCGGGCGCCGCCGCGATGGCGGTCGGCGCGGCGAACGGCCACGCCACGCCCAACACCCCGAACTGGGCCGCGGTCGAGGCGGAGAACCCGATCAAGGACTACATGACCGCCGTCCTCACCGGGGGCGATCCGGCGAAGGAGGCGGCCAAGGCGTCCGCCGACATCACCCGGGCCATGAACTCCGGCTCCTGACCGCCCGTCCGCCCACACCCCGGAGAGGAGGCGTGCCGTGTCGGTCATCCGGGAACGGACCGCACCCCCCAGTCCCCTGCGCCGGGCCGTACCCGGCACGTCCGGACCGCCGCCCCGGCGGCGGTCCGGGGAGCCGCGCGGCCTGTGGCCGTACGCCCTGATCGCACCCGCGGTCGGCGGCATGCTCTACCTGCTGGTCTATCCGCTGCTGCGGGCGGTCCTGATCTCGCTCCAGGACTTCCGGCTGCGGCAGCTGATCACGGGTGACGCGGAATTCGTCGGGCTGCGCAACTACCGCGCGCTGCTGGGCGATCCGCGGTTCTGGCAGGTCGTCCGGCGCACCTTCCTGTTCATGGCGGTCAACGTGGTCCTCATCATGGTGATCGCGACGCTGGTCGCCCTGATGACGGAGCGGCTGAGCAGGATCGCCCGGACGGTGGTGCTCAGTTCGCTGGTGCTGGCCTGGGCGATGCCGGTGATCGCGGCCACCACGGTCTTCCAGTGGCTGTTCCACTCCGAGTTCGGCATCGTCAACCACCTGCTGACCGGTGCGGGCTTCTCCTCGTTCGACCGGTATCCGTGGTTCGCGCACGGCACCGCCGCCTTCGCCATCCTGGTGCTGCTGGTCGTGTGGCAGTCGGTGCCGTTCGCGGCGATCACCCTCTACTCCGGGCTGACCACGGTCCCGACCGAGCTGTACGAGTCGGCCCGGCTGGACGGCGCGAGCGGCGCCCGGATCTTCCGCTCGGTCACCCTGCCGGTGCTCCGGCCGATCTTCCTGCTGGTGTTCTCACTGGAGGTGATCTGGACGTTCAAGGCGTTCGTCCAGATCTGGGTGATGACCCGGGGCGGGCCGGGCGACGCGACGACCATCCTGCCCGTGTACGCGGTCCAGACCGCGCTGGCCGGCCAGCGCTACGACCTCGGCTCGGCCGCCTCGATGGTCACCGTGGTCCTGATGTCCGGGGTGCTCGTCCTCTACTTCCGCCAGATGCTCCGCCAGGAGGACGAGATCCGATGAACCGTGCCCGTAGCGCCCGACTGCGGCGGCTGCCGCTGAACGCCGCCGCCACGCTGACCGTCCTGGTCTGCCTGTTCCCCGTCTACTGGATGATCTCCACCGCGTTCAAACCGTCCAAGGACATCCAGTCGTCCGACCCGCGACTCTTCCCGCGCACCTGGACGCTCGACCACTTCCGCACCGCGGTGCACGCCGACGGCTTCGGGATGTTCTGGCGCAACAGCGTGCTGGTGACGGTGAGTTCGATCCTGCTCGCCCTGATCGTCGCCCTGGCCTCGGCGTACGCGGTGGCCCGGCTGCGCTGGAAGGGGCGGCGGCAGTTCATGCTCATGGTGTTCATCGCGCAGATGGCGCCCTGGGAGTCGCTGATCATCCCGGTCTACATCATCTCCCGCGACACGGACATGCTGGACCGGCTGCCGACGCTGACCCTCGTGTACTTCATGGTCACGCTGCCGTTCTCGGTGATCGTGCTGCGGGGCTTCATCGGGACGATTCCGCCGGAGCTGGAGGAGGCCGCGCAGGTCGACGGCTGCACCAGGACCGCCGCGTTCCGGAAGGTGGCCCTGCCGCTGCTCGCGCCGGGACTGATGGCCACCTCGCTGTTCGGCTTCATCACCGCCTGGAACGAGTTCGCGTACGCCAACTTCCTGATCATCAAGCACCAGGACAGCCGCACCCTGCCGGTCTGGCTGTCCTCCTTCCAGAACACCTTCGGCACCGACTGGGGCGCCACGATGGCCGCCTCCACGCTCTTCGCCCTGCCCGCGCTGGTGGTCTTCCTGCTGCTCCAGCGCCATGTCACCTCCGGCTTCGCCGCCGGCGCCGTCAAGGGTTAGGGCCTTTCGGCCGTGTCCACACCCCCTCCCGGAGGCCCCGCATGCCCGCACCCCGCCCCGAACACTCCCTCGTCCCCCGCCCCCGCAAGGTCTCCGCGCGCCCCGGCCGCTTCACCCTGACCCCGGACACCGGCATCCGCGCCCACCCCGGCGCGGAGGGTGCCGCCGACCTGCTGCGCACCCTGCTCGCCCCCGGCACCGGGCTCCCCCTCGCCCCCTCCCCCACCGGCCGCGTCGTGCTCGCCCTGGACCCGCAGCTGAGCGGCCTCGGCGAGGAGGGGTACGGCCTCACCATCGGCCCGGACTCGGTGCTGATGCGGGCCGCCCGCCCGGCCGGCCTGCTATGGGGGGTCCAGACCCTGCGCCAGCTGCTGCCCGCCGAGGCGCTGTCGGCGGGGGCCCGGCGGGGCGGCGCATGGTCCCTGCCGTGCGTGGAGATCAGCGACGTCCCGGCGCATCCGTGGCGCGGCACGATGCTCGACGTGGCCCGGCACTTCCAGCCCGTCTCCTACCTGCGTCGTTACGTGGACCTGATGGCCCTGCACAAGCTGAACACGCTGCACCTCCACCTCACCGACGACCAGGGCTGGCGGATGCCGGTCGCCGCGTATCCGAGGCTGACGGGGATCGGCGGCCACCGCAGCCAGTCGATGGCCGGTCCGCCGGGCGGCCCCGTCGAGCGCTTCGACGGCATCCCGCACTCGGGGGCGTACACCACCCAGGAGTTGCGCGGCCTCGTCCGTTACGCGGCGGCGCGCGGGGTGCGGGTGGTGCCGGAGATCGAGATGCCCGGCCATGTCCGGGCCGCCCTGGCCGCCCATCCGGAGCTGGGCAACGACCCGTCGAGGCGGCTCGGCGTGTGGACCCGGTGGGGCGTGTGCGACACGGTGTTCGGGGTGCACGAGGAGGTCTTCGACTTCTGCCGGACGGTGCTGGACGAGGTCATGGACGTCTTCCCGTCCCCGTACATCCACGTGGGCGGCGACGAGTGCCCGACCATCGAGTGGGAGACCAGCCCGGCGGCCCGGGAGCGGGCCGCCGCCGAGGGGCTGCCCGACGCGCGGGCCCTGCACGGCTGGTTCATGGGCCGCATCGGTGCGTACGTCGCCGAGCGAGGCCGCATCCCGGTCGGCTGGGCGGAGACCGGCACCGAACTCCCCCCGGAATTCACGGTGATGACCTGGCGCGACCCGGCCCACGCCCGCGCCGCCGCCCGCCGCGGCCACCAGGTGGTCGCCGCCCACTACCGGGCCACCTACCTCGACTACGCGGAGTCCGGCGCCCCCGGCGAACCGCTCACGCAGCCGGGCCCGCCGGTCGAGCTGCGCACGGTGCACGGCGACCGCTCGCTGACCGACGACTGGGAGCCGGGTGACGCGGTCCGGCTGCTCGGTACGCAGGCCCAGCTGTGGACCGAGTACGCGCCCACCCCGGACCGGATCGAGTACCAGACGTATCCCAGGCTGTGCGCCCTCGCGGACCGCGCCTGGTCCGGCGGCGGCGACGGCTGGCCCGGCTTCCTCACCCGCCTGGGACACCACACGGCCCGGCTGGACGCACTGGGCGTCCGCTACCGCCGCCTGAACCCCCGGCCGCTCACCGCGGCATCCCCAGGAACAGCGCCGACCCCGTGACATCCCACTCCCCAGGAACAGCGCCGACCCCCTGAAGTCGCACTCCCCCACGACGTTCCCGGAAGGAACACACGCATGAAGTCACACGCGAAGAGCCGGCTGCGCGCCGCTGCCGCTGCCGCTGTCACCGTGGCGCTCGGCTGTACGGCCCTGGCCGCCGTCCCCACGACGGCGAGCGCCGCCGGCGAGCCGATCGCCGTGCAGTACCGCACCGGCGCGTCCGGCGCGAGCGCCGACCAGAGCGAGCCCTGGTTGAAGGTCCGGAACACCGGCAGCGGGTCCGTGCAGCTCAGCGACGTGAAGATCCGCTACTACTTCAAGGGCGACGCGGTGGGCGAGGCCTACCGGTTCGCCTGCTCCTGGGCGGTGAGGGGCTGCGGGAACATCACGGGGACGTTCGGCACGCTCGCGCATCCGACCGCCAGTGCCGACCGCTACCTGGAGATCGGCTTCACCTCCGGCGCGGGCTCCCTGGCACCGGGTGCCGACAGCGGTGACCTGCAGCTGCGGTTCTACCGGTCCAGCTGGCAGCCGCTGGTACAGAGCGACGACTACTCCTTCGGCGCCGGCGCGACCGCGTACACCGACTGGACGAAGGTGACCGCACAGCTGGGCGGCACCACGGTCTGGGGCACCGCCCCCGAGGGCAACGACCCCACCGACCCGACCGATCCGACGGATCCGACCGATCCGACGGACCCGGGTGAGGACGGGCCGACGCTCTTCGACGACTTCAACTACAGCAACCACAGCGACCCGCAGATCGCCGCGCACGGCTGGAGCGTCCGCTCCAACGCGGGCGGGCCCGGCGTGCCCGGCGCCACCTGGGCGCCGGAGAACGTCACGTTCGCGACGCAGAGCGGCAACTCCGTCATGAACCTGGAGACGTCGACGGCGGGCAGCGGCGAGTCGACGAAGCAGACCGAGATCCTGACCCAGTCGATGAAGTTCCGGAACGGCACCTACGCGGCGCGGGTCAAGTTCAACGACGCGCCGAAGTCGGGCCCGGACGGGGACCACTTGGTCCAGACGTTCTTCACCATCAACGACCTCAAGGCCCCGATGGCGGACGACTACGCCGAGTACGACTTCGAGTACCTGCCCAACGGCGGCTGGGGCGAGAGCGGCAACATCCTCTACACGACCTCCTGGGAGACCTACCGGCCCGACCCGTGGGAGGCCGTCAACCAGCACACCGAGTCCCGGCAGAGCTACGCGGGCTGGCACGACCTGGTCGTGACCATCGACAACAGCGCGATCACGTACTACATCGACGGTCAGCTCTTCGGCACGCACGGCGCGGCCTACCTGCCGGAACGCGGCATGTCGATCAACTTCAACCAGTGGCTGATCGACCTGGCCGGGCAGACGAGCACCACGCCTCGCGCGTACGACCAGCAGGTGGACTACGTCCTGCACGTGAAGGACAAGGTCCTCACGCCTTCGCAGGTGAACGCGAAGGTCGCCGCGTTGCGCGCGGCGGGGACGACGTTCCAGGACACGGTTCCGGCCGGGTGATCCGGTAGCGGAACGCACGGGCGGGGGCGGAGGCCGACGGGCCTTCACCCCGCCCTTTCGCATGCCCTCCGAGAGGTGCGCGCCACCTCCCTGACCGGCACGAATTACGGGCACCCCCTTGACAGCCCCGCCACCCGCCGGGCAATCTTCCATTAAGCAGAAACAAACTTCCGCAATACGGAAGGAGCGCCGAAACCCTCATGGGCTACCCGGACCAGCGCTTCGATGTGAACCTCTCGATCCTCTTCACGGAACTCCCGCTCCTGGAGCGTCCCGCGGCAGCCGCCGCGGCCGGCTTCACGGCGGTCGAGCTGTGGTGGCCCTGGATCGAGACCCCCACCCCCGAGCAGGCCGAGCTCGACGCCCTCAAGAAGGCGCTCGACGACGCCGGCACACAGCTGATGGGCCTGAACTTCTACGCCGGACAGCTCCCCGGCCCCGACCGCGGCGCGCTCTCCGTGCCCGGCGCGGAGTCGGAGCGGTTCCGGGCCAACATCGAGGTGGCGGCCGGCTTCGCCGCCTCGGTCGGCTGCAAGGCGCTCAACGCGCTGTACGGCAACCGGGTCGACGGCGTCGACCCCGCCGTCCAGGACGAACTCGCCCTGGAGAACCTCGCACTGGCGGCCCGCGCCGCCGACCGGATCGGCGCGGTGCTGCTGATCGAGACCCTGAACGCACCGGAGTCCCCGCGCTATCCGCTGGTGAGCGCCCCGGCCGGGATCGAGGTCGTGGACCGGGTCAACGCGGCGACGGGCCTCGGCAACGCGAAGTTCCTGCTGGACCTGTACCACCTGTCGATGAACGGCGAGGACCTCAGCCAGGTCATCACCGCGTACGCCGACAAGACCGGGCACGTCCAGATCGCCGACAACCCGGGACGCGGCGCGCCCGGCACCGGCTCGCTCCCCCTGGAACAGCTCCTGGACGAGCTGACGAAGGCCGGTTACGAGGGCTGGGTCGGGCTGGAGTACAAGCCCGGCGACCGCCCGAGCGCCGACTCCTTCGACTGGCTCCCGGCCGCCGCGCGGCCCGCCCGCTGAGGCTTCCCAGGAGCCCTTGTACACGCTGATCGGAAGGCACCCTCATGAGCAACAACCTCCCCAAGGTTGCGTGGATCGGTCTCGGCATCATGGGTTCGCCCATGTCGGAGAACCTGATCAAGGCCGGTTACGACGTCACCGGCTACACCCTGGAGCAGGACAAGGTCGACCGGCTGGCCGCGGCCGGCGGCACCGGCGCCGCCTCGATCGCCGAGGCGGTCCGGGACGCCGACGTGGTCATCACGATGGTGCCCGCGTCGCCGCAGGTCGAGGCCATCTCGTACGGCCCCGACGGCATCCTGGAGAACGCGAAGCGCGGCGCGCTGCTGATCGACATGTCCTCGATCACCCCGCAGACCTCCGTGGACCTCGCGAAGAACGCCGCCGAGAAGGGCATCCGGGTCCTGGACGCCCCCGTCTCCGGCGGGGAGGCCGGCGCGATCGAGGCCGTCCTGTCCATCATGGTGGGCGGCGACCAGGCGGACTTCGACGCCGCGAAGCCGCTGTTCGAAGCGCTCGGCAAGACCATCGTGCTCTGCGGCCCGCACGGCTCCGGCCAGACGGTGAAGGCCGCGAACCAGCTGATCGTCGCTGTGAACATCCAGGCGTGCGCCGAGGCCGTGGTCTTCCTGGAGAAGTCCGGGGTGGACCTCGCCGCCGCGCTGGACGTCCTGAACGGCGGCCTGGCCGGCTCGACGGTGCTGACCCGCAAGAAGGACAACTTCCTGAACCGCGACTTCGCCCCGGGCTTCCGGATCGACCTGCACCACAAGGACATGGGCATCGTCACGGACGCCGCCCGCAACGTCGGTGCCGCGCTGCCGGTCGGCGGTGTGGTCGCCCAGCTGGTCGCCTCGCTGCGCGCGCAGGGTGACGGCGGCCTGGACCACTCGGCGCTGCTGCGCTCGGTCGAGCGGCTGTCGGGCCTGCCCGTCCAGGGCTGACCCCGGCCGCCCTCCCCCGCCCCACAGACTTCCGGACGGTGCCGTCGCTGACAACCTGTCCTGTCGCGCCCAGGCGCCGGCACCGTCCGGAACACCCTCCCACCACGAATTTCAACAAACTGTTGACGCCGCATCCGGGGCCTCTTTACGCTCCGGACACGCCCCCAGGAATCTGCCCCCTGGCCGTCGCAGTTCAGCAGCTCCCCGTACGGAAGGTCGCCCCGACACCATGACGCAGCGTGTGCTTACGACCGAGTCCGGCGCCCCGGTCGCCGACAACCAGAACTCCGCCACCGCGGGTGCCGGAGGCCCGATCCTCCTTCAGGACGGCCACCTCCTGGAGAAGCTCGCCCGCTTCAACCGGGAGCGCATCCCGGAGCGCGTGGTGCACGCCCGGGGCTCCGGCGCGTACGGCTACTTCGAGGTGACCGACGACGTCACCGCGTACACCCGGGCCGACTTCCTCTCCGAGGTGGGCCGCCGCACCGAGACGTTCCTCCGCTTCTCCACCGTCGCCGACTCGCTGGGCGGCGCGGACGCGGTGCGCGACCCGCGCGGATTCGCGCTGAAGTTCTACACGAACGACGGCAATTACGACCTGGTCGGGAACAACACCCCGGTGTTCTTCATCAAGGACCCCATCAAGTTCCCCGACTTCATCCACTCGCAGAAGCGCGACCCGTTCACGGGGCGTCAGGAGCCGGACAACGTCTGGGACTTCTGGGCGCACTCCCCGGAGGCCACGCACCAGGTGACCTGGCTGATGGGCGACCGGGGCATCCCCGCCTCGTACCGCCACATGAACGGCTACGGCTCGCACACCTACCAGTGGACGAACGCCGCGGGCGACGCGTACTTCGTGAAGTACCACTTCAAGACCAACCAGGGCGTGCGCTCCCTCTCCGCCGACCAGGCCGCCGAGCTCGTCGGCAAGGACGGGAACTCGCACCAGACGGACCTGCTCCAGGCCATCGAGCGCGGCATGAACCCGTCCTGGACGCTCTACGTGCAGCTCATGCCGGCCGCCGAGGCGGCGGACTACCGCTTCAACCCGTTCGACGTCACCAAGGTGTGGCCGCACGCGGACTACCCGCTCCAGCGGGTGGGCCGCCTGGTGCTGGACCGCAACCCGGACAACGTCTTCGCCGAGGTGGAGCAGGCGGCGTTCTCGCCGAACAACTTCGTGCCCGGCATCGGCCCGTCCCCGGACAAGATGCTCCAGGGCCGCCTGTTCGCCTACGCGGACGCGCAGCGCTACCGCCTGGGCATCAACCACACCCAGCTCCCGGTGAACGCGCCGCGCGCCGCCACCGCGGACAACTACGGCCGCGACGGCCTCCACGCCACGCGGTACGGCTCGCGCCACGACAAGAACTACGAGCCCAACTCGTACGCGGGCCCGGCCCAGACGGACACGGCGCTCTCCGCCCCGCTCCCCGTCCAGGGCTGGACCGGCACCCACGAGGCACCCCTCCACACCAAGGACGACGACTTCTTCCAGGCGGGCGAGCTGTACCGCCTGATGTCGGCCGACGAGAAGGACCGCCTGATCGCCAACATCGCGGGCGGCCTCTCCCAGGTCTCCCGGGACGACGTCATCGAGAAGAACCTCGCCCACTTCCACGCGGCCGACCCCGAGTACGGCAAGCGCGTGGAGGAGGCGGTCCGCGCCCTCCGCGAGGACTGACCTCACCCCCGAACCCTGCCCGCGCCGACGCGTCCACCCGGATGAGGGGTCATCGCACGGCACGGGCAGGACGAGGCCGCGGCGGTGGCGCGATGCCAGTGCGGTGGTACGCGGAGGGCGGTCCGGTCGCCAGACCTGAAGGCCCGTGCAGCCCCCCTTCGCGCTACTGCCGCGGCCCCTGTTCTTCCCTGAACCAGGGCGCGGAGTACGGATACGGTCCCGTACTCCGCGCCCTTTTCACGCGCTGCCGCTGTGGCGGAAGCCGATGTGGCGGTGAGCCGCAGTGTCACCTCAGAAGACCGGCGGCTTCACCATGAAGTTCTCGCCGCCGTACAGGGATTCGTAACGGACTTCTATCACCAGCCGGCGCGTGACGAGTTCCCAGAACCAACCGTGCTCGTCATCGCTGAACTCGTCCAGAGAAAGGAGGAAGGTGGACTGCCCGGCCAGCACCACGGCACCGGGACGCAGGGAATGCGCCTTGGGACTTGTCGGCAGCAGCTCGCGGATGCGTTGCTGCGTGTGGTAATCCCACTGCCCGATGACCTCCCCGTCCAGGCGTACGACCGAGCCCGTCACGATCGCCGGCCCGAGCCCGGCGTTGGTGAGGCGTAGCCCCGCTTCCGTACCTTCGTACGCCTTCACCCGATGCATATGCAGCAACGGCCGCACCGACTGCCGACCGTGCCGCCTGCTGTCCCGGGCCTGCGTGTAGCTGATCCAGAGAGAGCCGAGCGCCACGACTACCGCCGCGATGGCGGTGACCGTGTCTGCATCCATGCGGATACCCCCGTGCGAAGCCGCGGACAGTGCTCAGGTCCTCCCCCACCGGTCTCCGTTCCACTCCTCCACCGACGAGGGCGAGAAGGGCTCCGTCAGCCATCAGCGGGTATTGCTCACTTCTCAGGCGTGGGAGACGTGGAGTTCAGGGGGAGTTCGGGAATCCTGTCGAGGCACCTGAACACCACCGCAAGGAGCCCTCCAGTGCGCCGCCCGACCCGTAGTGCCTTCGCCTCCCTCATCGCCGCAGCCGCCCTCGCCCTCCCCCTCCTCACACCCACGCCCGCCTCGGCCGCCACCACGACCACCAGCCGCTTCGCGAACTACCGCTACGGTGACTGCCTGCGCGAGAACTCCGAGACCGGCCTCAAGGGCGACCGCTGCACCACGGGACGCGGCAGCCTCCGGTGGCAGTGGAACGGCCGCCTCAACACCACCACCACGCTGAAGAACAACTTCTGGGGCCGCTGCCTCGACAGCAACGACCGGGGCGACGTCTACCCCCAGCGCTGCAACGGCGGCTCGTACCAGAAGTGGCGCACCGTCCAGCCCGCCGCCCGCAGCGCCGTCCTGCTCCAGAGCGTCGGCACGGGCCGCTGCCTCTACCAGCAGGACAACGGCTACTACCGCACCGCCGCCTGCGACCGAAACGCCCAGAACCAGCGCTTCACCATCGGCTGAGACGAAGGTCCCGCCACCGCCCGCCCCGCCTCGGCGTCCGATCCGGCAGCAACGGCTCGATCCGCGCCCACTGCGCGTCACTCAACGGCATGCCCCAACGGGCGACTCACATCTACGGAGGCAATGGCAGCCCGCCGTACTGGTCAGATGGACCGCAGCACCTGGTCGGGCTCCGCCAAAGCCTCTGCGGCGTACTCAGCGAAATCCACGTTGGCGAGCGCCAGGTCCGCCTGGACGCCATGCACCGCGGCGGGCAGGGCTCTGAACTCCCTGGGATCCGGCGACTCAATGAGTTCCTGATAGTAGACGGGGTCGAGGCCACTCACGTCCTCCCAGACGGTCGACAGAGCCAGCAACGCCCGCACCGGCGAATTCATCGTGCCGCGGTCAGCGAGAAAGACGACAACCAGGCCCTCATCCACCACGGCGGCAAGAACCTCGTCGGCCGTTGCTCCTGACCAGGCAGGTGCATCGACCAGCTGCACTGCTGCGTCGAACTCACCGCTTGGCCCCCACGGCTGCTGCAACTCCTCAACCACCGCGCTCCATGCCTCGTCGTCGCTGAAGTCGGTCCTGATGACGAGAACGTCGAACAAGTCGCGTCCGATCTCAGGCAGCACTCGCTCAAGGTTTTCGGGCAACGTCATGCCCAGGACTCTCGCATCCCGCACTGACAAACAGCTCCTGCGGGAGGGGGAACTGCATCCGCGAGGCGTCACCACCGCCGCCCCCTCTCAGGACGGGAGTTCTGGCAGTCCCGTTGGACCGTCTATCTTCTCGGACATGGATCATCGAGGAGAGTTTCGTCGGGCCGCGCTCGGACTCGGCATACCGGACGACGAGATCAGCAGATTCGGCCGGCATCTCCGACTGTCGATCGGGCTGTCCCCCGTGGGCGATGGTGTGCCGGTCGGGCACATCGGTGGGCTGCCCAGGCTGCCCGTGGGCATGGAGTGGCCCTCCGCCGAGAACATTCCGTTGCCGCTGCTCCTCTCCGTCGACTGCGCCGCCCTGCCGGGAGTCGACGGCTTCGATCTGCCGGCGGACGGGACACTGCTCTTCTTCGTGCATCAGCAGCTGGACCATGAGGACCGCTCCGGGAGGTACGCGCGGGTCGTGCACGTGCCCGACGGCACCGAAACCGTGGTCGCGGAGGCCCCCGGCCCCGACTGCGTGCGCGAGCGGCTCGACGTCCGCGCGGAGCTCGGAGCTGAACTGCCGCTGTGGCTGCGCGAGAGGGACGAGGACGAGGACTGGCACGAGTTCTGGGAGGACCTCGGATGGGAGGACATGTCGCCCTTCCAGCAGCGATTGGCCCGGTACATGGAGCAAGATCTGCCGCATCTGGACGAACTGCGGGCCCTGGCACACGATCTCTGGCCGTCCGACGCCGCCGTGTCCCTCGGCGGGTACGTCGATGACGAGGTGATCGGCGGCATCGCGGAGCAGACCCTCGCGGGACGCGAGAAGGAAGGGAAGATCCCGTCCATCCCGATCGCGCAATGGCCGTCCCGTCTGGAGGAGGAACGGCACCGGCTGGCAGACGAGTGGATCTCCCTCGCCCGTGAATCGCGGGCTTACGAGGAGTACCGCACGAGTTTCGTCATCCGCCACGACGACCTGGCCGCCGCCCGGGTGGGCAAGGCGCTGGCCGTGACGGGGTTCGAGGCTCCCTGAGACACGGCTCGCATCGCAGCGCGGGGCCCTCCCCCTTCTATACACCGCGTGTATAACGTGAATGTATAGTCACTGCCATGACCTCCCCGCCCTCCACGTCCGCGACGACCTCGCCCCCCGCCCTCCGGCACCCCGCCGCATGGCGGGGCCACGCGGCCCTCACGCCCGCGCTGTGCGCCGCCACCGGTATCGCGCTCGGCGTCCTGACGAACCTGCTGCAGGGGTGGCTGCCCTGGCCCTGGAGCCAGTTGGCGAACTCCGGCGGGGTGTGGTCGGTGCTCGCCTTCGCCATCGGCGCGGTCCTCGCGGCGCGCGACGGCGAGATCCGCCGCATCGCGACGGCCGGTGCGCTCGCGGAGATCGGGCTCGTCGTCGGCTACTACGGCTACGCCGAACTGGGCCGCGGAGGCATGGGGAGCCTCGTCTTCCCTCTGGTCTGGCTGGTCATGGCCTGTGTCACCGGCCCGCTCTTCGGCACGGCCGGTGCCTGGTCGCGGCGCAGTCCCCGGCTGTGGCGGCGCGTCGGGTCCCTGGGCGCGGTCGGCGGCCTGTTCGGGAGCGAGTGCCTGCACTCCTGGCTGACACTCGGATACGCCGGCCAGGCCGGTGCCTGCGCCGCAGTCGCCTGCGTGCTGCCCCTTGCGCTGGCCCGCACCTGGCGCGAACGCGGCCTGGGCCTCGCCGTGGCGGTTGTCGCTTCCCCGGTGGCCTACGCAGCCGTGTACGGGCTGCTGGATCAGGTCTCCGGCTGAGGGCACCCACGGTTTTCCGCAGGTGCCCTTCCACGGGCCCCAGGCCCTGCCGCGTCACGCCTCCGCGTAAGGCCGGATCGCCGTGGGCGCGTGGCCCGGCTCCGTCGCCACGTCCTCGAACTCGTTGACCGACGCGATGTCCGAGCCGCTCATCGAGATGTTCGTGACCCGCTCCAGGATCGCTTCGACCACCACCGGGACCCGGTGTTCCGCAGCCAGCTTCTTGGCCTCCTCGAAGGCGGGGAGGAGGGCGTCCGGTTCGGTGACGCGGATGGCCTTGCAGCCCAGGCCCTCGACCACCTTGACGTGGTCCACGCCGTAGACGCCCAGCTCCGGGGAGTTGAGGTTCTCGAACTCCAGGTTGACCTGGAAGTCGATGTCGAAGTTGCGCTGGGCCTGGCGGATCAGGCCGAGGTACGAGTTGTTGACCAGGACGTGCACGTACGGGATGCGGTGCTGGGCCCCCACCGCCAGCTCCTCCAGCATGAACTGGAAGTCGTAGTCGCCGGAGAGGGCGACCACCGAGCCCTCGGGGTCGGCCGTGGCGACGCCCAGGGCGGCCGGGATCGTCCAGCCGAGGGGGCCGGCCTGGCCGCAGTTGATCCAGTGGCGCGGCCGGTACACGTGGAGCATCTGGGCGCCCGCGATCTGGGAGAGGCCGATCGTCGTGACGTACCGGGTCTCCGGGCCGAACGCACGGTTCATCTCCTCGTACACCCGCTGCGGCTTCAGGGGCACGTTGTCGAAGTGCGTACGGCGCTGCAGGGTCGCCCGGCGCTCCTGCGTGGACGCCGCCCAGGCCGAGCGGTCCTTCAGACGGCCTGCCGCCTTCCGCTCCCGGGCCACCTCCACGAACAGTTCCAGCGCCGCCTTCGCGTCGGAGACGATGCCCAGGTCCGGGGCGAAGATCTTGCCGATCTGGGTGGGCGCGATGTCCACGTGGACGAACGTGCGGCCCGCCGTGTAGACGTCCAGCTTGCCGGTGTGGCGGTTGGCCCAGCGGTTGCCGATGCCGAGGACGAAGTCGGACTCCAGGAAGTTCGCGTTGCCGTAGCGGTGCGAGGTCTGGAGGCCGACCATGCCGGCGTTCAGCTCGTGGTCGTCGGGGACGATGCCCCAGCCCATGAGCGTCGGGACGACCGGGACGCCGGTCAACTCGGCGAACTCGACGAGGAGTTCCGACGCGTCGGCGTTGATGATGCCGCCGCCCGCGACGAGCAGCGGGCGCTCCGAGGCGTCGAGCATGTCCAGCGCGCGTTCGATCTGGCGGCGGCTCGCGGCGGGCTTGTGCACCGGCAGCGGCTCGTACAGGTCGGGGTCGAACTCGATCTCGGTGAGCTGCACGTCGATCGGCAGGTCGATGAGGACCGGGCCGGGGCGGCCGGTGCGCATCAGGTGGAACGCCTGCTGGAAGACGCCGGGGACCTGCGCGGCCTCCAGGACGGTGGTGGCGGCCTTGGTGACCGGGGCGGCGATCGAGGCGATGTCGACGGCCTGGAAGTCCTCCTTGTGCAGGACGGCGGTCGGCGCCTGGCCGGTGATGCACAGGATCGGGATCGAGTCCGCGATCGCCGAGTACAGGCCGGTGATCATGTCGGTGCCGGCGGGCCCCGACGTACCGATGCAGACGCCGATGTTGCCCGGGCGGGCCCGGGTGTAGCCCTCCGCCATGTGGGAGGCGCCCTCGACGTGGCGGGCGAGCGTGTGGTGGACGCCGCCGGACGCCTTGAGGGCCGCGTAGAAGGGGTTGATCGCGGCGCCCGGCACACCGAACGCGTTGCTGACGCCTTCGCGCTTGAGGATCTCGACTGCCGCGCGGGCAGCGGTCATACGAGGCATTGAGTGCTCCTGCTCGTCCCTGGGTGGAGTCGGGGATGGAGTCGGGCTCTGTCGCGCCACCTGAGAGCACCAAATCACCGATTCCGCATTGCGGAAAACATCTTCTGTTATGTGGAAGCAAATCTAGGCCGCGCCCGGACCGGCGTCAAGGGAGGCGGAACCCGCGCGGAGAAGGGCGCCAAGTGGAGCGAATCCGCACCCGGCGGCGGGCTCTTGGGGGAGCATGGAGGGATTACGGAAGTGGTACGGAGGGAGCACGGCGTGGAGTCAGTGCCGGTACGGTGCCCGGCCTGTCGCCGCGACCACGCGTACGTGACCCCCGTCTACCCGTGCCCCTGCGGGGAGCCGACCGCCCCGCCGGTGCTGCGCGGCGCACCCGCCGTCCCGATCACCCATCGCACCTGGAACGACGACTGGGTGACCGTGCGGTGCCGGGGCTGCGGGCGGCACGACCAGTGGCCGCAGCCCGAGCTGTGCTGCCCGTGCGGCGCGGTGCTGCGGGTGCCGGTGCGGCCGGTGGCGTCCGCCGGCGCGGTCCGGCCCGCGCACATACCGCTGCCGCGCACGGCGGCGGCGCCCCGTCCGGCGTTCCGCCCGCTGACCATCCGTACCGCCCGGGACGCGGTCGCGGCGGCGGCGCTCTATCTGACCTGGCTGGGCTTCCGGGACGTGACGCACCCGGTGAACCGGCCGGCGTCGCGGATCGACCTGCGGGCGGCCGGGCTGATCGCCGAGGTCGACTCCACGACCGGGCCGACCGGCCTCCGCGACGTCGAGTGCCTGTGGCTCAACGCGCTCAACGGCTCGGTGCGCGGGGTGCTGTTCTCACTGGCGGGCTACACGCCGGAGGCCCGCAAGCGCGCGGACACCCTGTGCGTGCCGCTGTTCGTGCTGGACCTCACCGGCACGCCGCAGCCGGTGAACGGCGCGGCGGACGAGCTCGTCAGCACCGGCGCCTGACCGCGCGCACGCCACATTTTCGGACACCCGAACCGGTCGAGGTGTCGTACCTCACAGAAACCGCCCGGCCACCCTGCGTGTGATCCGTCACGTTCTGGCCAACGGCCCCCGATCTGCGGTCCGTTGTCAGTGGCGGGCCCTACAGTGGAGCGCATGGTCTTAACTCCACGGACTTCACCACCCTCGGACACACCCGCGCACGCCCCCGCGCTCCCGAGGCGCTCCGCCCTGGAGGCCAACGAGGCGATCCGCGCGCTCGTGGACGCCCGCGCGGGCCAGGACTGGTCCCCCGTGGAGTCCGCCGCGTACGAGGTGCTGCTCCTCCAGTGGGCGGCGGCCACGCGCGGCGGCACGGGGGACGTGACCGAGGCGGCCTGAGCCCCCGGCCCGATCCAAAGGAAAGGCCCTAACGCCCGTAGTTCTCCCGCAGTTCGATCTTGCGGACCTTGCCGCTGACCGTCATCGGGAAGGTCTCCAGGATCTGGAGCAGGCGCGGGACCTTGTAGTGCGCCAACTGCCCCTCGCAGAAGGCCCGTACGTCGTCCAGCGCGGGCGGGTCGGCCGGGTCGGCGGGGATGACGCAGGCCAGCACCTCTTCCCCGTAGCGCTCGTCCGGCACGCCGACCACCTGCACGTCGGCGATCTTCGGGTGGCGGTACAGGAACTCCTCGATCTCGCGCGGGTAGATGTTCTCGCCGCCCCGGATGATCACGTCCTTGATGCGGCCGACGATCTGCACGTAGCCGTCCTCGCGCATCAGCGCCAGGTCCCCGGTGTGCATCCAGCGCCCCGCGTCGATGGCCTCGGCGGTCCGTTCGGGCTGGTCCCAGTAGCCGAGCATCACGCTGTAGCCGCGGGTGCACAGCTCGCCGGACCGCCCGCGCTCCAGGGTCACACCGGTCGCCGGGTCGATGACCTTGACCTCGATGTGCGGCATGACGCGGCCGACCGTGCCGGTGCGGCGCTCCAGGTCGTCGTCGCGGCGGGTCTGCGTGGAGACCGGGGAGGTCTCCGTCATGCCGTAGCAGATGGACACCTCCTCCATGTGCATCTCGGCCACCACCCGTTTCATCACCTCGACCGGGCACGGCGACCCGGCCATGATGCCGGTGCGCAGCGAGGACAGGTCGTACGAGGCGAAGTCCGGCAGGTTGAGCTCGGCGATGAACATCGTCGGCACCCCGTACAGCGAGGTGCAGCGCTCCTGCTGCACGGCGCTCAGCACGGCGGCCGGTTCGAACGAGCCGCCGGGGATCACGATGCAGGCGCCGTGCGAGGTGATCCCGAGGTTGCCCATCACCATGCCGAAGCAGTGGTAGAAGGGGACGGGGAGGCAGACCCGGTCCTGCTCGGTGTAGGCGACCAGCTCCCCCACGAAGTATCCGTTGTTGAGGATGTTGTGGTGGGAGAGCGTCGCGCCCTTGGGGAAGCCGGTGGTGCCGGAGGTGTACTGGATGTTGATCGGGTCGTCGCAGGACAGCTCCGCCTCGCGTTCCGCGAGCTGATCGGCCGTCACCTCGCGTGCGGCGGCGAGGAGTTCGTCCCAGGTGCTGTCACCGATGTAGTGCACGGCGCGCAGGTCCGGGCAGTTGGCGCGGACCTGTTCGACCAGGGCGCGGTAGTCGCTGGTGCGGTGGGCGAGGGTGGCGGCCAGCAGGCTGATCCCGGCCTGCTTCAGCACGTACTCCAGCTCGTGCGCCCGGTAGGCGGGGTTGATGTTCACCATGATCGCGCCGATGCGCGCGGTGGCGTACTGGACCAGCACCCACTCGGGGCAGTTGACCGCCCAGATGCCGACCCGGTCCCCCTTGGCCACGCCCGACGCCATCAGCGCCCGCGCCAGCTCGTCAACGGCCGCGCCGAACTCCGCGTACGTCCAGCGCCGCCCGGACGGTACGTCCACCAGCGCCTCCCGGTCGGGCCAGGCGGCGACGGCCCGGTCCAGGTTGCGTCCGATGGTGTCGCCGAGCAGGGCGGTGGTGCCGGTGCCGTGCGCGTACGAGAGCTCGGTCATGCCAGGTCCCCCTCGGCGTACTCGGTGCCGCCGCCCTGGGCGGTGCGCTCACGCAGTTCGATGCGGCGGATCTTGCCGGAGACGGTCTTGGGCAGCTCCGCGAACTCCAGCCGCCGCACCCGCTTGTACGGGGCGAGCACGGACCGGGAGTGGGCGAAGAGCACCTTGGCGGTGTCGGGTCCGGGCTCCCAGCCCTCGGCGAGCACCACGTACGCCTTCGGGACGGAGAGGCGGACGTCGTCGGGGGCCGGGACGACGGCGGCCTCGACCACCGCCTCGTGCTCCAGCAGGGCGCTCTCCAGCTCGAACGGGGAGATCTTGTAGTCCGAGGACTTGAAGACGTCGTCGGCGCGCCCCACGTAGGTGATGTAGCCGTCCTCGTCGCGGGAGCCGATGTCACCGGTGCGGTAGTAGCCGCCGGCCATCGCCTCGGCTGTGCGCTCCGGGTCGCCGTGGTAGCCGGTCATCAGGCCCACCGGGTGCGCCGACAGGTCGAGCGAGATCTCGCCCTCGACCGCGCCCGGCTCACCGCTCACCGGGTCGAGCAGGACCACCCGGAAGCCAGGGCTGGGCCGCCCCATCGAGCCGGGCTTGAGGACCTGGCCGGGGGTGTTGGCGACCTGGACGGCGGTCTCCGTCTGGCCGAAGCCGTCGCGGATGGTGACGCCCCAGGCGCGCCGGACCGCCTCGATGACCTCGGGATTCAGCGGTTCACCGGCCGCCACGACCTCGCGCGGCGGGGTCTTCAGCTGGGTCAGGTCCGCCTGGATGAGCATGCGCCACACGGTGGGCGGGGCGCAGAAGCTCGTGATGCCGGAGCGGTCCATCTCGGCCATCAGGCGGCCGGCGTCGAAGCGGGTGTAGTTGAAGATGAAGACGGTCGCCTCGGCGCTCCACGGCGCGAAGAGGTTGGACCAGGCGTGCTTGGCCCAGCCGGGCGACGAGATGTTGAGGTGCACGTCGCCGGGCTTGAGTCCGATCCAGTACATCGTTGCCAAGTGCCCGACGGGGTAGGAGACATGGGTGTGCTCGACGAGTTTGGGGCTGGCGGTCGTGCCGGAGGTGAAGTAGAGCATCAGCGGTTCGTCCGCGTCGGTCTCGCGGTCCGGCGTGAAGGTGCGCGGGGCCCCGGCCGCCTCCGCGTAGTCGAGCCAGCCCTCGGTTGGGGCGCCGACGCAGATCCGGGTGTAGCGGCCGGGCACCTCGGCGAACTTCGCGGTGTCGGTGTCACGGACCAGGACGTGCCGGACCCGGCCGCGCTCGACCCGGTCGCGCAGGTCGGCGGGGCCGAGCAGCGGCGTCGCCGGGATGACTACGGCGCGCAGCTTCATCGCGGCGAGCGCGGTCTCCCACAGCTCGACCTGGTTGCCGAGCATGACGAGGACGCGGTCGCCCTCGCGCACCCCCTGGGCGCGCAGCCAGTTCGCGGCCCGGTCGGAGCGGGCGGACATCTCGGCGAACGACACCTCGGTGCGGGTGCCGTCCTCCTCCACGATGTGCAGCGCGGTGCGGTCGTTGTCCCGGGCGATGACGTCGAACCAGTCGAGCGCCCAGTTGAAGCGGTCGCTGCGGGGCCAGCGGAAGCCCTCGTACGCGGCGGCGTAGTCCTCGCGGTGCCGGAGCAGGAAGTCCCGGGCCGCCCGGAACGTCTCCGTCGCACTCGTTTCCGGCATGTGCCCTCCTCTTTACCGACCCGGCCGGTCCTTTGGCTCCTCACATGATGTAAACAGTGACCCAGGTCTCACCACCCCCGGACGGGGGTGTCGCGGGGCCGCCATTCCATCGGGGGCGGGGCAGAGAGGCGGCAGGGTGCCGGAATCCGTCGAGGCGGTCGAGATGCAGGCGGCGCTGCTGCGGCTGCGCCGGACGAGCGGGCTGCCGGTCGCCTTCGGCGGGCTGCTCTCGGACCGCCGCCACGCCAGGATCGCCGAGGTGAACGGGGCGCGCACGGCCGCGCTGCGCGGGCTCGTGATCTCGTCGGGCAGCGGCCTGGGCGGCAAGTCCATGGCCCTGTCCAGGCCGTGCGCGGTGACCGACTACCGCTCCTCGCGCCACATCAGCCACGAATACGACACGGCCGTCGCGGCGGAGGGCCTGCGCTCCGTGGTCGCCGTCCCCGTCGTGGTGCGGCGCGAGGTGCGGGGGGTGCTGTACGGGGCGCTGCGCGAGCCGCTCGCGCTCGGGGACCGCACGTTCGACGCGGCGGTGGCCGCCGCCCGTGACGTGGAACAGGCGCTGGTGGTCCGGGACGAGGTGCGGCAGCTGCTGGCGGCGGGCCGCCCGGCCCCGGACGCCGCGCCCGGGGCCGCGGGGGCCTGGGAGGACGTCCGGGAGGCGCACCGCGAGCTGCGCGCCCTCATGCCGAAGGTGCTGGACCCTGCGCTCCGGGACGAGCTGCTCGCCGTGTGCGGGCGGCTGGCGTCGGCGACGGGCGCCCGGGAGCCCGGGGGGCGGGAGGTCCGGCTGGCGCCGCGCGAGATCGATGTGCTGGCGTGCGTGGCCGCGGGCGCGACCAACGCGGTGGCGGCGGACCGGCTGGGGCTGCGCCCGGAGACGGTGAAGGGCTATCTGCGGTCCGCGATGCGGAGGCTGGGCGCGCACACCCGGCTGGAGGCGGTCGTGGCGGCGCGGCGGGCGGGGCTGCTGCCGTAAGCGCGTCCCGCGCGCCGTCAGGCCTCCCCCGCCGGTGGGCGTCCCCGGCGCCGTCGGGCGCCCCCCGCCCCGTGAACCGGCCCCCGCTCCCGCGACCCCGTCAGCGCCCCAGGTCCACGAACGACCCGAACCGGACGTCGTACTCCGCGGCCTGCGTCATCGCCGTGATCACGTACGCCGCCTCCTCCGTCACGGCGTCGCGCTCGGCGGGGGTCAGCGGGCGGACCTCCTGGACGGTGACGACGGCCGGGGCCCGCGGCGGGGTGTCCAACCGCCAGACCGCCGCGAAGAAGCCGTCCACCAGCACGCTGCCGTAGGTCTGGTTGCCCACCCCGTTGAGCCCCTTGAGGTCCGCCGGGATGACCCGGGTGCGGTCGGCGTGGCCGAGGAGGACGTTGTCGAACTCGGGCAGGAAGCGGGGCGGGGCGGGGGTGTCCTCGGCGGGGCGCGGGGCGTCCGGCAGGTCGAAGAGCTCGGTGCCGTGCTCGTCGCGGAAGGTGACGAGCCGGGGCCGCAGCCGCTCGAAGACCTCCTTCAGACGGGTCAGCCCCGCCCAGCTCTGCATGTCCTTGACCGATGCGGGGCCGAACGCGCCGAGGTAGCGCAGCACGGCGTCCTCGATGTCGGGGGCCGCGTCGGCCGTGCGGCCGAGCCAGTGTTCGACGGTGGTGAGCGCGACGCCGCCGCTGGTGCCCCAGAGGCCGCGCGGGGTGACCTGGACCAGGGGCAGCAGGCAGCGGGCGGCGGTGCTCAGGGCCTGCGGGTCCGCTTCGGGCCACTCGGTGAGGAGCCGGGTGCGGATCTCCTTCGGGGTGCGGGGCGCCTCCTCGACGTATGCCCGGCTCAGCTCGCGCAGCCGGTCCAGGTCCACGCCCGTGAGCCTCTTGCGGAAGATGCCGAGCTCCCGGTCACGGGCCGCCTGCACCAGGGGCCTCAGGGTCAGGGCGTCGTCGGCGGTGTGCGTGTGGATGGTCGAGCGCAGGGTGACGATGCGGACGACCTCGCGGGATTCCATGAGCACGGACAGGTCGGCGGGCCGGAAGCCTTCGAGCCGGGCCAGGAGCTGGTAGTACGGCGGCTTGGTGTTCTGCGCCTGGAGGCCGACGAGGTGGCCGACGGCGTCCTTCGCGCTCATCGCGGTCCGGCGCAGCAGGAGCTGGCGGTCCAGCGTCGCCCGGCCGAGGGCCCTGGGCGTGAGCACGGGGACGGGGACGGCACCGGCGGAGGTCTTCTTCTTCACGGCCATGACGGCACGCTACGGGGGAACGAGGACAGATCGCGTCCTGATGGGACACCTTAAGGGCCGCCACGCCCTCCCCCGGCGAAGCCGGGCTCGCGGCGGGCCCCGCCCGCATGATGGTCCGGTGATCGCCGTCCTGTTCGCCGTCCTGACCGCCCTCAGCAACGGCTCCGCCTCCGTGCTCCAGCGCCGGGCCGCCCTCGACGTGCCGCAGACCGAGGCCATGCGGGTGTCCCTCATCGGCCATCTGCTGCGCCAGAAGGTGTGGCTCGCGGGAATCGCCCTGGTCATCGTCGCCGCCGTCTGCCAGGCCGTCGCGCTGGCCACCGGCCCGATCTCCGTGGTGCAGCCGATCTTCGTGATCGAGCTTCCGGCGACCCTGCTCCTGGCCGGTTTCATGATGCGGGCACGGCTGCCCCGGACGGTCTGGCTGGGAGTCGCCGCCGTGACGGCCGGGCTGGCTCTCGGGATGGCGACGGCCGCACCGGGCGGCGGCAGCGAGAGCGTGCACGGGGCGGCGTGGGTGCCGGCGCTGATCCTGACGGGCGTGGCCGAGGCGCTGCTGATCGCGGGTGCGCTGGCCACCCGCGGCAATCTCCGGGCGGCCCTGCTGGCCACGGCCGCCGCCTGCGCCTACGCGCTGACCGCCGCGCTGATGAAGGACGCGATGTCACGGCTCGACTCGGGCGGCGCGGGGGCGCTGTTCAGCGCCTGGCAGCTGTACGCCATGGCGGCGGCGGGGGTCGGTGCGCTGTTCCTGCTCCAGAACGCCCTTCAGGCGGGCACGCTCGTCGCCGTGCAGCCGTGTCTGACGCTGGGCGACGCCCTGATCAGCGTCCTCTACGGGGTGACCCTGTTCGGCGAGGAGGTGCGCACCGGCTGGTGGGTGCTGCCCGAGCTGCTGGCCCTGGGACTGATCGCGGCGGGGTGCGTGGAGCTGGCGCGGTCGCCGCTGGCCGCCGGGAACCCGACGGCCCCGCCCCGCGCGCGCCGGGTCGACTGACCGGGGCGGGCACGGGCCGGGGCCGGTGCGCGTGCTACTTGCTGATCGCGAAACGCATCAGGGCGTGCTCGTCGCCCTGCTTGATCTTGCCGGTCTCGTTGATCACCTGGAGCTTCCAGCCGGCGCCGACGCGCATGGCCTTCGCCACGGCGCAGCCGTTGTCGTTGGTGAGCAGGCTCGGCCAGATGTCGGCGACCTGCTGGCTGCTGCCGCCCGTGGCGTCGTAGACCTTGATGCTGACGTTGCGCGCGTTCTGGAAGGAGCTGCCCTTCTTGTACGCGGCGGCCACGAAGACGATGGCCGTGACGTTCGGCGGAATCCGGGCGAAGTCGACGGTGACGGTCTCGTCGTCGCCGTCGCCCTTGCCGGTCTGGTTGTCACCGCTGTGGGTCAGCGAACCGTTGCCCAGCGGGTCGAGGGAGTCCAGACCGGCCAGTCGCACGGGGTCCGCGCCCTGCATCGCGATGGCGATCAGGTCGAGGTCGGTGCCCTTCTTCTGCTTCAGCTTCCCCAACAGCCCGCCACTGCTGCCGACGGTGGGGTCCCAGGAGACGCCGATGGAGAGGTGGGTCACCCCGTCCAGGTCCGCCGGGCCGTCTTCCTTCTTCAACGTGATCATGCGTGATCCTCTTCGTGGCGAGATTCCTACAGGGTGAGTCTGCCTGGTGTCCTCCCACTACCCCTCACCAGGGGCAAAATTTCGACCAAGTGTGGGAGGTGCCCGGCCGTATTGTCCTGCCTCGGCATGATGTACGGGCACGTGTCCCCGTGATACGGGCACGCGAACGACGCCCGGTCCTGGGTCGGGCCGGGCGTCGGTTGTCAGCCGTTCAGGCGGCCTTCTCCGGCACCACCAGCGGGGTTCCCAAGTGCTGGTGGCCGCCGCTGGCGAGCATGCGCACCTCCGCGTGATCGCTTATCTCGGCGCGTACGATGCCGGTCTCGTCCTCGTAGACGGGATGTCCGCCGGCCCCGCTCTGTGCCGTCCGGTGGACGGTGACGGCGTCGTCCTCCACGGCCGAGGACTGGAAGACGAGCTGATAGCTCTCCGGATACTCCATGACGGCCTTTCCAGACGACCCTTTCCGGGCAGGTCGCTCGGGGCGCACCACCCGGCCTGCACTGTCCATGGTCGCGCAGCCCCGGGCGGAACGCAGGGGCGTGCGCGTCCTGCGGGCCCGGGCGGGGGCTGCCTATGCTGAAGGGGAGCCCCGCCGCGGGAAGGGAAGCGCCATGGACGAGGCCGGTCTGGGCGATGACGTCTATCAGCCCCAGCAGGAGCCGGAGGCATCCGATCCGGTCGAGCAGCTCGACACGGAGGACACCTTGGCCGATCCGGACGTGGACGACGTCCTGGACCGGGGCTACTCGCCTCCCGAGCGCCCCTACGCGGTGGACGACGTGGGCACCACCGCCGCCGAGCAGCACCGGGGCGAGTCCCTGGAGAGCCGCCTCGCGCGCGAACGGCCCGAGGACGACGGCCCGTCCGGCGACGGGGTCGGCGACGTCGTGGACGGGGACGGGGAACCGTGGGACGGCGAGGTCGGCACCGTACGCGCCGGGCGGCTCACCCGGGACCTGGACATCGACGACCCGGACAGCACGGCGGGCGAGGACGTCGGGATCGACGGCGCCGCCGCCTCCGCCGAGGAGGCCGCGGTGCACGTCATCGCGGACGAGGTGTAGGAAGGCCCGCTCCCCCCTTACCCCGGAGGTAATCGACGCCCCGCGCGGCCTTCGGCATCGTGTTCCTCACGAGCACAGCGCTCCCGGCCCACCGGCCGGAAGCCCTACCGGAGGGGACCCACGATGACCATGTACGCCGACGCCGTGCAGCGCTACTTCGCCGCCTGGAACGCCGGTCCCGACGAGCTGGAGAAGGCCGTCGCCGCCGCGTTCACCGAGGATGCCTCGTACACCGACCCGCTGGCCGACGTACGGGGCCACGAGCAGCTGGCGGCCGTCATCGGCGGGGCGCAGCAGCAGTTCCCCGGGTTCACGTTCCGGCCGGTCGGCGCGGTGGACGGGCATCACTCGCTGGTCCGCTTCGGGTGGGAGCTGGTCGCGCCCGACGGCTCGGCGCCCGTCGCCGGTTTCGACGTGGCCACGCTCGCCGACGACGGCCGGATCACCTCGGTCAGCGGCTTCCTGGACCGGGTGCCGGCCATGTGAGGAGGCGGCGGGGGGTACGGTTCAGCGGCGCGCGGTCCGGGCGGTGCGCGCGCCGCTGAACCGCACCGGGCCACGCGTCACCGAACGTTTTCCGGAATTCACCCCTGATGCCTTGTCATCGCCTGTTCTACGCGCATAGCTTGTGCTCCCTCACCACACTCTGAGGGGCATTCTCCGTGCGCATATCCACCACCCGTTCCGCCCTGCTGGCCGGCGCGGTAGCCGTGACGCTCTCGGCGACCGCGCTGCCCGCCGCCTTCGCGGCTCCGTCCGCGACCGCCGTGATCTCCGAGGTGTACGGGGGCGGCGGGAACTCCGGTGCGACGCTGACCCGTGACTTCATCGAGCTGGGCAACGCCGGTTCGGCCGCGTACGCCCTGGACGGGCTCAGCGTCCAGTACCTGCCGGGCGCCCCGTCGGCCGGTTCGCTGTGGCAGGTGTCCGCGCTGACCGGCTCCGTCGCGCCGGGCGGCCGCTATCTCGTCGCGGAGGCGGCGGGCACCGGCGGCACGGTGGCGCTGCCCACCCCGGACGCCACGGGCACCGTCGCGATGTCCGCCACGGCCGGCACCGTGGCCCTGGTCTCCGGGACGGCCCCGCTGACCTGCAAGACGGCCGCCGACTGCGCCGCCGACACCCGCATCGTGGACCTGGTCGGCTACGGCACCGCGGTCGTCCGGGAGGGCAGCGGACCGGCCAAGGGCACCTCGGCCACCGCGTCCGTGGCGCGGGCGGCCTCGCTCGCGGACACCGACGACAACGCCGCCGACCTGACCGCGGGGACCCCGACACCGGTGAACGCGGCCGGTGAGACCTCGGGCGGCGGCGAGGACCCGGGCGACCCGGGCAACCCCACCGAGCCCGGCACCGTGCGCGTCCACGACATCCAGGGCACCACCCGGGTCTCCCCGCTGGACGGCAAGGCGGTCACCGGGGTGCCCGGCGTCGTCACGGCGGTCCGGACCTCGGGTTCGCGCGGCTTCTGGATCCAGGACGCCGCCCCGGACGCCGACCCGCGCACCGGCGAGGGCGTGTTCGTGTACACCGGCTCGACGGCCCCGGCCGTCAAGGTGGGCGACTCGGTGCTGGTGAGCGGCACCGTGGACGAGTACTACCCGTCCTCCACCACCCAGTCGGTCACCGAGATCACCGCCCCGAAGGTCACGGTCCTCTCGTCCGGCAACGCGCTGCCCGCCCCGGTGGTGCTGGACGCGAACGCCGTGCCCGAGGCGTACGTGCCCTCGGCCGGGGGCGGTTCGATCGACACGCTGCCCCTGGAGCCGTCGACGTACGCGCTGGACCTGTACGAGTCGCTGGAGGGCACCCGGGTCCAGATCGCCGACACCCGCGTGACCGGCGCCACGACCGCGTACCACGAGGTCTGGGTGACCGTCGAGCCGCAGCAGAACCCGACCCGGCGCGGCGGCACGCTCTACGCCTCGTACACCGGCCAGAACTCCGGCCGGATCAAGGTCATGTCGCTGGACCCGGCCGCGCCGGTGCCCACCGCGAACGTGGGTGACGTGCTGGCCGGAACCACCTCGGGCGTCCTGGACTACGACTCGCACGGCGGCTACAACCTCCAGGCCACCGCGCTCGGCACGGTCACCGACCACCACCTGCGGCGCGAGGTCACGCGCAAGCAGAAGGGCAAGGAGCTCGCGGTCGCCACGTACAACGTGGAGAACCTCGACGCGCTCGACGACCAGGCGAAGTTCGACACCCTGGCCGAGGGCGTCGCGGTCAATCTCTCCTCGCCCGACATCGTGTCGCTGGAGGAGATCCAGGACGACAACGGCGCGGTCAACGACGGCACGGTCGGCTCCGAGGCGACGCTCAAGCGGTTCACGGACGCGATCGTCGCGGCGGGCGGCCCGCGCTACTCGTGGCGCTATGTCGCCCCGCAGGACGGGAAGGACGGCGGCGAGCCCGGCGGCAACATCCGCAACGTCTTCCTGTACAACGCCGAGCGGGTGGACTTCGTGGACCGTCCGGGCGGCGACGCGGCCACGCCCGTCGCGGCCGTGAAGACGAGGAAGGGCGTCACGCTGTCGGTGTCGCCGGGCCGGATCGCACCCGCGAGCGCGGCCTGGGACGACAGCCGCAAGCCGCTGGTCGGCGAGTTCCGGTTCCACGGGAAGTCCGTCTTCGTCGTCGGCAACCACTTCGCCTCCAAGGGCGGCGACCAGCCCCTGTACGGGCGCTACCAGGAGCCGGTGCGCAGCTCGGAGACCAAGCGCGTGCAGCAGGCGAAGGAGGTCAACACCTTCGTCAAGTCACTGCTCGCGGCGGACAAGTCGGCGCGGGTCGTGGTGCTCGGCGACCTCAACGACTTCGCCTTCTCGCCGACCGTGGGTGCGCTGACCGACGGCGACGTGCTCAAGCCGCTGATCACCACGCTGCCGGAGAACGAGCAGTACAGCTATGTGTACGACGGCAACTCGCAGACGCTCGACCACATCCTGACGAGCCCGGGCGTGCGCCGCTTCGACTACGACGTGGTGCACATCAACGCGGAGTTCGCCGACCAGGCGAGCGACCACGACCCGCAGATCGTGCGGGTCGACGTGAACGCCCCGGAGCACGGGCACCGTTGACCCGGCTCCCCCGGGCGGGCGGTCTCAGCCGCCCGCCCGGGGGACGGCGTGGCCCGCCACGCCCGTACGCGGACGCGGCAGCGCGGGGAGCGGCAGCAGCGCCGGGGCGGACTCCAGCGGCCGGTCGGTGACGAAGCGCGCCACCAGGTCCGCCACGTCGTCGGGGCGTTCCAGGACGACCCAGTGGTCCGCGTCGCCGATGGTCAGGAAGCGGCTGCCCTCGATCGTCGCCGCGAAGGCCCGCTGGTGGTGCGGTGAGGTGACGGTGTCGTGCTCACCCGCGAAGACGAGCGCCGGGACCCCGGTCAGCCCGCCGGAGAAGTCCGGTCGGTGTTCGAGGGACCGGCGCAGTGAGCGCTCGGCGTGCGGCGAGTGCGCGAGGGCGTGCGCGAAGGACCGGCGGACATAGCGCAGGGCCAGCTCCCGCCGGTGGACCGGCCGCTGTGGGTCCAGACACATCAGCGCCCCGGCGGCCAGGGCGGCGAGCCCGTCCGCGTCCCCGGCCTCCAGGCGGCCGAGACCGCGCCCCCACTCCTCGCACTGGGCCTCGCTGATGTGCGACGGCACGCCGCCGAGGACCAGGCGGGCGATCCGGCCGGGGGCGCGCCGGGCGCAGCCGAAGGCGATGGACGCACCGTAGGAGAAGCCGAAGAGGTTGACCCGGTCGGCGCCCAGGTCGTCCATGACGCCGGTGACGGCGGCGCACAGCAGGTCGTCCCCGGTGCCGGGCGGCAGCGGGTCGGCGCTGCCCATGCCGGGCAGGTCGAGGGTGATCACGGAGGCGTGCGGGCCGACGTGCTCGTCCATCTGCGGCCAGCCGTGGATGCCCTGGAGGGCGCCGCCGAGGACGACGACGGGTTCGGTGCGGGGCGCGGGCCGCGGCAGGAGCCGGTAGCGGTAGCGGAGCCCGCCGACGGTGAGGGTGCGGATGATTTCTTCGGTCATGAGCTGCGGTCACCTGGTGAGGACGAGGGCCGCGTTGTGGCCCCCGAAGCCGAGCGAGGTCTTGACGGCCGCTTCGAACGAGGCGGGCCTGGCCTCCTTGCTCACCACCTCGACCGGGATGTCCGGGTCGGGGGCGTCGAGATTGACGGTGGGCGGTACGAGCTGGTGCTGGAGGGCGAGGACGGTGAGCGCGGTCTCGATGCCTCCGGCGGCGCCGAGTGTGTGGCCGGTCATCGCCTTGGTGGAGGTGACGAGGAGGTGCTCGCCCAGGACGCGCCGGAGCATGGCCGTCTCGATCAGGTCGTTGGAGACGGTGGAGGTGCCGTGCGCGTTGACGTGGCCGATCGCGGCCGGGTCGGTCCCGGCGTCCGCGAGGGCGGTGCGCAGCGCGCGTTCGATGCCGAGCCCGTCGGGGTCGGGGGCGACGGCCGAGTAGGCGTCGCTCGATGAGCCGTAGCCCGTGACGTGGGCGCGGACGGTGGCGCCCCGGGCGCGGGCGTGTTCGGGGCGTTCCAGGACGAGGAGCCCCGCGCCCTCGCCGACGACGAAGCCGTCGCGGTGGCTGTCGAAGGGGCGGCAGGCGGCCTGCGGGTCGTCGCGGCGGGTGGAGACGGCCTTCAGGCGGCAGGCGCTGGCGATCAGGAGCCGGGAGCAGACGGACTCGGCGCCACCGGCGACGACGATGTCGCAGGCCCCGGTGCGCAGCATCTGGTGGGCGGTGCCGATGGCGACGGTGCCGGAGGAGCAGGCGGTGGAGACGGCCTGGCTGGGGCCGTGCGCGCCGAGGTCGGTGGCGACGCTGCTGGCGGCGCCGTTGACGACGGTGAGCGGGGCGAGCTTGGGCGAGACGCGGCGGGCGCCGCGTTCGGTGAGGGCGTCGTGCTGCTCGTCGTAGAAGGGCAGGCCGCCGTGGGCGGAGCCGATGACGACGGCGACCCGGCCGCTGTCCCAGACGGCGGGGTCCAGGCCCGCGTCGGCGACGGCCTCGCGGGCGGCGATGACGGCGAGGTGCGAGAAGCGGTCCATCAGCCGGTGCGCGGCGACGCCGAGCACCGCCCGGGTGTCGAGGCCGGTCACGCTGTACATGAAGTCGCAGGGCAGCCCGGCGAGTTCGGGCCGGTGCGGTACGCAGGGCGCGGTCGCGGGGTCGTTCACGGCGCGCCAGGTGGCCTCGGCGCCGACGCCCGCCGAGGTGACGAGGCCGATGCCGGTGACGGCCGCGGCGAACGGCGGCAGGCGGTGGGGGGCCGTCACGCGGCGGCCTTGCGGCGCACGGCGTCGACCAGCTGGCCGACGGTGTCGCGCGAGGTGAGCTGGACGTCGTCCAGGTCGACGTCGAGCCGGTCCTCGATGAGGAGCCGCAGCTCCTCCAGCGCCAGCGAGTCCAGCCGGAGCTGCCTGAGCGGCACGTCGGGGCGGATCGCCACGGGGTCGGTTCCGAAGTTCGCCGTCAGCAAGGTGCTGATCTCGTCTGCCGTGCTCATGCTCATCGGGCACTTCTCCGCTGTCGTACGCGGTGACGCCTTGCCGCGTGAGATGTGAGTGCCATCGGGGACGCCGGCCGGTCCGGAGTTCTCTGTTATACGCCCTGTCGGCGGCGGGCCCGGCCCGCGTTCCCCCGTGCGGTGGGCCGCCGTCCAGGTGTGCGAATACCGCGCGGCGCGCTGGTGCTCACCCCCCGTCAACTCCGCCGGAGTGCACGCGCTTCGACACGCCTGCGGGCTGATTGTCATACCCCTGGTGGCTCCTTATCGTGAGCAGGCTTTGCGGCCCCCCTGGCCCCGTCCGCCCTCCCCACAGAGCAGGAGCAGGTATGCCCACACGCGCCGCCCGCACCCGGACCCGCGCCGCCCTCCTCGCGGCCCTCACCGCCACCGTCCTCGCCGCGACCGGCACCCCCGCCCCCGCGGCGGCGGACCCCGGGCACCCGATGGACCGGGCGTTCACCCGGGCCGCCAGGGCGTTCGACGTACCGCGCGATCTGCTGGCCGCCGTCGGGTACGGCGAGACCCACCTCGACGACCACGCCGGACGCCCCAGCCAGGCGGGCGGCTACGGAGTGATGCACCTGGTCAGCAACCCGGCGCGGCACACCCTGGAGCGCGCCGCCGCCCTCACCGGCGAACCGGCCGCCACCCTGCGCACCGACACCGCCGCCAACATCCTGGGCGGCGCGGCGCTGCTGCGCGGTTACGCGGACGGGCTGGGCCTCGACGCCGCCGCCCGCGACGACATCGACGCCTGGTATCCGGCCGTCGCCCGCTACAGCGGCACGCGGGGCACCACCGCCGCGCTCTACGCGGACTCGGTCTACACCTTCCTGGCCGACGGGCTCGACGCGCTCACCCCGGACGGCGAGCGGATCACGGTGGCCGGACGGCCGGTCTTCCCGCAGCGGGACGGGGGCGCGGCGGCGGACACCGGGGCCCGGAGCGCCGACTACCCGGCCGCGCTCTGGGTCCCGGCCGACCCGAACAACTACACCGCCGGCCGGACCGCGAAGATCGACAAGATCGTCGTCCACGTCACGCAGGGCTCGTACGCGGGCTCGATCAGCTGGTTCCAGGACCCCGTGTCCGAGGTGAGCGCGCACTACGTGGTGCGGTCCTCGGACGGGCAGATCACCCAGATGGTGCGGGACGCCGACACCGCCTACCACGCGCGCAGCGCCAATGCCTCGTCGCTGGGCATCGAGCACGAGGGCTTCATCGACGACCCGACCTGGTTCACCGACGCGATGTACCGCTCGTCGGCGGCGCTGACCGCCTCGCTGTGCGACAAGTACGGCATCCCGAAGGACCGGGCGCACATCATCGGGCACAGCGAGGCACCGGGCAACGACCACACGGACCCCGGCCCCTACTGGGACTGGGACCGCTACATGGAACTGGTCACCGGCACCGGGACGGGCTGAGCGGAGGCGTCCGGGACCGGTCCACGTGACGTCACCGGTCGGCGCGGTCGTAGCAGAGCTCCACGACCCCGTTGCCGAAGGTGCGGGTGCCGGTGAGGCGGAGGGGCCGCAGGGTCTCCTCCGCCGGGAACATCGGCTTGCCCCGGCCGATGAGGACCGGGTGGACGTAGACGCGGTACTGGTCGATCAGGTCGTGCGCCGCGAAGGACGCGGCGAGCCCGGCGCCGCCGAGGGCGAGGTCGCCGCCGGGCTGCTCCTTGAGGGCCCTGACCTCCTCGGGGACGACCTCGCGGACGATGGTGGTGTTCCAGTCGGCGTGGTCCAGCGTCCGTGAGTAGACGTACTTCGGCATGTTCCGCCAGATGACGGCGAACTCGGCCATCGGACCCGCGTTGGCCGGGTCCTGGTCGGCGGTGGGCCAGAAGCCGGCCATCAGCTCATGGGTGACGCGCCCGTCCAGCATGCCGCCCATACCGGCCAGTTGCTCGTTGAAGTAACGGTGGAGCTCCTCGTCCACCGTGTGCCAGTCGATGTTCCGGTCCGGGCCCTCGATGAAGCCGTCGAGGGACATCGACATCCAATAGACGATCTTGCGCATCGGAAACCTCACCGGGCGTTCGGGGGACGGGGCGGTGAACGCCGCCGACGTTACCGGCGGCGGCCCGCCCGTGCTTGACGCCGAGCCGGACCGGCGCATAGGTGTCGGAGGCATGAGAATCGGAGAGGCGCGTGCCGCCGCCGCGCACTGGGTGTCCACGCACGCCCGCCCCGCGCCGGACTATCTGGGGGCCTACTTCAGCGGGTCCACGGTCGGGCGGCCGGACGACCCGGAGCTGCCGGTCTCCTCGGACGTGGACGTGGTCGTGGTGACGGCGGGGGCCGAGGTCCCGGCGAAGCCCGGCAAGCTCCCGCACCGGGGCGCGCTGCTGGAGATCACCTACGAGCCGTGGTCCCTGCTGGCCGACCCGGAAGCGGTGCTGGGCGCGTACCACCTGGCGGGCGGCTTCCGCCGGGACACCGTCATCGACGACCCCACGGGGCGGCTGCGCGCGCTGCACGCGTACGTCGCACCGCGCTTCGCCCGGCGGGTCCACGTGCGGCGGCGGTGTCTGGACGCCCGGCACCGCGTCGAGACCCGGCTCGCCGCCCTCGACACCGCGCAGCCCTTCGCCACCCGCGTACTGGCCTGGCTCTTCCCGACCGGGGTCACCGCGCACGTCCCGCTGGTGGCCGCCCTGCGCAACCCGACCGTCCGGCTGCGCTACCCCGCCGTACGGGACGTGCTCACCGCGTACGGGCAGGAGGCGCTCTACCCCGAGCTGCTGGCGCTGCTGGGCTGTGCCGAGGTGTCCGCGCCGCTCGTCCGGCACCATCTCGCCCAGCTGACACGGACGTTCGACGCCACGGTCCCCGTCGCCCGCACGCCGTTCCCCTTCTCCGGCGACCTCACCGAGCGGGCGCGGCCCGTCGCGGTCGACGGCAGCCGCGAGCTGATCGACCGGGGCGACCACCGGGAGGCGGTGTTCTGGATCCTGGCGACCTTCGCCCGCTGCCACACCGTGCTGGCCACGGACGCGCCCGCGCTGCACACGGCCCGGCTGCCGGCGTTCCGGAAGGCGGTCGCCGAGCTCACCGGCATCGCGCACACCGGCGACCTGCTCGCCCGGCGCGACGAGGTGCTGCGCTTCGTGCCCCGGCTGTGGGCCGTCACGGAGGAGATCCTGGCCGCCAACCCGGGGGTCGCCGACTAGCGGCGCACCCTGCTACCTTGCCCGCGTGTCTCTTCCCTGTGCGTAGGACCCCGTCGAGACCGCGCCCGGCGTACCGGGTGCGGCGTTCCGGCGTCCCCGCATGCCCGTGGCCAGGCCCCGCCGCGCCACCCTCCCGAGGAAGACCATGTCCACTCCTTCGTACGTCGCTGTTCTGCGCGTCCCGCACGCCGCGCGCGCCTTCGCCGCCGCGCTGACCGGGCGGCTCTCCTACGGAATCGCCCCGCTCGCCCTGCTGCTCGCCGTCAAGGAGGCCACCGGCTCCTACGCGGCCGCCGGGACCGTGATGGCCCTGTTCGGGGCCGCCAGTGTGTTCCTGTCCCCCGCCCGCGCCGGGCTGATCGACCGGCACGGCCCGCGCCGCGCCCTGCCGCCGATGGCCGGTCTGTACGCGGTGCTGCTCGCCGTCCTCGCCCTGGCCACCTGGCGGCCGGGCGCCTCCCCGCTGGTCCTCGGGGTCCTCGCCACGGCTGCGGGGGCCTGCACGCCGCCGCTCGGCCCGGTCATGCGGACGCTGTGGAGCGACCTCGTCCCCGACCGGGAGCTGCTGCGCCGCGCGTACAGCCTGGACGGGGTGGCCGAGGAACTGCTGTACGTCTCCGGGCCGTTGCTGGTGGGCGTCGCGGTGACGGTCACCGGGCCCGCCGTCGCCGTACTGGCCGGTGCGGTGCTGATCGCGGCCGGCGCGGGGGCGCTGGTGACCTCGCCCGCCGTGCCGCGCGGGAAGCCGGACCACCGCACCGGGGCGGACGGCACGGCCGCGGCCGGACTGCGGCTGAGCGCCGTGCCCGCGCTGCGACGGGCCGTGCTGGTGACGGCGGCCGTGGGGCTCTGCCTCGGGGCGCTGGATCTGCTGGTGGTGGCCCTCACCGAGGCGATGCACCGCGCGTCGGCGGTGTCCTGGGTGCTGGCCGCCCTGTCGGCGACGAGCGCGGCCGGGGGCCTGGCCTACGGGGCGCTGCGGTGGCGGGCGCCGCTGGGGGTGCGGCTGCCGGTGATGGCCGCCGGCCTTTCCGGCGCGGTGGCGGCGGCCGGGCTCGCGGGGAACGTGTACGTGCTGGTCGCCGTGGTCGGCGCGGCCGGGCTGTTCGTCGCTCCGGCGCTGACGACCGCGTACCTGATCGCGGACGAGTCGGCCGACGCGGCCCGGCGCACCCAAGCGGGCGCCTGGGTCAACACCGCGTTCAACGCGGGCTCGTCCGGCGGCACGGCCGCGGTGGGGCTCCTGGTGGACCGGCTGCCGCTCGCCCTGTGCTGCGCGGTGGCGGCGGCCCCGGCGCTGCTGTGCGCGGCGGTGGTCCTGGGCTCCGGCGTCCGGCGCGCCCGCCCGGGGGCGGGGGCGCCGGAGGCGGCGGAGCAGGTCAGCGGAGCTTGATCGCACCGCCGTCGGCCATCAGGGTCTGACCGGTCATGTAACGGGCGTCGTCGCTCGCCAGGAACGCGACGACGGGCGCGACGTCCGTGCGCGGGTCGCCGAAGCGGCCGAGAGGGACCTTGGCCGCGGAGAGGGCGTACTGCTCGGGGTGGGCCTCGGCCCAGGCGGCGACGCCCGCCGTCCTCGCCATCGGGGAGACGACGTTGACCCGGATCTGGTCCGCCGCCCACTCGTTGGCCACGACCCGGCTCAGGCCGCGGATGGCCTCCTTGCCCGCGGCGTACGACGCCTGGTTGGGCTGGCCGTCGATGCCGGCTCCGGAAGCGAAGTTGACGACCGCGCCCCGGCTCTTCCTGAGCTCGGGGTAGGCGGCGAGCATGAAGTTCCGGGTGGCGAAGAGCCCGGTGTCCAGGGCGAGCTTCCAGTCGTCGTCGGTTTGCTCCGTGAACGGGCGGACGCGGGAGGCACTGGCGTTGTTCACCAGGACGTCCAGGCCGCCGAAGCGCTCGACGGCCGTGGCGACCGCCCGGTCGGCGACCGCGCGGTCCGCGACGTCGCCCCGCAGGAACGCGACCGCGTCCCCGAGACCGTCCACCAGGGTGTCCCCGGCCTCCTGCTGGAGGTCGACGACCACGACGCGGGCGCCGCGCTCGACGAAGAGCCGGGTGACGGCTTCGCCGATCCCCGAGGCTCCTCCGGTGACGAGGGCGACCTTGTTCTCCAGTGTCATTGCGCTGTTCCTTCGACTCGCTGTGCCGGCCCCCGAACCCAGCCCTTCTTTATGCACCATACACTTCTTATGTATGTTGCATATAAGTGGGCCGGGCGGGGCGGCACGCGAAGGCGGCCGCCCACCCGCTCCCGGGTGGACGGCCGCCTCGTACGAGGGTTCAGCGGATCACTTCAGGCCGAACGCCCGGATGATCTCCTGGTCCACCGCGAGGCCGCCCGCGGCCTCGGCGTGGGCCTTGAGCGAGACCGCGGTGGCGCCCTTCTTCGGAGTCCTGAACCGGGCGGTCCAGGAACCCGTCCGGTCCTTCTTGAGCGAGACCGCGCTCCAGGTCTTCCCGTCGTCGTAACTCACCGACAGGGAAGCCTTCGTGGCCTTCACGGCACCGTCCAGCCACTCCTGCGTGGTGGACGACAGGCCGATCTCGGTCCACTTGCCGGCCCGCACGTCACCGGCGAGGTCCGTGGCGACGTCGTAGTCCAGCTGGAGCATCGGGATGTCGACCTGGTACGGGCCGTCCGGGTCGTTGGCGCCCGAGACGAACGTCCACTCCGAGTGGGTGCGCACGGACGTCTTCCAGGTGTCCGCGTCGCGCGAGGCGTCCAGCACCAGGCGGTAGGGCAGCTTCTCGTCGGGCAGGTCGCCGATGTAGCCGGCGCGGCCCGGGGACTCGTCGAGCAGCTTGTCGCCCTGGTAGACCGTCACCTTGCCGGTGTCGTACTCCTTGTCCGGCATGGAGCCCGAGTGCCCGGCCCCGCCGTCCGTCCACGGGGTGATGTTGTACTGGATGTCGCCCCACTGCGAGCGGTTCGGGCCCCAGTAGGCGGTGCCCAGGCGCGGCCGGGTGACGGGCGCGAACCAGTCGGCCTTGTTGCTGGACCCGGCCCGGTAGTCCATCTCGCCGCCGCGCTCCTCCAGCGCGGTGTCGGTGCCCTCGGCGTTGAACTGGGAGTGGTTCTCGTACCAGAAGGAGTCGCCCGGCAGCGGGTTGACCCACTCGGTGCGGGTGCCGGGGAACTTCTCGTACTCCTCGAAGCCGAGGCCGGGGCCGTATTCGGGGATGTCGTAGCGGAAGCCGCCGCCGACGACGTCGCGGTGGCCGTAGAAGGTGTTCTCGATCTTCGCCAGGTCGCGGGTGGCCGGGGCGAAGGCGAGCGAGCGGTCCGGGACGGTGCCGTCGTGGCGGTCGACCAGGTCGTAGACGTAGCTCGCGTACTTGTGCTGCTCGACGGTCAGCTTCTTGCCGCTCCGGGCGGCCTTGATCAGGGCCTCACCGGCGATCCGCTGGACGGTGGCGACCGGGACGGGGAGCGTGGTGCCGTAGTCGGCGTACGCCTCCATCAGCCGGCCGTCGCCCTGGTTGACGACGAACAGCGCCTTCGCACCGGCGGCGACGGCGGCGGCGAGCCGGTCGGCCGGGGCCACCGCGTCGCTGCTGCGGACCACGACGGCCTTGCCCTTGGCGTCGAGGTCCTTGTAGTCGGCGGCGGAGCCGTTGCCCGCGTAGACACCGCGGAGCTGGGCGCGGCTGTCCTCGGCGACGGGGGAGCCGTTCTGCACGGTGGCCGGGACGTCCTGGCCACCGGCGGTCAGGTCGAGCAGCTTCTCGCCCTGGCGCCAGCGGGTCAGGAAGGAGAAGTCGCCCTGGGTGACCTTCTCGGTCGGGGCCGCCCACAGCTGGTCGTACGTCAGCGGGATCTGGTACGCGTCGCGCTGGACGGTGCCGTTGGGCGCGGTGCGCGCCATGTCGTAGCGCAGCTGCCGGGTCTCGGTCTCCTTCGGCGTGCGCACGCTGATCTTGCGCGCCTTGGAGGCGTCGAGGGTGGCCGTGACCGGCTTGTCGAGGATGATCTCGGGAGCCGCCAGGAAGGCGATGGCCTTGGAGTCGGCGGTGTCGCCCTTGATGTCGGCGGCGGTCCAGGCGGTGTAGTTGCCCGGGGGCAGCCTCAGCGTCGTGTCGCCCGACACGGCGACGGGCGAGAGGTTCGGGTCGCCGAGCGCGCCGAGGACGACGGTGCCGTCCATGGGCTTGCCGGAGCGGTCGCGGAGCCGGAGCGTGAGGTCGTAGAGCTCCTGCTCCTTGTTGAGCGCGAAGCCGGTGTGCGCGACCACGGCGCCGGCGGCGTCCTTGGCGACGACCTGGCCGGAGAACGTGGTGCCCGGGTCCACCTTCGACGGGTCGAGCGTGAGGACGGCCTCGGCGGTGGAGCCGGCCGGGACGGTCAGCTGCTTCACGGACAGCGTGTACGCGTCCGACGCGCTGTCCGTCGCCAGGTCGAGGGTGACGTCGGCGGTGCCCGTGTTGCGGTAGGTGATGGTGCGCTCGGTGACCGGGTCGGAGGCGCTGTGCGGCCAGTCGTACGCGGCGACCGCGACGGAGCCGGTGGCCTCGATCTCCGTGTCGATGGCGGCCTTCACGTCGAGGCGGCCGGTGCCCTGCTCGTACGGGGTGTAGTCGGGCAGGACCTTGGACGAGGTCATCAGCGCGTCCTTGATGCGCTGGCCGGTCCAGTCGGGGTGGCGCTGCTTGAGGATGGCGGCGGCGCCGGCGACGTGCGGGGTCGCCATGGACGTACCGGACATCGACTGGTACATGCCCTCGATGCCGGGGACGGACTGGGAGGCGGCGGCGTTGATGTCGACGCCGGGCGCGGACAGGTCGGGCTTCAGGCCGTAGCTGCGCACCAGCGGGCCCATGGACGAGAAGTCGGCGCGGCCGTCCTGCTTGTCGACGGCGGCGACGGTGAGCGCCTTGTCGGCGGAGCCGGGCGAGCCGATGGTGCCCGCGCCGTACGCGTTGCCCGCGGCGATCACGAAGAGCGGGCCGCCGTCCGCGGAGAGGGTGTTGACGGCCTGGGACATGGGGTCGGTGCCGTCGTCGGGGACCGGTGAGCCGAGGCTCATGGAGACGACGTCGGCGCCCTCCGCCTTGGCCCACTCCATGGCCTCGATGATCCCGGAGTCGGCGCCGGAGCCCTCGTTGCTCAGGACCTTGCCGACGAGCAGCCCGGCCTCGGGGGCGACGCCCTTGTTGACGCCGTCGGACGCGGCGCCCGAACCGGCGATGGTGGAGGCGACGTGCGTGCCGTGGCCGTTCTTGTCGTCCACCTCCTCGCCCGGGACGAAGCTCTTCGTCTCCAGGATGCGGTCCTTGACGTCCGGGTGGTCGGCGTCGATGCCGGTGTCCAGGACGGCGACCTTGATGCCCTTGCCGTCGTAGCCCTCGGCCCACGCCTCGGGGGCGTTGATCTGCGGCACGGAGTCCTTGAGCGCGGCCTCGGCGCGGCCGTCGAGCCAGAGCTTGGCGATGCCGTTGTCCAGCGAGCGGGCCGTGGCGCTGCGCGCGATGTCGTTCCAGAAGGCGCGGGCGGTGTCCTTGCCGGCCTTGAGGGCGGCGCCGTGGATGGACTCCAGCTGCCGGACGGCCTTGCTGCCGCGCGGGGCGACGGGCAGCGAACGGGCCTTGGACGCCGGGTAGGTGGCGATCAGCGGGATGCCGCCGGTCGTCCTGTCGTCGTAGCCCATCCTGGCGAGCGCCGTGACGTTGAAGAGGCGGCGGTCCAGCTTGCCGGCCGCGAGCAGGCTCTGCGCCTCGTCGGGCAGGACGTAGACGTCGTCCCCCGCCTGCTGGACGTGGACACCGCCGGTCGCGCCCTCGGGGCGGTCCACGGTGACGGTGTCCTGCTTGCCCACGCCGTCGGCGTAGTGGACGACGTCACCGGTGACGAGGGTGATGTCGTAGCGGTGAACGGGCTGCGCGGCGGGGGTGGTTGCCGCGGCCGGGGAGGCGGGGGCGGCGTACGCGGCGCCCGTGACGGGCAGCAGCGCGCCGCTCATCAGGGCCGCGGCGGTGGCTATGACGAGGGTGCGTCGTCCGGCGCGTGCGGGTCTCGCCCGGCCGGTCGCGGTGGAGGGGGAGAAAGTCATGGGTGATGATCTACCGGTAAACCGGCCGCCGTGGGACGGTCCACGTCTGGCGCGAATGTGCCGTGGCGGTTAACCGCCGGTCGCGGACGCGGTGCCGCGAGGGCGACTTCAGGCCACCGAGCCGATGCGCCCCGCCGGAGGGAGCCCGCCGGGGTGATGGATCGGGGTGTGCGCGCCGGTCAGCGGGGCGCCGCTGCCGCCGCGCCGGACGGCGACGATCTCGGCGGCGATCGACAGGGCCGTCTCCTCGGGCGTACGGGCGCCGAGGTCGAGCCCGATCGGCGAGTGCAGGCGGGCCAGCTCCAGCTCGGTCACCCCGGCCTCGCGCAGCCGTTCGTTGCGCTGGAGGTGGGTGCGGCGGGAGCCCATCGCGCCGACGTACGCGACGGGCAGCCTGAGCGCGGCCTCCAGCAGGGGCACGTCGAACTTGGCGTCGTGCGTGAGGACGCACAGGACCGTGCGGGCGTCCACCGCGGTCCCGGCCAGATAGCGGTGCGGCCAGTCCACGACCAGCTCGTCGGCGTCCGGGAAGCGGGCCTCGGTCGCGAAGACGGGGCGCGCGTCGCACACCGTGACGTGGTAGCCGAGGAACTTGCCGGCCCGGACCAGGGCGGCGGCGAAGTCGATGGCCCCGAACACGATCATCCGGGGTGGCGGCACGCTGGACTCCACGAGCAGCGTGAGGGGCTGCCCGCAGCGCGAGCCGTCGGCGCCGATGGTGAGGGTGCCGGTGCGGCCCTGGTCCAGCAGGGCGCGGGCCTCGGCGGCGGCGGTGCGGTCCAGCTCGGGGTGTCCGCCGAGCCCGCCCTCGTAACGGCCGTCGGGGCGCACCAGGAGCGGGTGGCCGAGGAGTTCGGCGGGTCCGTCGGTGATGCGGGCGACCGCCGCCGCCTCGCCGCGTACGGCGGCGGCGAGGGCGGCGGCGTACACCGGGCGGGCGGGGTCGTCCGCCCGGACCGGGGTCACCAGGATGTCGATGACGCCGCCGCAGGTCAGGCCGACCGCGAAGGCGTCCTCGTCGCTGTAGCCGAAGCGTTCGAGGCGGGTGAGGCCGTCGTCCAGCGCCTCCTGGCACAGCGCGTACACCGCCCCCTCCACACACCCGCCGGAGACCGAGCCGATCGCCGTGCCGTCGCGGTCGACGGCCAGCGCGGCCCCCGGCTGGCGGGGCGCGCTGCCGCCGACGGCGACGACGGTGGCGACGGCGAAATCGCGTCCCTGCCCGGCCCAGCGGTCGAGCTCCTCGGCGATGTCCAGCATCTCGGTCTCCTAGGGCGTGTGGGGCTGCGGGTCAGCTGACGCCGAGCCAGCTCTCGATCGGGTGCAGGGCGAAGTAGACGACGAAGATCACCGTCAGGCCCCACATGAACGCGCCGACCTCGCGGGCCCGGCCCTGGGCGGCCTTGATGGCGACGTACGAGATGACGCCCGCCGCCACACCGGTGGTGATGGTGTACGTGAACGGCATCAGGACCACCGTCAGGAACACCGGGATGGCCACCGAGCGGTCGCTCCAGTCCACGTGCCGTGCGTTCTGCATCATCATCGCGCCGATGACGACGAGGGCGGCGGAGGCCACCTCGGCGGGCACGATCGCGGTGAGCGGGGTGAAGAAGAGGCAGGCGGCGAAGAAGAGGCCGGTCACGACGGAGGCCAGGCCGGTCCTGGCCCCCTCGCCGACGCCGGTCGCGGACTCCACGAAGACCGTCTGCCCGGAACCGCCGGCGACACCGCCGATGGCTCCGCCGGCGCCGTCGATGAACAGCGCCTTGGACAGGCCCGGCATGCGCCCCTTGTCGTCGGCGAGCCCGGCCTCCGTACCGACGCCGATGATGGTGGCCATGGCATCGAAGAAGCCGGCGAGCACGAGGGTGAAGACGATGAAGCCGACGGTCATCGCGCCGACGTCGCCCCAGCCGCCGAACGAGACGTCGCCGAAGAGCGAGAAGTCCGGCGAGGAGACCGCGGAGCCCTTGAGCTCCGGCGGGCCGCTGCTCCAGATCTTGGGGTCGACGTCCGCGAGCTTGTTGATCACGACGGCGACCACGGTGCCGACGACGATGCCGATGAGGATCGCGCCGGGGATGTTGCGGGCCTGGAGCATGAAGATCAGCAGCAGGGTGACCGCGAAGACGAGGACCGGCCAGCCGGCGAGTTCACCGGCCGGGCCCAGGGTCACCGGGGTCGCGGTGCCCTTGCCGACGAAACCGGCCTTGTAGAGCCCGATCAGGGCGATGAACAGGCCGATGCCCATGGTGATGCCGTGCTTCAGCGGGAGCGGGATCGCGTTCATGATCAGCTCGCGCAGACCGGTGACCACCAGGAGGCAGATCACCGCGCCGTACATCACGCACATGCCCATGGCCTGCGGCCAGGTCATTTCGGGGGCGACCTGCGAGGACAGGACGCCGGAGACGCTGAGGCCCGCGGCGAGCGCGAGCGGGACCTTGCCGACGAAGCCCATGAGCAGGGTGGTCGCCGCCGCCGCGAGCGCGGTGGCGGTGATCAGGGCGGGCTGGCTGAGCAGATTGCCGTCGACGTCCTTGCCGCCGAGGATCAGCGGGTTGAGCAGGAGGATGTACGCCATGGCCATGAAGGTCGTGACGCCGCCGCGCACTTCCCGGGCCACGGTCGAACTGCGGTCGGATATGTGGAAGTACCGGTCGAGCCACGATCTGCCGGCGGGGACGCGCGAGCCGGGGCCCGCGTCCTCCGCACCGGTCTTCGGCTGCACTGACTGCTGGGTCATGATGCCTGACTCCCAAGGTTCACAGGGGCACCCGCGATGAGGAATCGAAATGCGGGATTTGGGATGACTGCGCTGGCGGCACGACCCGGGGGACGGCCCGAGACGAACTGTTCATGCAGGAAGGAGCGGAACGGTGGTGCTGTTCCGGTGCGGGGGGTTCGGGGCCGCGAGCGGGGCGGGACCCTGGGGCGTGTTTCGGAAGTAGCGCCGTCCGCCCGTAGGGCGGGTCCGGCGGCGTCTGGTGCGTGCGATCGCAAGGCGGAGGGTCGCCCCGATACTGGTTGTATCGGGGTGATCCCGACAACGCGGCGAGCGTGCGTGCCAGGCGCCGCCGGACAGGCGGGACTTTCGAAACACGCCCCGGCCTCCGGGCGGTGCGGGCCGGGAAGTGTGACGTTCACCGGTGGCGCGCACCGCCCGGAGAGCTGGTGGCGGAGCCTGGTCAGACGCCGGTGAGGTGTTCCGGCCGGACCGGCGTCCGGTTGAGCTCCAGACCCGTCGCGTTCCGGATCGCCGCGAGGACGGCCGGGGTGGACGACAGGGTCGGGGCCTCGCCGATGCCGCGCAGCCCGTACGGGGCGTGGTCGTCGGCGAGTTCGAGCACGTCGACCGGAATGGTCGGCGTGTCGAGGATGGTGGGGAGGAGGTAGTCCGTGAAGGAGGGGTTGCGCACCTTCGCGGTCACCGGGTCCACGATGATCTCCTCCATGACGGCGATGCCCATCCCCTGGATGGTGCCGCCCTGGATCTGGCCGACGACCGACAGCGGGTTGAGCGCCTTGCCGACGTCCTGGGCACAGGCCAGTTCGATGACCTTGACCAGGCCGAGCTCGGTGTCGACCTCGACCACGGCGCGGTGCGCCGCGAAGGAGTACTGGACGTGGCCGTTGCCCTGTCCGGTGCGCAGGTCGAAGGGCTCGGTGGGCCGGTGGCGCCACTCCAGCTCGATGTCGATCGCCTCGTCCTCCAGGACGTCCGCGATCTCGGCCAGCACCTCGCCGCCGTCGGTGACGACCTTGCCGCCCTCCAGGAGGAGTTCGGCGGTGGCCCAGGCGGGGTGGTAGGTGCCGAGCTTGCGGCGGCCGAGCTCCAGGAGCTGTTCGCGGACGGCCTCGCAGGAGTTCTTGACCGCGCCGCCCGTGACGTACGTCTGGCGGGACGCCGAGGTCGATCCGGCGGAGCCCACCTGGGTGTCGGCGGGGTGGATGGTGACCTGGGAGACGCCGAGTTCGGTACGGGCGATCTGGGCGTGCACCGTGACGCCGCCCTGCCCGACCTCGGCCATGGCGGTGTGGACGGTCGCGACGGGTTCGCCGCCGATGACCTCCATGCGGACCCGGGCGGTGGAGTAGTCGTCGAAGCCCTCGGAGAAGCCGACGTTCTTCAGGCCGACCGCGTAGCCGACGCCGCGCACGACGCCCTCGCCGTGGGTGGTGTTGGAGAGGCCGCCGGGCAGGGCGCGTACGTCCGGGTGTTCGCCGGCGCTCTCCCACTGGCGCTCGGGCGGCATCGGCATGGCCTTGACGCGGCGCAGCAGTTCGGCGACCGGGGCGGGCGAGTCGACCTGCTGCCCGGTGGGCAGCAGGGTGCCCTGCTCCATGGCGTTGAGCTGCCGGAACTCGACCGGGTCCATGCCCAGTTCGGCGGCCAGCTTGTCCATCTGCGCCTCGTAGGCGAAGCACGCCTGGACGGCGCCGAAGCCGCGCATGGCGCCGCACGGGGGGTTGTTGGTGTAGAGGGCGATGGCCTCGATGTCGACGTCGTCGATGACGTACGGGCCCACGGCCAGCGAGGAGGCGTTGCCGACGACGGCCGGGGACGCGGAGGCGTAGGCGCCGCCGTCCAGGACGATGCGGCACTTCATGTGCGTGAGCTTGCCGTCGCGGGTGGCGCCGTGCTCGTAGTGGAGGCGGGCCGGGTGGCGGTGGACGTGCCCGAAGAAGGACTCGAAGCGGTTGTAGACGATCTTCACGGGCTTGCCGGTGCGCAGGGCGAGCAGGCAGGCGTGGATCTGCATCGACAGGTCCTCGCGCCCGCCGAAGGCGCCGCCGACGCCGGAGAGCGTCATGCGGACCTTGTCCTCGGGCAGGCCCAGGACGGGCGCGATCTGGCGCAGGTCGGAGTGGAGCCACTGGGTCGCCACGTACAGGTCGACGCCGCCGTCCTCGGCGGGTACGGCGAGGCCGGACTCGGGGCCCAGGAACGCCTGGTCCTGCATGCCGAAGTAGTAGTCGCCCTTGACGATCACGTCGGCCCGGGCCTCGGCCGCCGCCGCGTCGCCGCGCACGATCGGCTGGCGGTGGACGATGTTGGGGTGCGGCACATGGCCGATGTGGTGGTCGTCGCGGCCCTCGTGGATGAGGGGGGCGCCGGGTGCGGTCGCGGACGCCTCGTCGGTGACGACGGGCAGTTCGCGGTAGTCGATCCGGATCTTCGCGGCGGCGCGGCGGGCCGTCTCCGGGTGGTCGGCTGCGACGAGCGCGACGGGTTCGCCGTGGTGGCGGACCCGGCCGTGCGCGAGGACGGGGGTGTCCTGGATCTCCAGGCCGTAGTTCTTCATCGCGGCCGGCAGGTCGTCGTAGGTGAGGACCGCGTAGACGCCGGAGGTGGCCAGCGCCTCGGAGACGTCGATGGAGACGATCTCGGCGTGCGCGACGGTGGAGCGCAGGGTGTGGCCCCAGAGCATGTCCTCGTGCCACATGTCCGAGGAGTACGCGAACTCGCCGGTGACCTTCAGGATGCCGTCGGGTCGCAGCGTGGACTCGCCGATGCCGCCCTTGGTGCGGCTGCCCTGGTTGATGTTGGTGGGGGAACCGGTGACGCCCATGGCTCAGACCGCCCCTTCCGCGCGGGCGGCCGCGAGGCGGACCGCGTCGAGGATCTTCTCGTAGCCGGTGCAGCGGCAGAGGTTGCCGGAGAGCGCCTCGCGGATGTCCGCGTCGGACGGCTGCGGGGTGCGCTCCAGGAGCTCGTCGGCCGCGACCAGGAGGCCGGGGGTGCAGAAGCCGCACTGGACGGCTCCGGCGTCGATGAACGCCTGCTGGATCGGCGAGAGCTCCCCGGTGTCGCGGGTCTCGTCGCCGGCGGCCGGCTCGGCCTTCCAGCGCTTGGCCCGGTCCAGCGAGGTGCCGCAGGCGCCGGAGGCGCAACCGGTGCCGGGGTGGGCCTCCGCGCGGTGGGCCGCGAAGTCGGCCAGCCCCTCCACGGTGACGACGTCTCGGCCCTCGACCTGGCCGGCGGCGACCAGGCAGGAGCAGACGGGGACACCGTCGAGGCGGACCGTGCAGGAGCCGCACTCGCCCTGCTCGCAGGCGTTTTTGGAGCCGGGCAGGCCCATGCGCTCGCGCAGGACGTAGAGGAGGGATTCGCCCTCCCAGACGTCGTCGGCCTCGTGGCGGCGGCCGTTGACCGTGAAATTGACGCGCATGATCAGGCGGCTCCTTCGGTGCTGCGGCCGTTGCCGCGGTAGGACTCCCAGGCCCAGCCGAGGGTGCGGCGGGCCATGATGCCGACGGCGTGCCTGCGGTAGCTCGCGGTGCCGCGCACGTCGTCGATCGGGTTGCAGGCGCCGGCGGCGAGCGTGGCGAACTGCTGGGCGACGGACGGCGTGATGATCGTCCGGCTGTCCCAGAACCCGCCCTCCTCCAGGGCGGCGTTCAGGAACTCCTCGGCCTCCTTCGCCCGTACGGGGGTCGGGGCGGCCGATCCGATGCCGGTGCGGACCGTGCGGGTCTCGGGGTGCAGGGCGAGGCCGAAGGCGCAGACGGCGATGACCATCGCGTTGCGGGTGCCGACCTTGGAGTACTGCTGCGGCCCGTCGGCCTTCTTGATGTGCACGGCCCGGATCAGCTCGTCCGGTTCGAGGGCGTTGCGCTTGACGCCGGTGTAGAAGGCGTCGATGGGGATCATCCGGCTGCCGCGTACGGACTCGGCCTCCACCTCGGCGCCTGCGGCGAGCAGGGCCGGGTGGGCGTCACCGGCCGGGGACGCGGTGCCGAGGTTGCCGCCGACGCCGCCGCGGTTGCGGATCTGCGGGGAGGCGACGGTGTGCGAGGCGAGCGCGAGACCGGGCAGCTCGGCCCGCAGGTGCTCCATGATCCGGCTGTACGGGACCGAGGCGCCGAGCCGCACGCTCTCCTGGCCCACCTCCCACTCGGTGAGCTCACCGATGCGGTTGAGGTCCAGGAGGTGTTCGGGGCGTCGGTGGTCGAAGTTGATCTCGACCATCACATCGGTGCCCCCGGCGATGGGCACAGCCGTCGGGTGCTCGGCCTTGGCCGCGAGCGCCTCCTCCCAGCTTGCGGGGCGAAGGAAGTCCATGGTGGCTCTCTTCTTCTCGGTCGGGTCTGCGCGGGGGGCTGGGTGACGGCCGGCCCTCGAACTTGTTCATGTCTTGTTCACGCGGTGTGTGGCCCAGTACACAAGCCCTGCTCCACCTGGTGCAGTCACCGAACCCATGAAGCGGTTGGCTGGTCTCCGCTCATGTCTTGTAGATTCGAACGAATGGCGGGGCCCAACAGCCTCACCGCAACACCCAGACTTCACCCGTACCAACGAAAGAGATCGGCGGCGACGAGATGCGGCTGCGCGCACTGCTGGAGAACGACGCGCTGGGCCTGCGGCTGCTCGGCGGCGACGAGGAGCTGGACCGGTCGGTCCGCGGCGTGATGACGACCGACCTGCGCGACCCGAGCCGCTACCTCACCGGCGGCGAGCTGGTCCTGACCGGTCTGGCCTGGCGCCGGGACGCCGCGGACTCGGAGCCGTTCGTGCGCATCCTGGCGGGCGCCGGGGTGGCCGGTCTCGCGGCGGGCGAGGCGGAGCTCGGCGACATCCCGGACGATCTGGTGGAGGCGTGCCGCCACCACCGGCTGCCGCTGTTCGCGGTCCACGAGACGGTCGCGTTCGCAACGATCACCGAGTACGTGGTGCGCCAGGTGTCCGGCGAGCGGGCGGGCGACCTGGCGGCCGTGGTGGACCGGCACCGCAGGCTGATGACCTCCGGCCCGACGGGCGGCGGCCCCGAGGTGGTCCTCGATCTCCTGGGCTCCGACCTGGACCTCCACGCCTGGGTGCTCTCCCCGACCGGGCGGCAGATCGCGGGCGCGGGCGCCCCGCTGCCCGCCGCCGCCGGGGCGGAGCTGGCCGGGCTGCATCTGGCCGCCGTCCGCTCCGGCCGCCGCGCCCCGCACCGGGCCACCCTCGGCGGTACGACGTATTCGCTCTTCCCGATCCGGAACAACGGCCGGGGCGGCGCGGTGCCGCCCGCCCGCGACGTGCGGGAGTCGGCGCTCTCCGACTGGCTGCTCGCCGTGGAGGCCGACGCGAGCGACTGGCCGGCCGCGCGGCTCGACCTGCTCCAGGGCGTCACCCAGCTGATCGCCGTCGAGCGCGACCGGCGCGACGCGGCCCGCACGGTGCGCCGCCGGCTCGCCCAGGAGGTCCTGGAGCTGGTCCAGGCGGGCGCCGCGCCCGCCGAGATCGCCGCCCGGCTGCGCGTGGCCACCCCGGTCCTGCTCCCCGGCCTCGGCACCGCGCCGCACTGGCAGGTGGTGGTGGCCCGGGTCGAGTGGGACGCGGACGGCGGGTCCGGGGTCCCGGGCGGCCCGGTCACCCAGGCGCTCCTCGAGGAGATCCTGGTCGACCCGGCGGTGACCGGACCCGACTCGGCCGACCGGATCGCCGTCGCCCACACCGGCGAGGAGGCCATCGCCCTGGTCCCGCTGCCCGCCGCCCCGGACGGGCCGGACGGCACGGGAGACGAGCCGTCCGACGGCGGTGACGAGGGGCCCGCCCTGCACGCAGACGCGCTGCTCGCCGCCGTGCGCGCCCCGCTCTCCGCGGGCCTCGGCGACGACGGCCGCCTGACACTCGGTGTCAGCGCCTCGGTGCACTCGGCGGAGGGGCTGCGCGGCGCCCTGGAGGAGGCCCGGCACGCGCGCCGGGTGGCGGCGGCCCGGCCCGGCCGGGTGTGCGCGGCGGGCCACCACGAGCTGGCCTCGCACGTGCTGCTGCTGCCGTTCGTCCCGGACGACGTGCGCCGGGCGTTCACCGCGCGGCTGCTGGACCCGCTGCGCGAGTACGACCGGCGCCACCGCGCGGAGCTCATCCCGACCCTGGAAGCGTTCCTGGACTGCGACGGTTCGTGGACCCGCTGCGCGGCCCGGCTGCACCTCCACGTCAACACGCTGCGCTACCGGGTCGGGCGAATCGAGCAGTTGACGGGGCGTGATCTGGCGCGCCTGGAGGACAAGCTCGACTTCTTCCTCGCGCTGCGGATGAGCTGAAATCCCGGGCCGGACAAGGCCGCTGACGGCGTCCGACCCCGCACCGTCGATTGTGAAAAGTTTCACCTGACATTGCCTCGACCTCTTGGCCCGGCGTGCCATTCCGTGCTGTGATGCGGGCCATACTCAGCTCGAAGGCGCGCTCGGGGAGGGCAATGTGGCGCATACCGCCATGTCTGGTTCCGGAACGACAGCAGATGACGATCCTCCGCTCCAGACCGCGGTATGGCGGCTGCGCTCGCGCGGCTGCTGGACGGACGCCGCGGCCCTGCTGGAACACGACGCCGCCACCGACCCCGCCGCGGCCCTCCAGCGGACGGCCCTGCTGACCGAGCGGTGCCTGTACACCGGGCAGGGCTGGACGGACGCCGAGGACGCCCTGCGGACCGCCGAGGCCATGGCCCACGACGACGAGGAGCGCGGCGCGGCGGCCTGCGAGCGCGGCCACCTCGCGTACGCCTCGACCCTGCTCGGGGTGCGGGACCGGGCCGACGAGGCCCGGGTGGCGCTGGGCCGGGCCGCGGCCCTGCTCTCCCCCGCCGCCCAGGGGCGCCCGCTGCTCGACTTTCGGCGCGGCCTGATCGCGCAGAACATCGCGGACTCCCCGCAGGCCGCCCGGGCCGCCTACCGCAGGGCCCACGCCGGCGCGACCGCGCAGGGCGACGCGCTGCTGCTCTCCTCGACCTGGCGCCATCTCGCCCTGATCGCCCTGCGCGAGGGGGAGCTGGCGGAGGCCCGGCACGGCTTCGCGGAGTCCCTGCGGATAAGGGAGGAGCTGGGCTACCTGGTCGGTACGGCCCCGGCGCTCATCGCGCTGGCCGACGCCGAGCCGGAACCGGAGGCGGCGACCCGGCTGCGCGCCGAGGCGGCCCGGCTCTTCCGGCTCCTGGGCGGCGTCCCGACCTGGCTGGGCCCGCACCTGGACCAGCCCCCGCCGGAGACGGTCGAGGCGAACTGAGCGGGCTCCGGGGCGCCGACGCGCACCGGCTCAGCCGTCGGCGCCCGCGAAGTGCTCGCGTACGAGCGACTGGACGACGGCCACGTCCTGGGCGATCAGGGCGTCGAGCAGCGCGGTGTGCTCGGAGGCGTCGGCCAGCAGGTCGGCGCGCCGGGTGACCGGGTTGTCCACCAGGGGCCACTGCGAGCGCCGGTGCAGGTCGTCGGCGACGGCGACCAGGCTGTGGTTCCCGGCGAGGGCGAGCACCGCGCCGTGGAAGGCCCGGTCGGCCTCGGCGTAGCTCGCCCGGTCGCCGACGGCCGCCGCGGCCACGGTGGCGTCGGCCAGCGGGCGCAGCGCGCACCAGCGGGCGGGCGGGATCGTGCGGGCGAGCCGCAGCATGACGGGGACCTCGATCAGGGCGCGGACCTCGGCCAGCTCCGCCAGCTCGCGCGGGCCGCGCTCGGCGACCCGGAAGCCCCGGTTCGGCACGACCTCCACGGCCCCTTCGGTGGCCAGCCGCTGCATCGCCTCGCGCACCGGGGTGGCGGAGACGCCGAGGCGGGCGCCGAGCACGGGCGCCGAGTAGACCTGGCCGGGGACCAGCTCGCCGTCGACCAGGGCGGCGCGCAGGGCCTCCAGCACCTGGCCGCGCACGGAGTGCCGGCGCACCTGGGCGCGGGGGGCCTCGTGCGGCTGCTCGCCGTGGGTGTGCTCGCCGCGGGCCTGCTCGGGCACCCGGACGGCGGGGGCGGGCACGGCCGCGCCACGGTACGCGGGACGCACCTCCTCGCGCGCTCCGCCCTGCTCCACGGGCACCTCCCTCGGCCGGTCACGGGCGCGCTCGCGCGTCGGGCGCCCTGAGTGCACGATAGGCGCAAGGACCCCCAGTTCAAACATCGATCCGGCAGGGTAAGGTAAGGCTTACCTGCTGACGATCGTGAATCGGTGGTCCCCGCATGACCCTGCCCGCCCTGCTCCCCGCGGTGTCGGCCTCGCCCGTGGCCGACGCCTACGCGCGCCTGACCGAGGTCTTCCCCGGGGTGCGCGCCGAGATCCTGGCCGAGGGCGAGAGCGCCCCCGGCGGCCCCGGCTGGGTGGGCGCGCAAGAGCTGGCGGCCGGCGGCGAGGCCCTGGACACGTTCCTCGCCTTCGACGCCGAACAGGTGCGGCGGGACTACGGCCAGGAGGGCCGCCCCGATGTGATCGCCAGCTTCGGACTGCACCGGTACGCGTGGCCGGCCTGCCTGCTGGTGACGGTGCCGTGGTTCCTGCACCGCCGGGTGCCCCGCGTCCCGGTCGGAGACGTGTCGTTCCAGCGGGCGCTGGGCCATCTGACGCTGCGGGTGCGGGAGTTCGCCTGCCTGCCCGACGACCCGGCGGCCGGGCTGCCGGGGGCCCGTGTGGTGGCCGACGAGGCGGCGTTGCGGGCCGAGGTGCTGGACGCGGTGGCCGAGCACCTGGGCCCGGTCCTCGAGGGCTTCCGGCCGCGGATGCGGCGCGGCAGGCGGGCCCTGTGGGGGATGGCGACCGACGAGATCGTCGAGGGCCTCTGGTACGTCGCCCATCTGCTGGGCGAGGAGCGGCGCGCCATGACGGAGCTGGAGGCGCTGCTGCCGGGCACCACCGCGCCGTACGTCGGCACCGCCGGCTTCCGCGAGCTCACCGGGCCGAACGGGGAGTCGCTGCCGACCCGGGACCGGGCGAGCTGCTGCCTGTTCTACACGCTGCGCCCCGAGGACACCTGCGTCACGTGCCCGCGTACGTGCGACGAGGAGCGCGTCCGCAAACTGACGCCCGCGCCCTGATCCACTGCGCCGGACCCACACCGCCCGGACGGGTGGCAGGTATTCGAACATCGTGCGCAAGCCGCTGAAGGGTGTTCGACCAGAACGTCCATATCGACGGTCTCCTGCACCCCATTGGCGTTCTCTTGCCCCGAAACGGCCTGGACGTGACGGGATTTCCGCCACGATGGCGCCCGAAACGCCCTACGTGACGCAAGGGACCGCGCATGAGACTGACCGACATATCGCTTGACTGGCTGCTTCCGGGCGCCGTGCTGCTCGTGGGGGTCATGGCGGCGGTGGCGGTGGTCGCGCGCGGAAGGCGCGCCTCTGACACAGCCTCGGCCGACGACAGCTGGGAACGCAGCGAGGAGCGGCGCAGGCGCAAGGAAACGCTGTACGCCACCGCTTCGTACGTGCTGCTGTTCTGCTGCGCGGCGGTCGCCGCCGCCCTCTCCTTCCACGGGCTCGTCGGCTTCGGCGAGCAGAACCTCGGCCTCTCCGACGGCTGGGAGTACCTGGTGCCCTTCGGCCTGGACGGGGCGGCGATGTTCTGCTCGGTCCTGGCCGTGCGGGAGGCCAGCCACGGGGACGCGGCGCTCGGCTCGCGCCTCCTGGTGTGGACCTTCGCCGGTGCCGCCGCCTGGTTCAACTGGGTGCACGCGCCGCGTGGCATCAACCACGCGGGGGCCCCGCACTTCTTCGCCGGCATGTCGCTCTCGGCCGCGGTGCTGTTCGACCGCGCGCTGAAGCAGACCCGCCGGGCCGCGCTGCGCGAACAGGGCCTCGTGCCCCGTCCGCTGCCGCAGATCCGGATCGTGCGCTGGCTGCGCGCGCCCCGGGAGACCTTCGGCGCCTGGTCGCTGATGCTCCTCGAAGGCGTACGCACGCTGGACGAGGCGGTCGACGAGGTACGCGAGGACCGCAGGGAGAAGGAGCAGAACCGTCTCCGCAGAAGGGACCAGGAGAAGCTGGACCGGGCGCACATCAAGGCCCTGAACCGGCAGAACCGGGCCTGGGGGCGGCTCGGGCGGGGTGGCCCCCCGGTCGAGGTGGCGGCGCTGGCCCCGGCGACGGGCTCCGCGCAGTCCGTCGCGGAGCCCGCCATATCCGAGCCGGGTCAGCTGCCCCTGCGACCCCGGCCATCCCTGCAAGCCGTGAACCACTCGAACTCGGCGAGCGTCCCTGAACTGGGCGCGAGCGAATCGGCCCCGGTCGATCTCACCGCCGAGGACGACACCCAGGCCCTGCCCCGGCTCGATTCGCTGGAGCAGAAACTCAAGGACCTGGAGCAGCAGTTCGGCTGACACGGAACAGCGGATGCGAGGTGACGGCCCTGACGGTCCTCCCGGACCGTCAGGGCCGTTCGCCGTCCAGTTCGAACCAGACCACCTTGCCCAGCGAGCGGGGGCTGATCCCCCAGGAGTCGGCCAGACTCTCCACCAGGACGAGCCCCCGGCCGTGCGTACCGTCGTCGGCGGGCGGTACGTGCGGCTCGGTGTCCATTCCGGGGACGAAGTCCCGCACCTCCACGCGCAGTCGGCGGGGTGCGACGCTCACGGCGACGACCGCGCCGTCGTCCGTGTGCACCAGGGCGTTGGTCACCAGCTCGCTGAGCAGCAGCTCGGCGACCTGCGCCGGTTCCTCCTTCCACCGGTAGCGCAGTAACTCACGGACCGCGCCCCGGACTTCTCCCACGGCTGCCAGATCGGCCCGGTCCACCCTGCGATGCATCCGGGCCTCTTCGTGACGCTCCATCGTTTCCCCCGCCCACACGACCATTCGCCCCCTGTCTCGAAGGTGCTCAGGCAATGCATGCCCCGCGTGCGGGCTGCCACGCTTGCCGAGTCCTCCGGGCCGGGGGGAATCGTGCGGGGCTCAGGCCCGCTTGTAGTAGTACTTCATCCCGCTGACGTCGTGCTGGATGCCGCTGCCGTTGGTGACGAAGTAGGTCGCGCCCGTCGTGGTGTAGCAGTAGCCGGGGTTGGGGCCGACGAGCTTGAGGGTGCCCACATTGATCCGGCTGCTGGTGCTGGACGTCACTTTCCCTTCGTACGGGCAGTTGTTGTACACGTAGTCGCTGAGGCGCACCACGCCGTTCTTGGAGATGGTGACGGTGCCGGGCTGGCCCGGGTTGTACGTCTCGGCGTACTTCCAGGTGCCGACGAACGCCGCGGGAACCGTCGTGCCGCTGCCCGAGCCTCCGGTGGAGCCGCCCGACGTGCTGGTGGAGCCTCCGCCGCCGGACGTGCTCGTGGAGCCGCCCGAGGTGCTGCCGCCCGAACCGCCGCCGCTCGTCGTGGTGGAGCCTCCCCCACCGCCCGATGTGCTCGTGGAACCGCCGCCGGTGGCGGAGGAGCCACCGCCCGCTGTCCCCGCGTCCTGGCCGTCCCGGCCCGGCTCCCCGTCCTTGCCGTCCTCCCCGTCCTTGCCGGAGTCCGCCTTCTTCTTGCCGGGCGACGCCTTCGGGCTCTTGCTCGCGGCCGGGGACGCGCTGCCGGCCACCGAGGGCTCCGGGGTGGCGGTCGGGCCCGTCGAGGTGGCGACCGGGGGCGCGGCCTGCGCGTCGCCGCCGTCATGGCTGAACGGCTGGAGCATGACCAGCGTGCCGCCCCCGCCGCCTAGGACGACCACCAGCGGCACGGCGACGATCCAGCGGCGGCGCCGCTTCGGCTTCTCCTTCTCCGCCGTCTTCGCGCCCTTCACCTCCGCCGCCACCTCGGGCGCTCCCCGGAGGTCGACCGTCGGGCGGTCCCCCTCCTGCCGCAGCGGCGCGGCCTCCGCGTCGAGCAACTGCGCGGACTGGCGCGCCAGATGACTCACGACGGCGGCGGGCAGCCACGAGGAGGCGACCGGACCGGCCTCGCGCCCCGGCTCGGCCAGCAGCTCGTCCACCGAGGGCCGCTCGTCCACCGGCTTGACGAGCAGCCGGGCGATCAGCGCCTTGAGGTCCGCGTCCCGGACCCGCTTCAGCTCGGGCTCGGCCTCGGCGATCCGGTACATGATCGCGTGCTGGTTGCTCGCCCCGTGCCCGAAGGGAAGCGTTCCGGTCGCCGCGTACGTCAGGACACAGCCGAGGGTGAAGACGTCGCTCTTCGGGACCGCGCTCTCCCCGTGCACCTGCTCCGGGGCCATGAAACCGGGCGTGCCGATCATCATGTTGGTACTGGTGAGCAGGGACTCGACGGCGGTCCCTACGGCGCGGGCGATCCCGAAGTCGATGACCTTGGGCCCCTCCATCGTGAGCATCACGTTGGACGGCTTGAGGTCGCGGTGGACGATGCCCGCCGCGTGGATGTCCTTCAGCGCGTGCAGCAGCCCGGTGGCGAGCGCCTGCACCGAGGCGGCGGGCAGCGCGCCGTGGCCCCGCACGACCTGTTCCAGGGAGAGCCCGGGCACGTATCCCGTGGCCACCCAGGGGAATTCGGCGTCGGGTGCCGCGTCCAGGACGGGTGCGGTCCAGCGTTCGCCGACGCGCCGTGCCGCCTCGACCTCGCGCCGGAAGCGGCCCCTGAACTGCGGGTCCGCGACGTGCTCAGGGTGCACCACCTTGACCGCGACCGTGCGGCCGCCGTCGGAGCGGGCGAGGTAGACCCGGCCCATACCGCCGGCGCCGAGCCGGCCCAGCAGCAGATACGGCCCGACGCGTGCCGGGTCCGTCGGCGTCAGCGGCTTGATGCCTCCGTCGAGGTAGTCCTCGTTGTCCGCCTGGTCGTCGTTGTTCACGCCGTTCTCCTGAAGTCCCCGTATGCGGCCGCGACTTGGCGCGACAAACGTTCAGTGTGAAGCAAAGTGAGCGCCAATTGGAACAACTTCCGGAAACAATTCCGGAACCTTCTCTTACGCTGTTCCCGGCACCACCATGAGGAGCCAGAGATTCCGGAAGCGGGGCGGCGCGATGAGTCCGAAGCAGCAGCGTGGGGAGGCCACGGCCGCCCAGGTGCTCGACACCGCCCTGGCACTGTACGCGGCCCAGGGTGAGGCCGGCCTCACGCTGAACGCGATCACCTCGGCCAGCGGAGTGAGCGCGGGCAGTATCTACCACCACTTCGGCAGCCTCCAGGGCGTGGTCCTCGCCCTCGCCCAGACCTGGCTGGGCCGCCTCCTCGGCGAGGTGGTCGAGGCGCTGCACCAGGTGACCGACGCGCGCGGCGGGGTGCGGGCGCTGACGGAGACGTACCTCCGCTTCGTCCAGGAACACCCGGACGCGGCCCGGCTGATGCACTCGGTCACCGCCGACCGCGAGGCCATCACCAACGCGCGGCAGCTGCGGGGCGCCCAGGAGGCCCGGATCGCGCCGCTGGCCGCCTGGCTCCACGCGCACCGGGAGTCGGGCGAGCTGGCCGCGTTGCCGCTGCCCGTCCTGGAATCGCTGATCCTGGGTCCGGTGACGAGCATCGCGCGGCGCTGGCTGGCGGTGGGCGACATCGACATCGAGGAGGCCATCCGCACGGTGCCGTATCACATCTGGCGATCCGTCAGCCCGTAAGTCCTGCACGGACTTCCGTTCGACCGCCGCACGGTCGTGGCACCCGGACGGCCCCCGATGCGCCATGTGTTCCCTCTCCACGGTTAACTCTCGAAGAATTCACCCGAGTTGGCGTTGACGCGCCGCTGTCTACGCGCGTCATCATGGAGCATGCGAATCCCCCCACGGATCACCACGCTCGGCGGCGCTGCCGCCCTTCTGTCCGCTCTCCTCGTCGGCGGCCCGGTCACGGCGACCGCGTCGGCGACTACCGCGTCGGTCGGCAGCATCTGCTACTCCGACCTGCCGTCCCAGGCCCACGACACCCTCGACCTCATCGACGCCGGCGGCCCGTTCCCGTACGACCAGGACGGCACCGTGTTCCAGAACCGCGAGGGCGTGCTGCCCGCGCAGAGCACCGGCTACTACCACGAGTACACCGTCATCACCCCCGGCTCCCCGACGCGTGGCGCGCGGCGCATCGTCACGGGTGAGGAGAGCCAGGAGGACTACTACACCGCCGACCACTACGAGACGTTCGACCTGGTGGACCACGACTGCTGAGCCGTGCCCGTAGGGTCGGCCCCATGACCGTGACGTATGTGATCGAGGGTTCCCGGATCACCGGCCTGGACAGCTTCTGGACCGTGGTCGGTGAGGCGGTGAACGGGCCCGGCGGCTACTTCGGCCGCAATCTCGACGCCTTCGCGGACTGCCTGAGCGGCGGCATGGGCGCGCCGGACGACGGCGACTTCGTCTTCGAATGGCGCGACCATGCCTTGTCCGCAAGGGCGTTGGGTCATGCGGAGACCGCCCGTCGTCTGGACCGGCTGGCCGCCCGCGCCCATGAGAGCAACCGGAGCCGCCTGCGCGAGGAGTACGCGCAGGCGGCTGCGGGACGCGGTCCGACGCTCTTCGATCTGCTGGTGGCGATCATCCGGGACCGGGCGGGGCCGGGCGCGCTGCGGTTGCTCTGAGGGCGCTCCGGGCCCCGGGTCAGTAGCTCGTCGCGACGCTCACCTGCCCGAAGTCCCGCACGGCGTACAGGCTGATGTAGTGCGCACCGGCGGCCGGGTGGTCGATGGTGAGGGTGTGCGCGTTGCCGCTGCCGGTGACCCTGGCGGTGTACGAGCCGGTGGTGGCCCAGCCGGTGGAGCTGTAGTAGAGGTCGGCGTCGCCCGTGCCGCCGCTGGTGGTGATGGTCAGCCGGTCGGTGCCCGCCGGTATGTAGAGGTACAGGTAGTCGTAGTCGCCACGGGTGGCGTGCCGGCCGTCCCGGGCGCAGTCCTGGCCGAGTTCGCGGGTGTCGCTGCCGGTGCACGGGGCGGTGGGCTCGGTCGGCGGGTTGGTGGTGGTGCCGCAGCTGCCGGCCGCACAGGCCGTGAGCCAGGCCGCCCAGTCGGCTTCGTAGCGGCTGCCGATGGTGGAGGTGAGCAGGGTGCGGGCCCCGTTCCAGTCACCGGCCCGGTACAGGCCGAGGAGTTCGTCCACGTCGGCACGGTGCGACTGGAGCATGTAGCGCACGGCCAGGTACCCCCAGTTGTAGACGCGGGTCTGGTCGGCGTTCTCGTAGGTGGTGTCGAAGAGGGTGCGCAGGGTGTAGGTGTGGGTGCCCGCCTGGGCCAGGGCGTCGTCGTAGGTGACCTCGCGGTACGAGTAGGAGACGTACTCCGCGAAGCCCTCGATCCACCACACGGTCGGGGTGGTCACACCGGCCGCGAAGTCGCCCGCCATGTCGAACCGGCCGTCGAGGTAGTGGGTGTACTCGTGGTTGAGGTTCCAGATCTGGAAGTCGGGCCGGACCCACTCGGCCTCGTAGGCGATGAACCTCGGCTGGTTGCCGGCCGCTGAAGGGTCGCCCTCCAGGTACATCCCGCCGTTGTTGGTGTCGATGCCGTAGATGGCACCGGCGTAGGTCTGGTAGTCGGTGCTGGAATCGAAGACGACGACCTCGATGGTGGTGTTGCGGTCCCCGGCGACGGGGCCGCTGTCCCGGGCCACCTGGTGGAAGTAGGCGTCCTGGCCGCGCAGGCTGGCGCACGCCTCGGTCAGGTCGTCCGATGACATCTGCTGGGCGAGGATGCGGATGCTGTCGCTGCAGGTGTACGAGGTGGGCAGGACGGCGCTCCTGAGGCGTGCGGCCAGGTCGCAGGTGCCGTACGCGGAGCAGTTCGCGCTGTCGTAGTAGTCGGCCATCTCGGCCAGGCCGACCCAGAGCGGCGCGGTCCGCCCGGTGAGCGAGGAGCGGCCGAGGAGATCGATGACCAGCGGTTTCGCCGTGGGCCGCAGCGTGTCCTCCTGGAGGAAGCGGGCCAGCTCGCGGCCCGCGTTGGAGGTCAGGTAGGACTGGTCGGTGCCCAGCAGGTCCAGGTGGTCGCGGGCGAATCCGGCGAGCGCGTCGAGCAGGCTCGGGTCGGCCTCGACGGCGCTGACGAACGCGGGCAGCTGGTGGCCCCGGAAAGTCACGGTGTAGACGTTGTTGACCGCGTTGAGCATGTACCAGGAGCTGTTGTACGAGGAGTTGTAGCCGGCCAGCAGCCGTTTCACGACGTCCAGGTAGCGGGCGTTCTGCTCGGCGCTGTCGATGAGGACGACGGCCTCGGCCAGGGTCTCGCCGTTGGCGTCGGTGACGTCGCGGGAGTGCGCCGAGGCGAAGAAGGCGTCGAGGCCGCCCTGGATGGCGGTGCGCAGGGCGGTGCCGTACGGGCCGACGGTGCCGGGGTCGTAGTACTGCACGTAGTACCCGGCCCGCAGGTAGAGCACCAGTTGGGGCATGCCCGTGCTGCTGTCGCCGGGGTAGGCGGCCGATCCGTCGCGCAGGGCATCGGCCACGGTGACCATCTGGGCCTCGCGGAAGGCCAGGTAGCCGTCGTTGCCCTTGACGGAGAAGAGCGTGTTGACGCAGTCGGTGGTGGACGCCTTGATCTGCTGGACGAGGGCGCTGCCGGTGCGGCCGGTGAAGTCGGCGACGGAGCAGGCGGCCGCCCGCGCCGTGCGCCCGGTCTTCATCGAGGGGGCCGGGTGCTCCGGCTTCGTGGCGCGCGGGTCGTCGTAGTCGCGCCGCAGCGCGTCCTTGGAGGCGCTGAGCGGGGCCCGGTCGGCGGGGTCGGCGGCCGGTTCGCCCACATGGGCCGGGTCCTGGGCGGGCGCGGTGGGGGCCTGTCCGGCGGGTCCGCCCGGTTCGGACGGGGCCCGGCCGGTGACCCGGTGCGCTGCGGCGGCGCTCGCGGCGGCCGGGGCGGTGGGGCGGGGCTCGGCGGCCTGGGCGGGCGCGGCGAGCATGCCGAGGCCCAGGCAGGCGGCCAGGACCGCGGTGGTGAGTCCGGTGACTCTCTGTCGGACCGTTCGTTTCTTCACGTGCCGCCTCCCAGCGGTGTGATGGCCGCGCGTCGTCGCGCGGCTGTGGGGGATGGCGCGCGGGTGAGGCCGGACGGGGACGGCGGGCGACCGGAACGTCAGCTGAATGACATGGACACGACCTCAAGCGCGACCGTCAGTACAATGGCACATGTCACATGTCTTTAGGAAGCGGCCGTGACGACATTCGTGGAGGCGTCAACGCCCTTGTGCGTGAGGGAGTTTGAGACCCTACGCCCGGCTCGCCGGTGCACCCCGGCGGCCGTCCGCCCACAGCGAGCGGACGTGCGACATGTGGCCGAGCATGCAGGACTCCGCACCCTCCGCGTCCCCGGCGACCACCAGGTCGAGCAGCTCGATGTGCTCCTCGGCCGACGCGGCCAGCTGCCCGGTCTCGGCGAGCCGGTTCAGCCCGAACAGCCGCGAGCGCTTGCGGAGTTCACCGACCTCCTCGACCAGCCGGCGGTTGCCGGCCAGCCCCAGCAGGGCGAGGTGGAAGCGCCGGTCCGCCTCCAGGTAGCCCAGGATGTCGTGGCGGCGGGCGGCCTCGACGATCTCCTCGGCGACGGGCCGCAGCGCCTCCAGCTCGTGCGTCAGGCCCATGCCCGCGATCCGGCCGACCGTGGGGACCTCGATCATCGCGCGCAGTTCGGTGTAGTCGTCCAGGTCCTGCTCGGTCACCTCGGTGACCCGGAAGCCCTTGTTGCGGACGGCTTCGACCTGGCCCTCCCGGACCAGGTCGAGCATCGCCTCACGTACGGGAGTGGCGGAGACGCCGAACTGGGCGGCCAGCGCGGGCGCCGAGTAGACCGTGCCGGGCCGCAGCTCGCCGGAGACGAGGGCCGCCCGCAGCGCGTGCGCCACCTGGTCGCGCAGGTGCTCCTGCGCCGAGATGGCGTTGAGCGACGTCAGGCGGGCCATGTCTGTTCCTCCAGCACCGTGCGGAGGGCCAGAATACAATGTGACGTTGGACCCGGACCCCGCGCGGGCTCACAGCAGGAAGCCCTCCGGGAAGGGGTCTTCGGGGTCCAGGAAGTACTGCGCGGTCCCGGTGATCCAGGCCCGTCCCGTGACCGTCGGGACGACCGCGGGCAGCTCGCCCACCACGGTCTCGCCGACCAGCCGCCCGGTGAACCGGGTGCCGATGAACGACTCGTTGACGAAGTCCCGGCCCAGCGGGAGTTCGCCCCGGGCGTGCAGCTGGGCCATCCGCGCGGAGGTGCCCGTGCCGCACGGCGAGCGGTCGAACCAGCCGGGGTGGATGGCCATCGCGTGTCGCGAGTGCGCGGCGTCGGAGCCGGGCGCGATCAGCTGGACGTGCTTGAGCCCGTGGATCGCCGGGTCCACGGGATGGACCGGCCGGTCGGCGGCGTTGACCGCCTCCATCAATGCCATTCCCGCCGCGAGCAGTTCGTCCTTCCGGGCACGGTCGAACGGCAGGCCCAGGTCCGCCAGGCGCACCATCGCGTAGAAGTTGCCGCCGTAGGCGAGGTCGTACGGCACCTCACCGAAGCCGGGAACCTTCGCGGTGAGGCCGAGCCCCGCGCTGAAGGCCGGCACGTTGGTGAGGGTGACGGAGGTGGCGGCCCCGCCCTCCACCCGTACGTCCACGGAGACGAGCCCGGCGGGGGTGTCCAGCCGTACGGTGGTGACGGGTTCGGTGACCGGGACCATGCCGGTCTCCACCAGCACGGTCGCCACCCCGATCGTGCCGTGTCCGCACATCGGCAGGCAGCCGGAGACCTCCATGAAGAGCACTCCGAAGTCGGCGTCGGGCCGGGTCGGCGGCTGGAGGACGGCCCCGCTCATGGCGGAGTGGCCGCGCGGCTCGTACATCAGCAGGGTCCGCACCGCGTCCCGGTGCGCCATGAAGTACGCCCGGCGCTCGGCCATGGTGACGCCGGGGAGCGTGCCGATCCCGCCGGTGATCACGCGGGTGGGCATGCCCTCGGTGTGCGAGTCGACGGCATGGAAGACGTGGCGGCTGCGCATCGTCCCTCCCCCTCTCAGTCCAGGCCCTCGGCGAGGGCCTTCTCCGTGGCCGCGCGTACGGCGGCCAGGGCGTCGGCGTCGAGCGGCAGGCGGGGCGGCCGGGTGGGCCCGCCGTGCCGGCCAACGATGTCCATGGACGCCTTGATGGCCTGGACGAACTCCGGCTTGGAGTCCCACCGCAGCAGCGGGTGCAGCCGCCGGTAGAGCGGCAGGGCGCGCTCCAGGTCGCCGGAGACGGCCGCCCGGTACAGCGCGACACAGCCGCGCGGCAGCATGTTGGGGCAGCCGGCGATCCAGCCGACCGCCCCGGCCAGGGCGAGTTCGAGCAGCACGTCGTCGGCGCCGACGAGCAGATCGAGACCGGGCGCGACCTCCGCGATCTCGTACGCCCTGCGGACATCGCCGCTGAACTCCTTGACCGCGACGACCGACCCCTCCGCGTGGAGCTGCCCGAGCAGCCGGGGCGTCAGATCCACCTTGGTGTCGTACGGGTTGTTGTACGCGACGACGGGGAGCCCGGCCGCCGCCACCTCGGCGTAGTGCGCGCGGACGCCCGCGTCCTCGCACGGGTAGCCGTTGGGCGGGAGCAGCAGCACGGAACCGGCCCCGGCATCGGCGGCCTCCTCGGCCCGGCGCCGCGACTGCGCGCTGTCGTACGAGGAGACCCCGGGCATTACCCGCCCTCCGTCCCCGGCCGCCTCGACGGCGACCCGCACCACGTCCCGGCGCTCCCGGTCGCTGAGGGTCTGATACTCCCCCAGCGACCCGTTGGGCACCACACCGTCGCAGCCCGCGTCGAGGAGGTCGCGGACGTGTGCGGCGTAGGCGTCGAAGTCGACGGACCCGTCCTCGCGCAGGGTGAGCGGGGTGGCGACCATGACGCCCCGCCAGGGGGCGCGGGTGCGGGTGGGCTCGGCTGTCATGCGGGCTCCTCAGGGGTGGGTGTGCGGATACGGGTGCTCAGGCGTTGTCCGGCCGGGCGGCGCGGGCCAGCGTGGCGAGCGGGACCGGGCAGGCGAGCGGGCGCCGGTCGGGAGCGGCACCGGCACCGGACGGGCCGGCCAGGGCGCGAACGGCGAAGCCGCAGGTGCGGCCCTGGCACCAGCCCATGCCCGCCCGGGTGAGCAGCTTGGCGGTGCGGGTGTCGGCCGCGCCCAGTTCGGCGACGGCGGTCCGGACCGTGGCTGCGGTGACCTCCTCGCATCGGCAGACCTCGGTGTCCGGGGCGAGCCACCCGGTCCATCCCGGTCCCGGCCGGTGCGCGGCCCCCATCAGTCCGGCGAACCCGCGCATCCGGCGACGGCGGCGGACGAGCGCCCTCGCCCGGGCCGGGACGGGGCCGCCCCGCACGTCGGCGATCACCGAGAGGGCGGCCAGCTCGCCTTCGGCCAGGGCCAGTCGCACACCGCCGATGCCCCCGGTCTCCCCGGCGGCCCAGACTCCGGGCACGGTGGTGCGCAGCCGCGCGTCGACCTCCAGGACCGCCGAGCCGTCCGTGCCGGTGCGGGTGGCGCAGCCGAGGCCGAGGGCGAGGTCGAGCTGCGGCACGAGGCCGTGGCCGACGGCGAGCGCGTCGCAGTCGATGCGCCGCCCGGTGCCCGGCACGGGGCGCCAGGCGCGGTCGAGCCGGCTGACCGTGACCCCTTCCACGCGTTCGGTGCCGTGGACGGCGGTGACCGCCCGGTGCGTGAGCATCCGCACCCCGTACCGGGCGAGGCCCGCCCGGTGCCGGGCGCCTTCCGCGAGCCGGTCCGGGTTCGCGGCCAGGGTCAGGGGCGCCCGGGCGTACGCCGCGTAGCCGGCGGCCTCCACCAGTGCGGGCACCCTGGCCCCGGCCCCGGCCAGGGAGAGGGCGACGGCCTGGAGCAGCGGCCCGCTCCCGGCGACGACGACGCGCCGGCCGGGCAGCACGAGCCCCGACTTGAGCATGGCCTGGGCCCCGGCCGCACCGACGACGCCGGGCAGCGTCCAGCCGGGGAAGGGGAGTTGGCGCTCGACGGCACCGGTCGCGATCACGAGGCGGCGGGCACGTGGGGCGGCCCCGTCGCCGCCGTCCGGGCCGGTGAGCGCGAGCAGGGTCCAGTCCGCGCCGGTCCGCGTCACCGCCCACACCTGGTGGCCGGTGAGGTGGCGCACCCGCCCGGTGTCGCGGTGCCGGCCGAGGCGGGCGGTGAGCGCGGTGAACGTGCCCCGGCCGTGGAGCGGGGCCCCGGGGCGGACGGTGCCGAGGCCCGGGGCGGGTGCGCGGTAGTACTGCCCGCCGGGTGCGTCGGCCGCGTCGATCAGGAGCACGTCGAGCCCGGCGTCGGCGGCGGTGACGGCGGCGGCGAGTCCGGCCGGTCCCGCGCCCACCACGGCGACCTCGGCACGGTCAGGGTCGTGGTGCGGCATGTCCGTTGCCCTCCTGGGTGGTGACGGCGTCGCCGGGACGGGCGGGCAGCAGGCAGGCCCGCAGGTTGGGCCGCCCGTTGACGGTGGCCAGGCACTCGAAGCAGGAGCCGATCCCGCAGAAGGCGCCCCTGGGCCGCCCGTTGACCCGGGTGGTGCGCCAGCTGAGGACGGAGGCGGCCCACAGCGCGGCCGCGATGCTCTGCCCGGGCAGGGCGGGCACCGGGCGCCCGTCGAAGGTGATCTCGAAGGCGGACCCGGCACCGGCCGGCCCGGCCGGGCTGCGGGCGGGGTCACGTCGGCGTGCTCGTCTCACCGGGGCTCCTGTCTCGTGGATCGGGCGGTACGGGGAGGGACGGACGGCTCGCTGGGAGGGACGGACCGCTCACGGGGGTGGGGCCACGGCTCGCCCGCCCCCGGCGTCCGCCCCGAAGCGGTCCGGCCGGAACGGCTCCGCGTCCAGGGGCGGTCGCTCGCCCCGGACCGCCGCCGTGATCAGGACGCCCGTCGCCGGGGCCAGGCCGATGCCCGCGCCCTCGTGGCCGCAGGCGTGGAAGAGGCCGGGGACCCTCCGGTCGGGCCCGATGGCGGGGAGGTGGTCGGGCAGGTACGGGCGGAAGCCGTGGTAGGCGCGGAGCACCCGGGCGGCCCCGAGGACCGGGAACAGCGCGGCGGCCGCGTCGGCCAGCCTGCTGATCACCGGCACGGACAGGGTGCGGTCGAAGCCGACCCGTTCGCGGCTTGCGCCGATGAGGACGGGCCCGGCGGGGGTGCCCTCCACGACCGGTGACGTCTGGAGGGCGGCCGAGGCGCTGGACACGTCGGCCAGGTACTCGGCGGCGTACACCTTGTGCCGGATCAGCGGCGGCAGCGGCTCGGTCACCAGGACGAACCCGCGCCGGGGCAGGACGGGCAGCTCCACCCCGGCGAGCGCGGCGAACTCCCCGCCCCGTACGCCCGTCGCGTTGACCACGGCCGGGGCGAGCAGGTCACCGGCCTCGGTGCGGACGCCGCGCACCGCGCCCGTGGGGCCGGTGAGCACGGCGGTGACCGGGCGGCCGGTGTGCAGGGCCGCCCCGGCGTCGCGGGCGGCGCGGATCAGGTGGGCGGCGGCGAGGGCGGGCTGGACCTGGGCGTCCTCCGGGTAGAGGACGCCGCCCGCGAGGCCGGGGGCCAGGTGCGGTTCCAGCCCGGGCAGTTCGTCCGGGGCGACGGCGGTGGTGCGTACCCCGGCCCGGGCCTGTCCGGCGGCGGTCGCGGTCAGGGTCGCGAGGGACCGCTCGTCCGCCGCGACGACGAGGCCGCCCTTCTGCTCGTACTCGACCGCCCCGGGCAGCACCTCGGACAGCTCGCGCCAGAGGGCGGCGGAGAGCCGGGCGAGATCGAGTTCGGGGCCGGGCGGCTTGTCGGAGACGAGGAGGTTCCCCTCCCCCGCGCCGGTGGTGCCTCCGGCGGGCGGTCCGCCGTCCACCACCGCGACCGAGAGACCGGACCGGGTGGCGTAGTACGCGCAGGCGGCGCCGACCACACCGGCTCCGACGACGACAACATCCAGAGGCTGTCTCGTGAACACGTCAGTAATATGTCACATGGTTCTGAGGGTTCCAAGAGTGTGTCGCGCACGCCCTCATGACACTTCGTCAGCTCACGGCCGGGGCACGTTGCGGAGGTTGGAGCGGGCCATCTGAAGCATCCGGCCCACTCCGCCGTCGAGGACGATCTTGCTGGCGGACAGCGCGAAGCCGGTCACCATGTCCGCGCTGATCTTCGGCGGGATGGAGAGCGCGTTGGGGTCGGTGACGACGTCGACGAGCGCCGGGCCCTTGTGCTTGAAGGCGTCCTTGAGCGCGCTCGTCAGCTCCTTGGGCTTCTCGACCCGGACGCCGTACGCCCCCGCCGCGCGCGCCACGGCCGCGAAGTCCGGGTTCTTGTTGGTCGTCCCGAACGAGGGCAGGCCGCCGACCAGCATCTCCAACTCCACCATGCCGAGCGATGAGTTGTTGAAGAGGACCACCTTGACCGGCAGGTTGTACTGGACGAGCGTCAGGAAGTCGCCCATCAGCATGGTGAATCCGCCGTCGCCCGACATCGAGACGACCTGCCGGTTCCGGTCGGTGAACTGCGCGCCGATGGCCTGCGGCAACGCGTTCGCCATCGAGCCGTGACTGAACGAACCGATCACCCGGCGCTTGCCGTTGGGGGTCAGATAGCGGGCCGCCCAGACGTTGCACATGCCGGTGTCGACGGTGAACACGGCGTCGTCGTCCGCGAGTTCGTCCAGCACCGAGGCCACGTACTCGGGGTGGATCGGGACGTGCTTCTCGACCTTGCGGGTGTACGCCTTGACCACGCCCTCCAGGGCGTCGGCGTGCTTCTTGAGCATACGGTCGAGGAACTTGCGGTCGCTCTTCGCCTTCACCCGGGGCGTCAGACAGCGCAGCGTCTCCCGGACGTCGCCCCAGACGGCCAGGTCCAGCTTGGTGCGCCGGCCGAGGTGTTCCGGCCGCACATCGACCTGCACGATCTTCACGTCGTCGGGCAGGAAGGCGTTGTACGGGAAGTCCGTGCCGAGCAGGATCAGCAGATCGCACTCGTGCGTGGCCTCGTAGGCGGCTCCGTAGCCGAGCAGCCCGCTCATCCCGACGTCGTACGGGTTGTCGTACTGAATCCATTCCTTGCCGCGCAGGGCGTGCCCGACGGGGGACTTGATCCGCTCGGCGAACTCCATCACCTCGGCGTGCGCGCCCGCCGTGCCGCTGCCGCAGAACAGCGTCACCCGTTTGGCCTCGTCCACCATCCGGCACAGCTTCTCGATCTCGGCGTCGCCCGGCCGCACGGTGGGGCGCGAGGTGACCAGGGCGTGCTCGGCGGTCCGTTCGGGCGCGGGCTGCCCGGCGACGTCGCCCGGCATGGTCACGACGCTGACCCCGCCCTGGCCGACCGCGTGCTGGATGGCGGTCTGGAGCAGCCGGGGCATCTGCTGCGGATTGGAGATCATCTCGTTGTAGTGGCTGCACTCCTGGAAGAGCAGCTCGGGGTGGGTGGCCTGGAAGTAGTTGAGGCCGATCTCGCTGGACGGGATGTGCGAGGCCAGCGCGAGCACGGGGGCCATCGAGCGGTGGGCGTCGTACAGGCCGTTGATGAGGTGCAGGTTGCCGGGCCCGCACGACCCGGCGCAGGCCGCGAGGTCGCCGGTGATCTGCGCCTCCGCACCGGCCGCGAACGCCGCCGTCTCCTCGTGCCTGACCTGGATCCACTCGATGTCCGCGTGCCGCCGTACGGCGTCGACCACCGGGTTGAGGCTGTCCCCGACGACCCCGTACAGGCGCTTGACGCCCGCCCGGGCGAGGATGTCGACGAACTGCTCCGACACGTTCTGCTTGGCCATGGGTGACGCACTCCCTCTGCCTGTGCTCCGTGCACGTCCGGCTGTCCGGGACGCGGGGCGTCAAACCCCGGCCCGGACGGGTATCCGGAATCCATCAACCCATGGCGTGCGCGGTTACGCCTCCCAGACGCCGACCGCCGTCCGGTCGTCCGCGTACCCCTTCACCCGGATCCGGGTGTCCGCGAGGAACGCCCCGAGCCCCGGCGCCTCCACCGGCGACCAGCGCGTGGCGAGCTCGGCGGCCAGCTCCGGTTCGCCGCGCAGCGGGTCGGCGAGGCCCGCCCCGCACAGCAGCAGGGTGTCCCCCGGCCGGGCGACGGAGGCACGGAAGCGGAACGGTTCGGCAGGGGGCGGGAGGGGGTCCTCGACATACGGGGCGGGGCCGGTGGCGATGTTCAGGTCCATGGTCAGCCGGTCGCCCTCGGGCCCGCTCTCGGGCGGGCTCTCCGGCGCGGAGGAGCCGAAGCCGACCACCGGCTCACCGCTCAGCGCGGCGGGCGGTGGAAGCGCCGGTTCCAGGTCGTGCCAGCTGCCGTCGCGCAGCCGGAAGAGGCCGCCCGCGCCGATGCCGAAGAAGACCCGGGTGCGGCAGCCGGGGTCGGCGGACAACAGCAGGCATCGCAGGCTCGCGGTGTACGCGTCCGGTTCGACGCCCAGTTCGGCGGCGCGGGCGCGCAGCTTGCCGAAGGCGCGGTCGGTGAGCCGGTGGAGCCCGGACTTCAGGTCGGCGCGGCGGCCCGCCCTTATGTCGTCGGAGAGCCTGGCGTGGCTGCGCCCGACCGCCTCGCCGATCCAGTGGCAGGTGTCCGCCGCCGCCGTGCGCGCCCCCTCCGCGCCCCGCGACGCGCCCGCGACGGCCACCAGCACCAGCGCGTTCTCGCCGGTCCCGAAGCGCGCCGTCAGCAGCGCGTCCCGGCGCGGCTCGCCCCGGAACCGGGCCGAGTCACCGCGTACGGACGCGGCGCGCAGCGTGTAGGTCCCGTAGGTGGCACCGTCCAGGACCGTGTCCGGGACGACACGGGCGACTTCGTACGGGTCGGTGGCGGGCAGCGCCGTGGGCTCGGCGTCGTAGGTGGGCGGCCGGGCGCCGACGTGGTCGACCCGCGGCGGGGGCCCGACGGCCGGCTCCGGCGGCGCCTCGTCCGGGGCGGGTGCGTCCGCCTCGGCGCGCTCGGTCACCGGCCGCCTGGGCAGCGGGGGCGCTTCGCGCCCGGCGGGAACACGAGGGTCATCCGAGGGGGGCGGCGGCGGGGGCTCGGGCGGCGGCGGCCCTGGAAAGGTGCGCGGCCGCACCGGTCCGGCCATGGGCTCCCACGGGGCGCGGGGCGGCGTCCGCACGTCCCACGGGGCGCGGGCCTCCGGCTCCGGCGGGGTGTCCCGCTCCGTGTCCGCCGGACGGGTGACCGCCGCCGGGCCGGCCGGCAGCGACTCGTCCCTGGGCCCCGGTATGTCCACGGCCGCCACCGTGCCCGACGCCGAGTCGAACCGGTCGTCGAGGCTGTCGGCGGCCTGAGCCGCCCCCGCGTCCGGGGCGGATTCGTCGTACAGCCTGCGCCACCAGTCGTCCTCGTGGGCCGCGGGCTTCTCCCCCTGCTGACTCATGTCCTTATTGTCGACCGCGGGGGCGGTACGAAAACGGTCATCCGGAAAATCGGTCCGCCGGACGACCCCACCCCCCACGGGAAGGACGCCCGGCAGACCGGTCCTGAAAGCGGGTGCCGGACAAGGCACCGGTCCCGCTGTGACGTCACATTGGCAGAGTGGCGCACGGTGCGGCGATGATGTGCCGTGGCGAGATCACGCCGTGGCGACTTTTCGCCACACGTGTGCGCCGAAGGCGTACGCACGGTCCGGGGAGGGGTCGGGGATGCTGGCAGCCATAGGTCTTGACGAGAGGCAGGAGTCGGCCTACCGCGCACTGGTGGCGCTCGGGGCCGCCGAGTTGTCCGATCTCTCGCACCGGCTGGCGCTCCCCGAGCGGGACACGGAACGCGCGCTGCGCCGGCTGGAACAGCACGGCCTGGCCGCCCAGTCCTCCGCCCGCACGGGCCGCTGGGTCGCGGCGCCGCCCGGAGTCGCCCTGGGGGCGCTGCTCACCCAGCAGCGCCACCAGCTGGAGCAGGCCGAGCTGGCGGCGGTGCTGCTCGCCGAGGAGTACCGCGCCGACGCCGCCGAACCGGCCGTCCACGACCTGGTGGAGGTGGTCACCGGGGCGAGCGCGGTGGCCCACCGCTTCCATCAGCTGCAGCTCGGGGCGACGAGCGAGGTGTGCGCGCTGGTCACCGGGAAGCCGATCGCGGTCAGCGGCCTGGACAACGAGTCGGAGGAGGCGGCGGCCACCCGCGGGGTCTCGTTCCGGGTGGTCGTGGAGCGCGAGGTGCTGGGCCTGGAGTCCGGGATCGTGGAGCTGTCGGCGGCGCTCAGCCGGGACGAGCAGTGCCGGGTGGTCCCCCGGGTCCCGACGAAGCTGGTGATCGCCGACGGGGCGCTGGCCATGGTGCCGCTGACCGGCCGGGGCGCGGAGCCCGCCGCGCTGGTGGTGCACGCGTCGGGCCTCCTGGAATCGCTGACCGGGCTCTTCGAGGCGGTGTGGCGCGAGGCCATGCCGCTGCGGCTCGGCGAGGGCGGCGCGGTCCTCGCGGAGCCGGGCGGCCCCGACCCGACGGATCTGGAGATCCTGTCGCTGCTGCTGGCCGGCCTCACCGACGCGAGCGTCGCCAAGCAGCTGGACCTGGGCCTGCGGACGGTGCAGCGCCGGGTCAAGGGCCTGATGGAGCTGACCGGCGTCTCCACCCGGCTCCAGCTCGGCTGGCACGCGTACGAACGGGGCTGGGTGGCCCGCTAGTGACCTGGTCAGAACGGGCGGGAGCGGGCGGTCTCCGGCACGCTGGTCAGATGGGTGTGTGGCAGCTCGTCGCCGTCGGACTGGTGATGCTGCTCGGTCTGATCGGCGTGCTGGTGCCGGGCGTGCCGGGGCAGGCGATCGTCTGGGCCGCCGTCCTGTGGTGGGCGTTCACCGACACGACCCCGGCCGCCTGGGCCGTGCTGATCGGCGCGACGGCCCTGCTCCTGCTCAACCAGGCGCTCAAACCGCTGCTGCCGCCGCGCCGGCCCCGCGAGTCGGGCGCCCCGCGCCGGACGCTGATGCTGGGCGGGCTCGGCGCCATCGTCGGGTTCTTCGTGCTGCCCGTCGTCGGGGCGGTCGTCGGCTACGTCGGGGTCATCTTCGGGGCGGAGCGGCTGCGCCTCGGCAGCCGGGGCGCGGGCTGGACGTCGGTCCGCTCGGTGATGCGGGCGACCGGCTACTCGGTGCTCGTGGAGCTCTTCGCGTGCCTGCTGGTGACCGGCGCCTGGCTGGGCGCGCTGATCTGGGGCTGACGGCGGTGTCCGGCCCGCCGCACACCGTACGAACGCCAGGGCCGCCAGCCGCTCGCGCCCGGGGTGCCGTACGGGTCCACGTCCGGGTCGCCCAGCCCGCGCATCCGGATCAGCGCGGCGGTGGCGGGGCCGATGCCGGGCAGCCGGCGGAGCGCCTGCTCGGCCTCGTCGCGGTCGGCGCCCGCGTCCAGGCGTACGGTGCCGTCGGCGAGCGCGGTCGCCAGAGCCCGCAGGGCCGGGTCACCGGCCGCGTCGGCGAGCACGGCCGGCTCGGGGAAGACGTGGGTCAGCGCGCCGCACGGCACGTCGAGCGCCTTGCCGTACTCCTCGACCAGCTCCGCGGCCGCCGCGTCGCCCACCAGGGCCCGCACGGCGAACTCCTCGGCGTCGGCCGCCCCCGGCGAGCGCACCCCCGGCCGCGCCGCGACGTCCGGGGCGAGCGCGGGGTCGGCGGACAGCAGCTCGTCCACGGCGTACGGGTCGGCGTCCAGGTCGAAGAGCCGGCGCAGCCGCTGGACGGCCGTGGTCAGGTCGCGCAGGTCGGTGAGGTGGATGCGGGCGTCCAGCCAGTCCCCGGCGGACCGTTCGTCCACGGAGGTGACGGCGGTGCCGTACGGGAGGCGCAGCGTGCGCCGGTAGGTACGGCGGCCGGGCTCCCCGGTGATCTCCTCGACGCGGGCGACCGGCCCGACGGCGAGCAGGTCGAAGACGTCACCGGCGGCGTACGGTCCGCGGTGGGCGAGCCGGAGCGGGATGCCGGTGGCACCGGCCCCGCGGTCCGCGGCTCCGAGCCCCGTACCGGCCTCGGCGCGCAGGGCGCTCGGGGTGCGGGCGTAGATCTGCCGGACGGTGTCGTTGAACTGGCGCAGGCTGCCGAACCCGGCCGCGAAGGCGATCTCGGTGACGGGCAGGGCCGTGGTCTGGAGCAGGACCCGGGCGGTGTGGGCGCGCTGGGCGCGGGCCAGGGCGACGGGTCCGGCGCCCAGTTCCGCGTTGAGCTGGCGCTGCACCTGGCGGGAGCTGTAGCCGAGCCGGTGGGCGAGCCCGGGGACGCCTTCCCGGTCCACCACACCGTCGCCGATCATCCGCATGGCGCGCCCGACGACATCGGCCCGGACGTTCCACTCGGCGGAGCCGGGGACGGCGTCCGGGCGGCAGCGGCGGCACGCCCGGAAGCCGTTGGTCTGGGCGGCCGCCGCCGTCGGGTAGAAGCGGACGTTCTTCCGTTTGGGCGTGACGGCGGGGCAGCTCGGCCGGCAGTAGATGCCGGTCGTCTCGACGGCGAAGAAGAACTCGCCGTCGAAACGGGCGTCGCGGCTGCTGACCGCCTCGTATCTGGTCTCCTCGTCCATCACACCGTCCAGTGTGCGCCCCGCAGGGCACCGGCACTCGCGGTTTTCGGACGTGGACCGGAGGGGGTCGGCTAGCGAATCCGGCCGCGCTTGGCTTCGATCGCGGCGCGGCCCTCGGCCCCCTTCCGCTTCCAGTCGCGCCGGATCTCGGCCCGGACGCGGGCGTCGGTCTTGGCGACGATGCGCTGGTTCTCGCGCTGGAGCTTGCGGTAGCTGTCGAAGCGGCGCTCGGGCAGGACACCGTCCTCGATCGCCTCCCGCACGGCGCAGCCGGGCTCCGCCTCGTGGGCGCAGTCGTGGAACCGGCAGCCCTCGGCCAGTTCCTCGATCTCCGAGAAGACCTGGCCGACGCCGACCCCGGCGTCCCAGAGGCCGACCCCGCGCAGCCCGGGGGTGTCGATGAGGACCCCGCCGGTGGGCAGCACGAGGAGGTTGCGGGTGGTGGTGGTGTGCCGGCCCTTGCCGTCCACGTCGCGGGCGGCCTGGACCTCCATCACGTCCTGGCCGAGCAGCGTGTTGGCGAGCGTGGACTTTCCGGCGCCGGACACCCCGAGCAGCACGCTCGTGCCGCCGGAGACGATCGCCGAGAACACGTCGATGCCCTCGCCGGTGGTGGAACTGACCGGGAGCACCTGCACACCGGGCGCGACGCGCTCGATGTCCTGGACCAGGTGGGCGAGGGTGGCCGCGTCCGGGACCAGGTCGGCCTTGGTGAGGACGACGACCGGTTCGGCTGACCGCTCGCCCGCCCCGGCGGCGTCGCCCAGCAGCGCGTCACCGCCGGAGCTGGACATGGCGAGGGCCAGGAACCGCTCGACGCGGCCCAGGTCCAGCTCCACGGCGAGCGAGACGCAGATGACGATGTGGTCGACGTTGGTGGCGAGCACCTGGCCCTCGGAGCGCTTGGACGAGGTGGAGCGTACGAAAGCGGTGCGGCGCGGCAGCAGCGTACGGACGAACCGAGGGTCGCCGTCGGCGTCGACGGCCGCCCAGTCGCCGGTGCAGACGATCCGCATCGGGTCGCGCGGCACGACGAAGGCGGTGTCCGCCCAGATCGTGCCCTCGGGCGTGACGATGTCGCAGCGCCCGCGGTCGACCCGCACCACGCGTCCGGGCACCAGTCCCTGGGCGGCATACGGGGCGAACTCGGCCGCCCAGTCGTCGTCCCAGCCGTAGGGGGCGAGCGGGTGCGAAGCGGTGGTGGAGAGGGAGGAGGAGAAGGTGGAGAAGGACGGGAGAGACAAGGGAAACCCTTCACAGGGTGGCCCGGCGGTGCGCGCGAGGCGCGAAGAGGTCAGCCGGTGGCCACGGAGGTGACAAAGAGGAACTTCGACTCGTGGGCAGCGCCCACCGCAACGACCGTCGTCAATGTCCTCACCTCCGCATTCGTCCAGGTCCGGTACCGGCGGCAGGTCCGCCGTCCGTCTCGTCGCACACCATAGCCCCCCGCGGTGCGGCGGCTCAACGGATTATTCCGCGCGGACCCTGTTGCGGCAGTCATCCCCCGATCGGGTGATACGCATGGAGTTGGACCGGTCGCGGACGGTTAGGGTGCCGCACATGACCTCCCCCCAGACAGCCACCGGCTCGTTCACCCAGGCCCAGTTGGGCACCCTCATCCTGATCGGCTGGAGCGGCGAGTACCGGCAGAGCGGGCGCGACGCGGCCTTCCTGCTCGCCTACTCGCTGGGCGACGGATCGGACGGCCCGGCGGCCGGCGAGCACGCCATGCGGCTCGCCCTGCAGCGCAGCGGGCTCCCCGTCGGCGGTGCGCCGGTGCGGGCCGACGAGACGCCGGGGCTCCCGGTGAAGCTCCTCGTCCAGGCCGGCCAGGCCGTCCTGACCCTGCCGCACTTCAAGGCGCAGTACCCGGTGCGGCCCGAGTGGCTGGCGGCGGCGACCGACCAGGGCGAGGTGCACGCGATGTTCGCGACCCGCCCCTGGCCGCAGGGCGCTCCGGGGCTCCCCATCGGCGAGGCGGAGCTGCGTGCCTTCGCGGGCGATCCGGACACCATCGCGACCTCGGCGCACTGCGTGCTCCCGGTCCGCAGCCTCGGCTGACCCGGCCCACGGAAGAGGCCCACCACCCGGCGAGGGTGGTGGGCCTCCGTCATGCCGTACGCGCCCGCGTCGCACAGGACGGACGACGCGGGCGCGGCACGCGATCAGTTGTTGGCGACGCCGTTCCCGGAGAGGACCGGGATGCCGTTCACCAGGTGCGACAGGGGCTCGTCGCCCTTGGCCTGGGTGGAGTTGTCGGCGCACTGCTGGTTCTGCGGGTTGGACAGGACGTTGACGTCCTGGACCGCGACGGGCACCAGCAGACCCACCAGCGAACCGACGTTGGCCTTGACCGGGACACCCAGGCACAGGTCGTTGAGCGAGCCCTGGATGAGCTGGGCCTGCGGGCTGCCGTCACCCTGCGTCTCGGCGTTGCCGTACGAGCTGGTGGCGCCGTTGCCGTTGACCGAGGTGGTGCCCCCGTCGTTGCCGATCGCCATGGCCGAGGGGGCCGCGGCGGCCGACAGGCCGACCAGGGACACGGCCACTGCCGCGCCGGCCATCATCTTCTTCATCACGCTTCACCTTTCGGAGCGTTCCGTTTGGAACGTACTGATCAACCCCGTGCGGACGCTTCGGTTCCGCTGATCCACCCAAATGGGTTCGATCCCGCATGAGTTCGACGGGCCCGGGTCAGGCCCGGCCGCCCGCTTCGGCCGAGGTGCGCGCCGAGGGCACGAGTCCGCCGACGCGGGCGGGGCCGGGGTCCGGGGCCGGTTCGGCCCGGGCGGCGCGCCACTCGGCGAGGAGCCGGTCGTAGATCGGGGTTGCGCTGTCGGGGTGCCGGCTGGGGTGCTGGTCCATGCCCAGGCCCTACCCGTTGCGGCGCGGAACGGCCGCCCGTACTACGGCAAGCGGCCCAGCGAGCCGCCCTTTCGGGCGACCGCCGGGCCGCGTGTGGTGCGCCGTCAGTGCCGGTCAGTTGTTGCCGGCACCGTTGCCCGAGAGGATCGGGATGTCGTCCAGAATGTGCGACAGGGCCTCGTCGCCCTTGGCCTGGGTGGAGTTCTCGGTGCACTGCTGGTTCTGCGGCGAGGACAGGACGTTGATGTCCTGGACCGAGATCGGCACGACGCCGAGCAGCGAGCCCACGTTGGCCTTGGCCGGCAGGGCGATGCAGGGCTTGTTGAGCGAGCCCTGGATGAGCGCGAACTGCGGGCTCCAGTCACCGTGGGTGGCGGAGTTGCCGTACGCCTGCATGGCACCGTTGCCGTTGACGGTGGTGGTGCCCTGGTCGTTGCCGATGGCCATGGCCGACGGGGCGACCGCGGCCGAGACGCCGACGATCGATGCGGCGACGGCCGCCGAGGCCATCATCTTCTTGATCATGAAACTGCCCTTCTGGTTTTCTCTGGTTGCCCGCCGGTGCCGAGCGCACTGATCAACTCGGCGTGGCGGGAATGGTTGTGGCACATCACCCGAAAGGTGCGGGTCAGTTCGAGAGCGGGAGCCCACCGAGGAGCGGGGCCGCACCCTTGGCAGCGTCGGTGGCCTGGCCGGCTACCTTCGCGACGGTGCCGTCCTCGTGCAGGCGCTCGGCGGCGCCACTGACGGTGTCGAGCACCGGGTCGACCGCCTGCGGTGCGGCCGCCATGACCTGGTTGACGCCTCCGTCGAGGCTGAAGCTGGGGGCCGTGGTCGTGGTGACGGCGAAGGCGGGAGCAGCCGTGCCGAGTGCGACCACGGAACCGGCGACGAGCGCGGCGGACTTCGCGTACTTCACTTTCGGGTTCCCTTCTCAGCGGCGGCCGTTCCGGTCGCGTCCCCGCGCCGCACGTTGCCTTCTTTGGCCGTGTTCCCGGCCGCCCTTTCCCTGGCTAACGAACCGGATACCGCGGGGAAACTGTGCGTCGCGGGATTTCTCGGAGCGCGGGAGAACTTCCGGGCACGGGAAAAGCCCCGGAGCGTTCAGAACGCGGTCCGGGGCTTTTCGAGCCGAGACAATTCGGCGAGGTACGTCAGTCGTTGACGCAGGCGTTGCCGAAGGCCGGGTTCAGCAGGCCGATGATGTCGATGGTGTTGCCGCAGACGTTGACCGGGATGTGGACCGGCACCTGGATGTTGTTGCCGGAGATGACACCCGGGGAGGCCACGGCCGCGCCCTCGGCGCCCGAGTCGGCGAAGGCCGGGGCAGCGGCGCCCATGGCCATGAGCGTACCGGCGGCGACGGCGGCGATCTTGGTGTACTTCACTTGAAACCCTTTCTTGTGCGGAGTCCGGAGCGGCCACGGCTTTCGTGCCGCACGAGCGCGGACCTGATCGCTCGTAACTCCGCCACTCTCATTCGTAACGATTTCGGACGGTACGCGACACTGCTCGGCGAGGAGATTGCTCGAATAACGCCCGAATGATGCAGTTCCGGTCAGCCGACCGTGTTCCCGCCCGACACGCGCGAGGCGGCAGCGGGCCCGGGCCGTCCGGAGGAGGAACGCCGGCGGCCCGGGCCCGGGAGGGGGCCGGATCAGCGGTTGCCGGCGCCGTTGCCCGAGAGGACCGGGATGCCGTCCAGGATGTGCGACAGCGGCTCGTCACCCTTGGCCTGGGTGGAGTTCTCGGTGCACTGCTGGTTCTGCGGGTTGGACAGGACGTTGACGTCCTGGACCGCGATCGGGACGAGACCGATGAGCGAACCGACGTTCGCCTTGAGCGGCAGGCCGACGCAGGGCTTGTTGAGCGAGCCCTGGACCAGGTCGAACTGCGGGCTGCCGTCACCCTTGGTCACGGCGTTGCCGAACGACTGCGAGGCACCGTTGCCGTTGACCGAGGTCGTGCCACCGTCGTTGCCGATGGCCATCGCCTGCGCGGCGCCGAGCCCGAGGATGGAGGCGGCGACGGCACCCGTAGCCAGGACCTTCTTGATCACGATGAACCCTTCTCGTACTGGATACCCCGTAGCCGGAGCGCCCTGAACAACTGACGGGCCGACGTTTGGTTATCGCCATTCACTCGAATGCCTGGAAGACACGGACGTCCGTACGAAAGTGATCGAGTAATACTGTCGGAAATCGAGAGGCGAAACGTTCACTCGTAGCCCCGCCGCGTGCGCACAAAAAATTCACGGCATTCACGTTTCCCATGCACGCGGACGTCGTTATGGGTGTCGTCAAGCCGCTCAGCCAGGAGGGCCGCCTCTGGATGGGCGGGTCCGACGACTGCTGCACCGCCTGATGAACGAACCGAGGGCCCCGCGCCCGCGAGAAATGTCCAAGGAAGGGCACCAATGCGAAAAGCCTTGAGTAAAAGCATGCTCGTCATGGCGGCGGCGTCAGGCATCCTGACCGCCTCCGGCGGCTATGCCTTCGCCGATGCCACGGCCGACGGTGCGGCCGTCGGCTCCCCCGGCGTCGCTTCGGGCAACGTCGTTCAGGTCCCGGTGCACGTGCCCGTCAACGTCTGCGGCAACACCGTCAACGTGATCGGCGCGCTCAACCCCGCCTTCGGCAACGAGTGCGAGAACGAGGGCGGCTCCGGGGACGGCGGCTCGCAGGGTGCGAGCGCCCAGGGTGTGGCCGCCGGCTCCCCCGGCGTGCTCTCGGGCAACGTGGTCCAGGCACCGGTCGACATCCCGGTCAACGTCTGCGGCAACAGCATCAATGTGGTCGGCCTGCTGAACCCGGCCGCGGGCAACGAGTGCGAGAACGGCGACGACGAGGGCAACCCGCCCACCACGGAGCCGCCGACGGAGCACCCGCCGCACAAGCCGCCGCACCACAAGCCGCCGAAGGGTCACGACCACGACTGCGACTGCGGTCACCACCACAACCCGCCGAAGCCGCACCACCCGCCGAAGCCCCCGAAGCCGCCGGTGCACCACCACGACGACGACTGCCCGCCGAGCCACCACCACAACCCGCCGAAGCCGCACCACCCGCCGAAGCCCCCGAAGCCGCCGGTGCACCACCACAACGACGACTGCCCGCCGAGCCACCACCACAACCCGCCGACCCCGCCCACGGAGAACCCGCCCACGCACAACCCGCCGACCCACACCGGTTGGCACCACACGCCTCCGAAGCACCACAAGCCGCCGCAGATGGCGCACACCGGTGCCAACGAGAACCTGGGCATCGCCGGTGGCGCCAGTGCCGCGCTGGTGCTCGGTGGCGGCCTGCTGATGCGCCGCGCCCGCGCCGCGAAGAAGTGAGCTGACGCTTCCCCGAGCACGAAGAGGTCCGGCCCGACAGCCCTGAGCTGTCGGGCCGGACCTCTTGTGTGCGGCGCCCCGTGCGGCGTACGGGTCAGACCGTGCCGAGCCCCGCGCGGTCCAGGCAGGCGGCGACCGCCGCCGTCTCCCCGGCGTCCAGCGGGCGCATCGGCGGGCTCATCACGTTGGTGGCGATGATCCCCCGCAGCATCAGCGCCGTCTTGAACGCGCCGAGCCCCGCCGCCGTGGCCGACGCCGTGCCCGGGCGGGCGGCGCGCACGATGTCGAACAGCGCGACCAGGCGGTCCTGCTCGGCGCGCGCGGCCGCCCAGTCACCGCGCACCGCGGCCTCGTGCAGGCGTACGTACCCGTGCGGATCGACGTTGCCGAGCCCCGGCACCGAGCCGTCGGCGCCACCGAGCATCATCGCGTCGACCACCAGCTCGTGGCCGGTGAGCACGGAGAACCCCGGCAGTTCGCGGGCGCCGATGACCAGCCGGCGGAACGAACCGTCGTCGCCGCTGGAGTCCTTCACACCGGCCAGCACCCCGTCGGCGGCCAGCGGCAGCAGCAGTTCCGGGTCGAGCTTGCTGTGCACGCAGACCGGTACGTCGTACGCCAGGACCGGCAGGTCGAGGGCGGCGGCGACGTCCCGGAAGTGGCGGTCGATCTCCGTGGTGTGGGTGCGGGTGTAGAACGGCGCGGTCACCACGACGGCGTCGGCGCCCAGTTCGGCGGCGCGCCGGGCGCGTTCGACCGCCCGGTTGGTGGTGGTCTCGATGGCGCCGACGAGGACCGGCACCTGACCGCCCGCCGCCGCGACGACGGCCTCGATGACCCGGTCCTGCTGGCCCGGGGTGAGGTAGGCGGTCTCGCCGGAGCTGCCGAGGGCGAAGAGACCCGTGACACCGCCGTCGATGAGGTGCGCGACGACCCGCTCCAGCGAGGGGAGGTCGAGCTCGCCGTCCGCCGTGAGCGGGGTGACGACGGGCGGGATGACTCCCGTGTGGCGGGGGGTGCGGGCGGTCATGCGGTGCTCCTTGCGGATGGTACGGGGGACGCGGGGGTCTGGGGGTGGACGCAGTGGTGGCGGTGCCCTTCGGGCCCCTCGGTGCGTTCCGGGAAGGCGGTGGCGCAGGCGTCGTCCGCCTTCCAGCAGCGGGTGCGGAAGGGGCAGCCGGACGGCGGGTTGGTCGCCGAGGGGACGGGGCCGGTCAGCACGATGCGCTCGGTGCTCTCCAGCAGGCTGGGCGTGGCGGAGAGCAGCGCCTCGGTGTACGGGTGGGAGGGGGCGCCGGCGACGTCGGCCGCGCGGCCCTCCTCGACGATGCGGCCGAGGTAGAGGACGGCGATGCGGTCGGCGAGGTAGCGGACGGTCTGGATGTCGTGCGAGATGAACACCATGCCGAGGCCGAGGCGTTCGCGCAGGTCGACCAGGAGGTTGAGGACCTGGGCGCGGACCGACACGTCGAGCGCGGAGGTGGGTTCGTCCGCGACGATCAGTTCCGGTTCCAGGGCCAGGGCGCGGGCGATGGCGACCCGCTGGCGCTGGCCGCCGGAGAGCTGTCCGGGCAGCGCGGCGAGGGTGTGGCCGGGCAGGCCGACCAGGTCGAGGAGTTCGGCGACCCGGGCGGTGCGTGCCTCGCGGGTGCCCCGGCGGTGCACGTCGAGCGGGTCGCGGAGAATCTGTTCGACGGTGAGGCGCGGGTTGAGCGCGGTGGACGGGTCCTGGAAGACGACGCCGACGGCGGAGCCGAAGTCCTGGCGGCGCTGGGTCCCGGTCATCTCCCACAGGTCGCGGCCGTGGAAGGTGACCGTGCCCTCGGTGGGCTTCTGGAGGCCGGTCAGGACCCGGGCGAGGGTGGACTTGCCGCAGCCGGACTCGCCGACGAGGCCGACGATCTCGCCGCGCTTCACCTCCAGGTTCGCGTCGGTGAGGGCGTGCACGGCGTCGCGGCGGAAGACGCCTCCGCTGCGTGCCTTGTGGCGTACGTGGACGCCGTCGAGCCTGATCACAGGGCGCTCCCTTCCAGCTGTGCGGTCTTCGCGGGGTGGTGGCAGGCGAAGCCGTGGTCCTGCTCGGCGCCGCGCGCGGTGAGTGCCGGGGTGGTGGTGCGGCACAGTTCGGTGGCCGCGCCGCAGCGCGAGGCGAACCGGCAGCCGGGGCCGAAGCCCTGGGGTGCGGGGACGACGCCGCGGATCTGGTGCAGCCGGTCGGCGCCGGCCTCCAGCGAGACGACGGAGCCGAGCAGGCCGCGGCTGTAGTGGTGGGTGGGGGCGGTGAGTACGGAGCGGGTGGAGCCGATTTCGGCGAGCCGTCCCGCGTACATCACCGCGACGCGGTGCGAGAGGTCGCCGACGAGGGCAAGGTCGTGCGAGACGAGGACCATGGCGAAGCCGAGCTCCTCGCGGAGCCGGACGAGGAGTTCCACGACCTGGGCCTGGACGGTGACGTCGAGGGCGGTGGTCGGTTCGTCCGCGATGAGCAGGCGGGGGCTGCGGGAGAGGGCCATGGCGATCAGGACGCGCTGGCGCTGGCCGCCGGAGAGTTCGTGCGGGTAGCTGCGCAGGGTGCGTTCGGGTGAGAGGCCGACGAGTTCGAGGAGTTCGGCCGGTGTCTTGGTGCCGCCGCGCGAGGTGAGCTGCCTGAGCTGGGTGCCGACGAGCACGGACGGGTTGAGGGAGGAGAGCGCGTCCTGGTAGACCATCGCGATCTCGGGGCCCATCAGGGCCCGGCGTTCCTTCGGCGGGAGCGCCAGGAGGTTGCGGCCGCGGTACAGGATCTCGCCGCTGACCTCGGCGTTGCGGGCGAGGAGGCCCATGACGGCGAGGCTGGTGATGGACTTGCCGCAGCCGGATTCGCCGACGAGGCCCAGGGTCTCGCCCTCGTGGACGGTGAAGGAGAGCGCGTCGACGACCGGGGTGGTGCCGTACCGGTCGGGGAAGCGGATGGCGAGGTCGCGTACGACGAGGAGCTCGGCGGCGTCCTCGGGGACCGGCGTGATGGTGGCGTCCTGGGCGTTGACGCGCCGGGCGAGCTTGGCCAGGGCGGCGTCGATGTCCACGGTGGAGCGGGCCTCGACGGGGTCCGGGGCGGTGGGGGTGTCGGAGGGGGCGGTGGGGCGGGCGGACGCGGGCGCGGCGGAGGCGTCGGTCAGGCCCTCGGAGAGGATGTTGAGGGCGAGGACGGTGACGAGCAGGGCGAGGCCGGGGAAGAAGGTGGCCCACCAGCCGCCGGCCAGGAGGATCTGCCGGCCGTAGGCGAGGACGCTGCCCCAGCTGGGGTCGGGGTCCTGCACTCCGGCGCCGATGAAGGAGAGGCTGGCCTCGAAGATGATCGCCTCGGCGACCATGACGGTGGCGAACACCATGACCGGGGCCATGCAGTTGACGGCGACGTGCCGGAGCACGATGTAGCCGCGCCGGGCGCCGATGACCTTCTCGGCGGCGACGTAGTCCTCACCGTACTGGGACAGCACGTTGGCGCGGACCACGCGGGCGAGCGAGGGGGTGTAGACGAAGGCGATGGTGAAGATGATGACGGGGATGCTGGTGCCGAAGACGGCCACGAGGACGGCGGCCAGCGCGATCGGCGGGAACGACATCACCACGTCGAGGGTGCGCATCACGGACTCGTCGCCGAGCTTGCGCGAGGTGGCGGCGAGGGCGCCGAGCAGGGAGCCCGCGACCAGGGCGACGGCGGTGGCGCCGAGGCCGATGACCAGCGAGTAGCGCGAGCCGTGGACGACACGGGCGAAGACGTCGCGCCCGGCCCGGTCGGTGCCGAACCAGTGGTCGCCGCTCGGTGCCTGGACGGGCGTTCCGGTGGTGAGCGGGTTCTGGGTGAGCAGGGGGGCGAGGACCGCGCCGAGCACGACGAGGACGAGCACGCCGAGCGCGATGCGGGAGGTGACCGGCAGCGCGCGGAAGGCGATGCCGGGGCGGGAGAGCTTGGTGGTCAGCCGGCTGGTGGCAAACATGTCAGACCGTCCTGATGCGCGGGTTGACCAGCAGGTAGAGCAGGTCGACGATGACGTTGACCACCAGGAAGGCGATGGCGATGGTCAGTACGGTGCCCTGGACCAGGGCGACGTCGCCGCCCGTGACACCTTCGAGGATGAGCTTGCCCATGCCGGGCAGGTCGAAGATCGCTTCGATGACGACGGCGCCGCTGAGCAGGTAGCCGACCTTGACGCCGAGCACGGTGAGCGGGGTGACGAGCGCGTTGCGCAGCACCGAGCGGATCACCAGGAACACGGGCAGGCCGTTGCCGCGTGCGGTGCGGACGTAGTCGCGGTCGAGTTCGGCGACCATCGAGGTCCGTACGAGGCGGGCGAGCGAGGCGGCGACGGGGACGGCGAGCGAGACGGCGGGCAGGGCCATGCTGCGCAGCCAGCCGCCGAAGGAGTCGGCGGGGTTGGTGTAGCCGCCGGTCGGGAAGACCGGGGAGTTCAGGGCGAACTGCTGGATGAGGAGGACGCCGAGCCAGAACGAGGGGATGGCGACGCCGGCCATGGACAGCACCCGGAAGAGCTGGTCGGGCCAGCGGTCGCGGTACATGGCGCCGAGCACCCCCGCGACGACGGCGAGGACGATCGCGAGGATCAGGCCGAGGACCGTCAGCTGGAGGGTGAGCGGGAAGGCGGCGGTGATGCGGTCCGCGACGGGCTGGCTGGGCGGGACCGTCATGCCGAGGTCCAGGTGGAGCAGCTGCCCCAGGAAGTGGAAGTAGCGTATGGGCAGCGGGTCGTTGAGGCCGTTGGCCTCGGCGAAGGCCGCACGGGCCTCGGGTGTGGCGCTCTCCCCGAGCGCGTTGAAGGCCGGGTCGACCGGCGAGAACTGCAGCACCACGAAGACGAGCAGCGCGATGCCGAGGATCATCACCGGCATCATCGCGACGCGGCGCAGCGCGAGCCGGAGAAAAGCAACCATCGTCGGGTTCCTTGCGGTTGGGCGGTCCGGTCCGGGACGCCGGGTGGGGTCGTGCGTCCCGGACCGGGGTTTCGGGCGGGGGCTGACGAAGCCCTCAGCCGCGGCTGACGTCCAGGAAGGACAGGCCCGTGGTGGGCAGCGGCTTGAAGCCGGGGAGCGCCTTCTCGTTCCAGGCGGTGGGCAGCTTGCGGTGCAGGATCGGGTAGAGCGCGGCTTCGTCGGCGACGAGGTCGGTGACCTGGCCCCACAGCTCCTTGCGCTTCGCCTCGTCGGCGGCCTGGGCGGCCTTGTCGAGGGTCTGGCGCACCTTCTTGTACGCGGCGGACTTGCCCCAGCCGTAGCGGCTCTCGGGCCAGAAGCCGTAGTAGAACCAGCGGAGCAGCAGGTCGGCGTCGTTGCCGAAGACGGAGGGGTCGCCGGGGGCGACGAGGACCTCGAAGTCGCCCTTGTCGATCTTGGCGTACTGGGCCGGGGACTGGGCGATGTTGAGCGTGACCTTGACGCCTGCGGCCTCCCAGCTCTCCTTGAGCAGCGGGGCGATGTCCTTGACCCAGCCGGTGTCGGTGGTCAGGACGGTGAAGGAGAGGCCCTTGACGCCCGCCTCGTCCAGGAGCTTCTTCGCCTTGTCCACGTCGTGCGTGTAAACGGTGGCGGCCTTGTGGTAGTCCGGGTGGGTGGCGGGGACGTAGCCGGTGGCGGCGGTGGCGTTGCCGACCATGGCGGTGGAGATGATCTTCTCGGTGTCCAGGGCGTAGTGCAGGGCCTGGCGCACCCGCTTGTCGGCGAACCGCTTGTCGGCGGTGTTGAACATGAGGAAGAGCAGGCCGAAGGACTGCACCGACTCGGTCTTGGCGGAGCCGGAGAGGCGCTTGACGTCGATGTAGGGGACGTCCTCGATGGCCTGGACGCGGCCCGACTCCATGGCGCTGACGCGGGCCGACTGGTCGGACATCAGGCGCCAGACCATCTTCTTGGCCTTGGCGGGGTGGGCGCCGTTGTACTTGTCGTACGCCTCGAAGACGATCTTGTCCTCGCGGGTGGCGGAGACGAACTTGTACGGCCCCGAGCCGACCGGCTTCGCGTCGAACGCCTTGGGGTCGGGCTCCACGATCTTCTTCGGCACGATCCGCGCGACGGCGATGCGGGACGGGAAGAGCGCGAAGGGGTACTTGAGCTTGAACTCGACCGTGCCCGCGTCGACGGCCTTCACCGTGTCGATGAAGGGCACGAACTGCGCCATCAGGGAGGCGTTCTTCGGGTCCAGGATGCGTTCGAAGCTGAAGACGACGTCGTCGGCGGTGACGGGTGAGCCGTCGTGGAAGGTCGCGCCCTTGCGGAGCGTGGCGCGGTAGGTGGTGGCGTTGATCTTCTTCGGCATCTCGGTGGCCAGGGCGGGTCGTGCCACGAGTGTTGCCGGATCGAGATCCACCAGGCCCTCGAAGATGTGCATATTGGCGGCGTACGGGGTCGCACCCGAGGTGATCATGGGGTCGAAGCCGGTCGACAGCGGGTAGGACAGGCCGGCCTCGATGAGGTCGCTGCCGCTGCCCTTGTCGGTCGAGCCGTTGGCGGTCGAGGACGGCCCGCCGCACGCGGACAGGCCGGCCGTGATGGCGGCCGCGGCGCCGACGACGCCGGTGTAACGCAGGAAGGTGCGGCGCTCGACACCGGCTGATCTCAGCTCGGGCACGGGTCCTCCAGGGACTTGAGGTGGGGCGTCTGGGACGGAAACGGGGGCCGGCGCAGGTTCACGGGGGACCGCGAGACCCTGAGCGTCAGACGTCAGATGTCTGATGCCTTGATAGCGTGGGAACGTAGCTTGACAATCGAGAGGGGTCAAGAGGTGGGGAGTTCACATATGTCCGGCACGAAGCCCGGGAGGCAGCTGCTCCGGCAGGAAGTCGTGGACGGCATCAAGCGGTACATCCTGGAGGAACGACTCCGTCCCGGGGACCCGCTGCCCACCGAGCCCGCCCTGTGCGAGGCACTGGGCGCCAGCCGCTCCAGCGTCCGCGAGGCCGTCAAGATCCTCAACGCGCTGGACATCGTGGAGGTCCGGCACGGCCACGGCACCTACGTCGGCCGGCTGAGCCTGTCCGCGCTCGTGGAGAGCCTGACCTTCCGGGGCCTGCTCTCCCCCGACGACGACTTCCAGGTCATGGCCGATCTGGTCGACGTGCGCGAGCTGTTCGAGCGCGGGATGGCGGACCGGATCGTCTCGCGGCTGAGCGCGGAGCAGCTGGACGCGCTGGACGCCCTCGTGGCCACCATGCGCGAGACGGGCGCCCAGGAGGGGCACGGCTTCGTGGACGCCGACCGCGCCTTCCACGCCCAGCTCGTGGCCCCGCTGGGCAACGAGCTGATCGGCCAGCTCTCGATGGCCTTCTGGGACGTCTACACGATCGTCGCGCCGCACCTGGACGGGTTCACGCAGGCCGACGAGACGGAGACGATCACCGCCCACCAGAACATCGTGGACGCCGCGCGGGCCGGTGACATCGCCGGTTTCATGAAGGCGCTCGGCGAGCACTACGCGCCCGTGCGCCGCCGGATCGCGGAGGCCCGCGCCCGGCGCTGAGCCGCCGCGCGACGCGGAGCGTCGCCCGGCCGGGCGCGCGGGCGACTCCGGAACGCCCCCCTTGACGGCCGCCTCGGGCGGTGCCTAGGGTCCGTGTGCCGACAGGACATCTGACGTCATGCATCTGATGTCGAAGCTCGCTCCCGGCACTTCCCACCGCGCCCCAGGAGGGCACCTCCATGCCGTTGACGGACCTCTCGCTCGACGCCTGCCGCGACTACCTGCCGCCGCTGCCCGTCCCCGCGGACTTCGACGCCTTCTGGTCCCGGACCCTGGACGAGGCCCGCGGCCACGCCTCCGACAAGCCCGTCTTCACGGAGGTGCGGACGGGGCTCACCCAGGTCCGCACGTACGACGTGACGGTCCCGGGCTTCGCCGGGCAGCCGGTGCGCGGCTGGCTGCGCATGCCCACCGGGGCGACCGAACCCCTCGGCTGCGTGGTGGAGTTCCTGGGCTACGGGCGCGGCCGGGGCCTGGCCCACGAGAACCTGCTGTGGGCCTCGGCCGGTTACGCCCACCTGCTGATGGACACCCGGGGGCAGGGCTGGTCGGCGGCCGGCGGCGCGACCGCCGATCCGGACGGCGGCGCGTCCGGGGTGGTGCCCGGCTTCCTGACGCGGGGCATCGAGAGCCCCGAAACGTACTACTACCGGCGGCTGTTCACCGACGCGGTGCGGTGCGTGGACGCGGTGCGCGAGCACCCGGAGATCGACCCGGGCCGGATCGTGGTGACCGGGGTCAGCCAGGGCGGCGGCATCTCGCTGGCGGTCGCCGGGCTGGTGCCGGGGCTCGCCGGGGTCATGCCGGACGTGCCGTTCCTGTGCAACGTGCGCCGGGGCGCCGAGATCGCGGGGCGCCCGCCGTACACCGAGATCGCCGAGTACCTGAAGCTGCACCGCGACCGCACCGAGTCGGTCTTCGCCACCCTGGCCTACTTCGACGCCGCACTGCTCGCCACCCGGGCGACGGCCCCCGCGCTGTTCTCCATCGCGATGATGGACGACATCTGCCCGCCCTCCACCTGCTTCACCGCCTACAACGGCTACGCCGGGCCCAAGGACGTACGGGTCTATCCGTTCAACGGGCACGAGGGCGGCGCGGAATTCCAGCAGCGGGAGCAACTGGCCTGGGTGGCCTCCCTGTTCACCGGCCTGTCATCGGGGCAGGCCGGTCGCTCCTGACCGGAGGCACCTTCCGTGCGCAGACGATCCATGCTTTTCGCCGCGGGCGCGACAGCGCTGAGCACCCAGCTCGGCGACCGCGCCTCCGCCGCCGCCCCGGGCAGCGGCCCCCTCCTGGACCACAGCACCCCGGTGGACCTGGACGGCAGCGAGTACGTCGATCTGTCGACCCAGGTCGGCGCGCTCGCCCCGCTCACCGCGGGAACCGTCGTCGTCACCTTCCGCACCACGAGCCACAACCAGGCGATGACGCTGATCAGCGCGTCGGACCCGGCCGCCCCTTCGTCCAACATCACGCTCAACCTGAGCGGGGGCGCCCTTCAGTTCTCCGTGCGGGAGAAGGGCACCGTCCTCGTGAATGTCATGACCCGGACACGCTACGACGACGGGCGGAGCCACACCGTGGCCGTGACCGTCGACGCCTCGGGCACCCGCCTGCACGCCGGCGGCCGTACGGTCCTCGCAACCGGCGCGCACCCCTTCTTCGGCAGCGTCTCCGGGCTCACCTCGCTGTCGCTCGGCCGGAACACGGACAGCGACCACCCGGGCGGCGAGTGGTTCTGCACCGGCACCATCGAGCGCGCCGCGGTGTGGGGCCGGGTGCTCGGCGAGAGCGAACTCGTCGCACAGTGCCCGCGCCCCGACCTCGCGGACCTGGGCCGGCTCTCCGCCGTCCTCAACGGCGACACCCCGGCCACCTGGGTCATCACGGGTGACAGCATCACGCACGGCGCGCTGCACACCCATGGCTGGCGCAGCTACCCGGAGCACTGGACCGAGCGGGTGCGCTGGGAGCTGGGCAAGCCGAAGAACCGGGACTTCGTCATCGACTCCGGGGTGAGCGGCGCGACCAGCGCGGAGCTCGTCGCGCAGTTCGCCCAGCGGGTCACCGCGTTCTCGCCGCACGTCGTCTCGGTCATGATCGGCACCAACGACATCGCGACGGCCGGTCTCGGGCTCGACGCCTACCGGGCCAACCTGGTCTCGCTCGTGCGGTCGGTGCGCGCCCTGCCCGGCTCGCCCGTCCCGGTCCTCCAGGCTCCCAACCCGGTCGATCCGGCGAAGTGGCCCGGGCGGGTGCAGCTCTCCCAGTACGCGCGGGTCATGGGCGAGGTGGCGGCCCAGCAGAACGCGGTCTTCGTGGACCACTACGACGACTGGCTGACCGGCGACGGCGGCCAGGTCCCCCTGTCCCTGCTCAGCGACGGGCTCCACCCCAATGAGCGGGGCCATCACCGCATCGCCCTGAAGATGATCAAGGACCTGCGGATCTTCGAGGCGAACAGCCAGGTCTGCTCCCTGCGGATTCCGTAGTCCGGCCATCGCCTGCGTACCCCCTTCCAGAAGCACCACCCCTTCCGAGAAGAGAGATCGTCCATGCAGCGAACCGTCCCTGTCGCCCTGCTCGGCGCCGCCCTGCTGGTCGTCACCACGACCGGCACCGCGCAGGCCGCGTCGCCCGCCCCCGGCACGCTCACGTCCCAGGACCTGACCGTCGACGGCGTCGGCTCCCCCCACTACCGCATCCCGGCCCTGACCACCTCGAACAAGGGCACCCTGCTCGCCGCGTACGACGCCCGGCCGACCCTGGCCGACCTGCCGTCCAACATCGGGATCGTGCTGCGGCGGAGCACCGACGGCGGGACGACCTGGCAGGCGCAGCAGGTGGTCCGCAAGGACGCCGCGCCCCAGGGGTACGGCGATCCGAGCCTGCTGGTCGACCGGATCACCGGGCGGATCTTCCTGTTCTACGCGGCCGGGGAGAACCAGGGCTTCTTCGGCTCGGCCACCGGGAACGACGAATCCGATCCGAACGTCCTCCAGGCCGACTACAGCTACTCCGACGACGACGGGCTCACCTGGACCCACCGCCGGATCACCAAGCAGATCAAGAACCCGGCCTGGGGCGGGATGTTCGCCTCGTCGGGCGAGGGCATCCAGCTGCGCAACGGCCCGCACCGGGGCCGGCTGATCCAGCAGTACGCCATCCGGAACAACGGGGCCAACTACGCGGTCAGCGCGTACAGCGACGACCACGGGGAGACCTGGCACATGGGCACCCCGGTGGGCCCCGGGGGCGACGAGAACAAGACCGTCGAGCTGAACGACGGCACGGTCATGCTCAACAACCGCTCGGCGCCGTACCGTACGATCGCGTACTCCTCGGACGGCGGGGTCACGTACACGCCGTTCGTCCAGGACACCGAGCTGCCCGACCCGGCGAACAACGGCTCGGTCATGCGGTACGCCCCCGACGCGCCGGCCTCGGACCCGCAGTCCTCCTGGCTGCTGTTCAGCAACACCGACGCGACCTCGCGCAAGAACCTCACGGTCAAGATGTCCTGCGACAACGGGAAGACCTGGCCGATCAAGAAGGTGGTGGACCCGGGAGCCGCCGCCTACTCGACGCTGACCCGGCTCCCCGGCGGGCGGCTCGGCCTGCTCTACGAGCGGGGGAACTACGAGCACATCACGTACTCCTCGTTCGACCTGAAGTGGCTCGGCGGCACCTGCGCGGACATCACCATCACCCCGCCGGCCACCCTGAAGGCGGGGACGACCGCGGAGATCACCGTACGGGTCGTCAACCGGATGGACGTCCGGCGCGACGCGGGCACGGTCGAGCTGACCGTGCCCGCCGGCTGGACGACGAAGCCGGTGGCGTTCCCGGCGACCCGGCCGGGCGAGGGCGCCAATGTGAAGGTCCCGGTCACCATCCCGGCCGGCGCCTCCGGTGACGCGAAGCTGACGGCGACGTACCGGTCGAGCGGGAAGACCGCGTCGGGGAGCGCGACGGTGACGGTCACGCCGTAACCGGAGGGAGCGCCGGGTCCGGGGTGGCACCCGGACCCGGCGTGAGCGACGACGGTCGGATGTGGAGGCGGCGCACGTACTCCTGGGCCGTGGGCAGCGTCTCCAGCAGAATGCGCTGCTGGCGCGCGACCCGCAGGAACAGGGCGTCCGCCTCCTGCCGGGCCGCCGGGCGGTGGGCCAGGGCGGGCCTGGGCGAGGGCGGGTCCGTGAGCAGTGAGGCCAGCAGGACGTGGTGCGCCACCTCCTGGGGGTCCGGCCCCGGGGAGAGGCCGGCCCGATAGGCGGCCAGCGACTCCCGCGGGGCGTCGGGCAGCGGACGCGTGCGCCGGTCCGCCCAGAACGGGGTGTCGAGTCCGGGCGCCACGGCGTAGCGCAGCGCGGCCAGGTCGCGGGCCTCCTCGTGGTCCCGGCGGACCGCTCGGTGGTAGCGGGCCGCGGGCGCCTCCCGGTCCCGGAGTGCGGGGAAGTCCCGTATCAGGAGCCCCACTTGGCGCAGGACCTCGCCGAGACCGCCGTCCGCCAGGGGCTCCAGGACATGGGCGGCGCGGCCCACGGCGACGCAGTTCCCGACCCAGGACCGGCGCAGGTGCCCGGTGCGGTACCGGCTGTGCCGGACCGTCCCGTTCCGGGGGAGGGGGCCGTGCAGCGCGCGCAGCGCCTTCAGCGCCTCGTCGGGCCCGGTCAGGTCATGGGCGTAGACCCGGCCGGCCCCGAACCCGCCCAGCAGCGGCATCTTCCACGCCCATCCGTCGGGCAGGGCGGTGACCGTGGTGAAGGGCTCGATCGCGTGCGTCTCCTCGTCCATCGGGACGGTGACCAAGACGGCGCTGTCGCACCCCGGGCTCTCGTCCGTCTCGACGAACGGTTCCCCCAGCATCCCGGTCATCAGCAGCCGCTCGTCCTCGGTGCAGTCCAGGAAGAGGTCGCCGGGGACGGGGCCGGACTCCGTCGTCGTGTGCAGCAGCGTCGGTGTGCCGTCGGCATCGCGCTCGGCGCGGACGGGCGTGTCACGGACCTCGCGTACCCCGAATCGCCGCATCGCCAGGTCCCGCAGATAGCGCGTGAACATCGTGGTGTCGATGTGCCAGCCGTACGGAACCGCCGCGCGTCCGTCCATCCATCGCGGCGACTTGCCGGCGTCCAGCAAAGGCGGTTCGCGGAAACACGCGTAATCGAATGCCTCGATGGTCTCACCGCTGCCGCGCCGGTTCTGCCAGCATTCGAGAAGCGTGAATTCCTCGCACGAGGAAAGGGGCGTACAGGTGCGGTAGAAGTGGTCCGCGCGAAAGCGTCCCGCGCTCTCCGGGGCGGATGCGCCGGCCATTCCGGCGCGCCAGTCCGCGTAACGGACGCCGGTCGCGAAGGACGCCCGGCACGCCCGCATCCATTCCTCCTCCGGGACCCCGAGCCGGTCGAAGAGTTCGCGTTGCAACTCCGGGGGCACGGCGCTGACCTGGCCCGTTCCCGGGGCTCCGGCCGGACGCGAGGGCGGCTCCAGCACCGTGACGGAGACTGTGCCACCGAACACGGACGCGAGTCTGGCGGCGGCGGTCCAGCCGGCTGCCGTGCCGCCCACGACCACGATCCTCCTGATGAGACTTTCCATGGCGCCCACTCTCCCCGCCCTTTCTGTACCGCTTCCCTCGCGAATCCATGGAGACCTGTACCGGTCTGCACGGACGCGTACAGATCCTCCGGGGAATTCTTATATCCCCTCGGCCGAACCTGTTGGTGCGGGACCTGATCGGGGCCCGGACCCATACAGGAGGAATGATGTACGACAAGCAGCCCGGCCCCACGATGGTTCAGCATCCGCTGGAATTCCTGGCGGAGATCGAGCGACGGGAAGCGACGGCGCAGGAGATTCTGCTGCGGGACGCCGGGGCGCCCTGGACCGCCTTGCTGGCGGAGTACGTGGACGCCCTGACCGGTCTGGCGGCCCCGGGCACCGCCGCCACCGGCTACATAGCCGCCTACGGCTTGGACGAGGGCCATGCGGGCGGCTGCGGCTGACGCCGGACGGTCCGGTGGGCCGGCCGGAGTCCGGCCGGCCCACCGGACCGGGGAGGGAACGGGCGGGCGGGAAGAAGGGATCGGCCGCCTCACGCCGGGGCGGGGGCGAGGACGGGATCGGCGCACTGCTCCCTGGCGAACAGCCCCACCAGCGGCATGAAGCGGTAGCTCAGCCGGGCGGCGCCGTCGACGCTCCAGGCCTCCAGCAGCCGGGCGTCCGCCAGCCGTTCGAGCAGTTCCTCGGCCTCCTCCGGGCCCGTGCCCAGCAGCGCCGCGGCGTCACCGGCCGTCAGCGCGGACAGGCCGGCCCGTGCCAGCACGGCGAAGGCGGGCCTGGTGGCCCGGTCCAGCTGGGACAGGGCGGTGCGCAGCCCGGCCCGTACGTCGAGGGTGCCGATCCGCAGCTCCCCCAGCCGGCGGTCCTCCGGGGCCAGCCGCTCGGCCAGCCGGGCCGCGGGCCAGTGCGGGTGGGCGGCGAGCCGGGCCGCGGCGATGCGGAGGGCGAGCGGGAGCCGGTCGCAGAGTTCCGCGATCCGCGCCGCCGCCCCGGGGGCCCCGGCGAATCGCTCGGGCCCGGCGACGGCGGCCAGCAGGGCACCGGCCTCGGCGGGTTCCATGGGTCCGAGGCCGACCAGCCGGGTGCCCTCCAGCGAGGCCAGGGGGGAGCGCACCCCGCTGACGAGTGTGCGGCTTCCGCCGCTGCCCGGCAGCAGGGGGCGGACCTGGGCGTCGTCGGTGGCGTTGTCGAGGACGATCAGCACCGGGCGGCTCCGGGCGAGCAGGGTGCGGTAGAGCTGGACGCGTTCCTCCTGGGTCGCGGGCAGCCGGACCGGCGCGGTGCCGAGGGCCCGCAGAAACCAGCCGAGGACTTCGCCGGGTGCGCGGGCCCCGCCCTCGGCGGTGCGCAGGTCCGCGTAGAGCTGGCCGCCGGGGAAGTCGGCCCTGCAGCGTTCGGCGGCCCACAGGGCGAGGGCCGACTTGCCGGTGCCGGGTGCGCCGGTGACCACGACGTCCTGGTGGCCGCGCAGGGCGGCGAGCACGTCGCGCGTTTCTGCGGCGCGGCCGGTGAAGTCGCCGGGTGCGGCGGGCAGCATCGCGGGGACGAGGCCCTGCCAGCCGCCCCCGGGGGCCTCGGCCCCGGGCGGCGCGGGGACGGGTGCGGTGTGCCGGGGCCCGGGGTGTTGTCCGGGTGTCGGGGCCGGCGTCGCGCGGTCCCGCTCCGGTGCGCGGGTGGGCGGCTGTGCGCCGGTGAGGATTTCCTGGTGGAGCGCGCGCAGTTCCGGGCCCGGGTCGATGCCGAGGTCCTCGGCCAGGGCCCGGCGGCCCTTCTCGTACACCGTGAGCGCGTCCGCCTGCCGGCCGCAGCGGAACAGGGCGGTCATCAGCTGCCCGCGCAGCCGTTCGCGTACCGGGTGGAGCGTGACCTGCCGGGTGAGTGCCGGGACCATGTCGGTGTGCCGGCCGAGCGCGAGGGCCGCCTCGGCGTGGTTCTCCAGCGCGGAGAGGCGGGCCTCCTCCATGCGCGGGACCTCGGCCTCGGCGAGGTGTGCGGTGACGTCGGTGAGCGCGGGACCGCGCCACAGCGCGAGGGCGTCGTGCAGCAGGCGCTCCGCCTCGGCGTGACGGCCCGCGTGCAGGGCGTCCCGGCCCGAGTCGGCGAGTGCGCGGAAGACGTCCCAGTCGAAGCGGGCGTCGCGGATGTCCATGCGGTATCCGGGTCCGTGCCGTTCCAGGCCGAGGCCGGCGCCCAGGCGCGTACGCAGTCGCGACATGTAGGTGTAGAGCTGGTTCCGGCTGGTGGCGGGCGGGTCCCAGCCCCACAGCAGGAGGGTCAGCCGCTCGTCGGAGACGACCTTGCCACGGGCGAGGAGCAGGGCCGCGAGCGCGGTGCGCTGCTTGCCGCCGTCCAGTGCGACGGCGCGGCCGTCGAGCTCGGCCGAGACGGGCCCCAGGATCTTGAGTTCCATGCGGTTCCCCCGTTCAGCAGGCCCGTTCCGGTCGCCGGGCCACGTGGGGAAAACGCTATTGACCTGGTGTTTTTCTGCGCCATCGCCTCTATTTCGCGGTTCCGAAACCGAGATGAAAGAGCCTCAAAAAGGGTTCTCCGTAACGTTCATGGCACACACCGGGACAACAGCCCGAAACGCCCGTCGCAGCTGTCACAGGAGGTCATCATGAAGCTCTCCCCTCTCTCGGCCAGGACCGTTCCGGCGGGCCGTGTCGCGGCGGGAGCCGTGCTCCTCCTCGCGGTGGCCGGCACGGCGGGCTCCGTCGGCGTCATGGGTCCGGCCGCGCTCCGGTCCGGTACGGACGCCGCCGTGCGGGCGGTGGCCGACGATCCCTGGACCGTCGCCCCGTCGAAGCCGGCCGACGATCCGTGGACCGTCGTCCGCGCCGCGAAGCCGGACGACCCGTGGACGGTCGCCCCGGCGACGACGGCGGACGACCCGTGGACGTGAGCCGGGCGGTGCTCAGGGCCGTACGAGCGCGAACAGGCGGTCGGAGTCCCAGGTCTCGCCGTCGCCGAGCGCCGCCAGCAGCCGGGCGGACCTGTCCTGCCAGCCCGGCGCGCCGACCTCCGCGAAGAGGTCGTGCGCCGTCTTGAGACTCCCGGCCGCCCCGGCCCGGTCGGTGTGCAGGACCTGCACACAGCCGAGGACGATCGCGGCCCGCGCCTCCAGGAAGCGGTCGGGCACCTTGCCCGAGGTCAGCAGCGCGTCCCGCAGGACCGCCTCCGCCTCCTCCGTCCTGCCCCGGCACCACAGTGCCTCACCCAGGGTGCGCAGCGTGTGCGCCTCACCACGGCGGTCACCGCTGCCCCGGACCAGCTCCAGCGCCCGCCGGCTGGCCTCCTCGGCCCGCTCCCCCTCACCCCGGTGGAGCAGGGCCTCGGCCAGCCGGACGGTGTTCTGCGCCTCTCCCCGTACGGTGCCCAGCCCCCGGCTCCGGGCGACCGCCTCGGAGGACAGGCGCAGACTCGCCTGGGGGTCGCCCCGTTCCAGCTCGATCTGCGCCAACAGGCCCAGCACATGGGCCTCGGCGTAGTGGTCACCGACCGCGCGGAAGATCTCCAGCGAGCGGTGGGCCATCTCTCTTGCCCGGTCCATGTCACCGCGATGGCGTTCGCACAGCGCCAGGTTCCGCAGGACCAGGGCGCGTCCCTGATCCTGGCCCTGCTGCTCGAACAGCCGCAGGGCCAGGCTGAGTCGCCGGTGGGCCGAATCGTGGTCCCACCCGACGATCTCCAGGGTTCCGAGGGAGTGCAGCATCGCCGCCCGGCCGAGGGTGTCCCCGGTCCGGGTCGCGGCCTCCAGGGCCCGTTCGCCGCAGTCCCGCCAGTCCTCCAGGTAGTCGCGGTTCTGGAACAGCGTCACGCTCGTCATGGCCAGGTCCCAGGCATAGGCGGACTCGTCCTCGCGGGCGGCCTGTTCGACGAGACCGGTGATCGACGAGCGTTCGGTCTCGAACCACTCCATCGGGTCCTCCAGCAGGCTGTCCACCAGATGGCCGGGGAGCCGGTGGAGCGGCGCGGGCCCGTGGATGACGGTGTAGTCGCCGCCGTAGACCCGCCGGTGCGCCTCGCCCGCCAGTGCGAGCCAGGCCCCCCAGGCGCGCCGGCCGGCCGCGCGCAGTTCCTCCTCGGTGTCCTCCTCCCGCGCGCACTCGCGGGCGAACAGCCTCAGCAGGTCCTGGAAGCGGTAGCGGACGTGGCCGGTGGTGGCGCTGAGCGGTTCCAGGAGCTGGGCGTCGACCAGCAGCTCGATCAGGTCCTCGGCGTCGACGGGGTCGATGTCGAGGAGCGCGGCTCCGGCCCAGGCGGAGAAGTCCGAGACGTTGAGGACCCCGAGCCGCCGGAACATCCGGGCCGCGTCGGCGGGCAGGTCCCGGTAGCTGAGCCTGAGCCCGGCCCGGACCCCGCGCTCGTCCAGGCTGAGTTCGTCGAGCCTGCGGTGCTGGTCCTCCAGCCGGGCCACCAGGGTCCGCACCGACCAGTGGGGCTTGGCGGCGAGCCGTGCGGCCGCGATCCGCAGGGCGAGCGGGAGGCGGTCGCAGAGCGCGCTGAGCCGGGCGGCGCCCACCGGGTCGACACCGAAGCGGTCGTCACCGGCGACCCGGGACAGGAGGGTGATGGACTCGTCCTGTTCGAGGGCGCCGAGGTGCAGCGGTACGAAGGCGTAGTCACCGGCGAGCGCCCGGCCCATGGTGTCCCGGCTGGTGACCAGGACGCAGCAGCGTCCGGTGCCGGGCAGCAGGGGACGGATCTGCTGGAAGGAGCGGGCGTTGTCGAGGACGACCAGGACCCGGCGGCCGCCCAGCACGCTGCGGAAGAGGGCGGTGCGCTCGTTCTGGTCGGCGGGGATCTGCGGTCCGGGCACGCCCAGGGCGCGCAGGAACCTGTCGAGCACCGCGGCCGGTCTGCGGGGCGCCTCGGCCCCGTCGTAGCCGCGCATGTCCGCGAAGAGCTGCCCGTCGGGGAAGCGCGCGGCGACCTGGTGGGCCCAGTGCACGGCGAGGGCGGTCTTGCCGACGCCGCCGGTGCCCGTGATGGACCCGACGGGGAGCGCGCCCCCGTCGAGGTGCTCCAGGAGCCGGTCCAGCGAGGCGAGTTCGGCGTGGCGTCCGGTGAACGACGCGGCGCTGGGCGGCAGGTGGGCGGGGACGGTCGTCTGGGGGACGAGGGTGACGGATTCCGCGGGCAGGCCGAGTCGCGGGGAGTCGGCCAGGATCTCCTCGTGCAGTTCCTGGAGGGCGGGGCCCGGGTCGATGCCGAGTTCGTCGGCGAGCAGCCGCTGGGCGTCGCGGTAGGTCTCCAGGGCCTCGGCGCGGCGGCCCGAGCGGTACTGGGCCAGCATGAGGTGGCCCTTGGCCTGTTCGCGGAGCGGGTGTTCGCGGACGAACGTGCTCAGTTCGCCGGTCATGTCGCGGTGCTGGCCGAGCGCGAGGCGGAGTCCGGCGTACTCCTCGTACACGTCGAGGCGCATCTCGGTCAGCTGGGCGGCCTCGGACTCGACGCGTTCACCGGAGATGCCTTCGAGCGCGGGGCCGCGCCACATGGCGAGCGCCTCCTCGAAGTGGGCGCAGGCCTCCTCGGACCGGCCCCGGCGGGCGGCCTCCCGCCCCTTGGCGGCGCTCTCCTCGAACTCGACGGCGTCGATGCGGTGTTCACCGGCGAACAGCATGTAGCCGGGGTGGCTGGTGACCAGGATGTCCTCGACCCCGACCGCGTTCTTGATGGTCTTGCGCAGGGCGGAGACGCAGATGGCGATCTGGTTGCGCGCGGTGGCGGGCGGGCGGCCCTGCCAGACGGCGTCGGCGAGGGTGTCGACCGAGACCACGCGGTTGGGTGCGAGGAGCAGCATCGACATGATCGTGCGCTGCCGGGCGCCCTGCAGGACCACGGGCCGCCCGTCGGCGCTGATGTCCAGCGGCCCCAGGATTCGGAACACCACCTGAAGCACGAACCGCCTCCTGATTTCGACCTCGGCCGTTCCGGTACGACCGGGTTCGCCGCTTTGGGACTGATTACCAGGGCGCCGCCGGGCCCGGCAACGACAGCGGCAGCAAACTGCCAGGCCGCGGGCCCGGGGCGCCGGTCGTCACCTCAGGTCCTGGCCATCCAGGAGGCGGGCGGAAAGGTGTCGGGCCGGTCCCAGACGGCGGCCGGCGCGGCCTCGCGCACCGGACCGGGCTCGTCGCGGCCGGCTGCGGTCAGGGCGGTGAGCAGGGCCGCGACGGCCGCCAGCTCCTCCGGGGACGGGGCGCCCCTGATCACCTTGAACAGGGCCGTACCGAGGGGTCCTTGAAGCGGCGGTGCTGACATGGGGCCTCCTAGACAGGGGGGTTGCCGTGTTTTCGGGCGGGCATCGCGGCGTGCTTCGAGCCGAGCATGGCGAGCGCGGCGACGAGGGCCGCGCGCGTGTCGGCGGGGTCGATGACGTCGTCGACGAGCCCGCGCTCGGCCGCGTAGTAGGGGTGCATCAGCTCCGCCTTGTACTCCTTGACCAGCTGCCGGCGCATTGCGCCCGGATCGCTCGCCGCCTGGATGCGTCGCCGGAAGACGACGTTGGCGGCGCCCTCGGCCCCCATGACGGCGATCTCGTTGCCCGGCCAGGCCAGCGAGAGGTCGGCGCCGATGGACCGGGAGTCCATGACGATGTAGGCGCCGCCGTACGCCTTGCGCAGGATGACCTGGATGCGGGGCACGGTGGCGTTGCAGTACGCGTAGAGCAGTTTCGCGCCGTGCCGGATGATGCCGCCGTGCTCCTGGTCGACGCCGGGCAGGAAGCCGGGCACGTCGACCAGGGTGACGAGCGGGATGTTGAAGGCGTCGCAGAGCTGGACGAAGCGGGCGGCCTTCTCGGAGGAGTGGATGTCGAGCACGCCGGCGAGCGCCTGCGGCTGGCTGGCGACCAGACCCACGACCCGGCCGTCGAGGCGCGCGAGTGCGGTGAGGACGCTGGTGGCCCAGCGTTCGTGGACCTCCATGTACTCGCCGCCGTCGACCAGTTCCTCCACGACCCGCCGCATGTCGTACGGGCGGCTGCCGTCCAGCGGGACCAGGTCGCGCAGGGCCTCGCACCGCCGGTCGGCGGGGTCGTCGTTCGCCGCGGCGGGCGGGTTCTCGCGGTTGTTCCGCGGTAGCAGGGACAGCAGGTAGCGGACCTCGGCGATGCAGGTCTCCTCGTCGTCGTACGCGAAGTGCGCGACGCCCGACGTCTCGGCGTGGACGTCCGCGCCGCCCAGCCCGTTCTGCGTGATCTCCTCGCCGGTGACCGCCTTCACGACGTCCGGACCCGTGATGAACATCTGCGAGGTCTCACGCACCATGAACACGAAGTCCGTCAGCGCGGGACTGTACGCCGCACCACCGGCGCAGGGACCGAGCATGACGCTGATCTGCGGAATCACACCCGAGGCGCGCGTGTTCCGCTGGAAGATCCCCCCGTACCCCGCGAGCGCCGAGACGCCCTCCTGGATACGGGCACCCGCGCCGTCGTTCAACGACACCAACGGCGCACCCGCCGAAATGGCCATGTCCATGATCTTGTGGATCTTCGTCGCGTGGGCCTCGCCCAGCGCCCCGCCGAAGATCCGGAAGTCATGCGCGTACACGAAGACCGTCCGGCCCTCGACCGTCCCCCAGCCCGTGACCACACCATCGGTGTACGGCCGCTTCGCCTCCAGACCGAAACCCGTCGCCCGGTGCCGCCGCAACTGCTCCACCTCATGGAACGAACCCGGATCGAAAAGGAGCTCGATCCGCTCACGCGCCGTCAGCTTGCCCTTGGCGTGCTGCGCCTCCGTGGCCGAGGGTGCGCCCTCGACGGCCTCCTGACGGATGCGCGTCAGCTCGCCGATCCGCTCGTGCATCGACATGACCAACTCCTTCGGGTGTCAGCCCCTTTTCGCGGTCCGGTTCAGGCGGTCCGGCGGGCGACGTAGTCGCAGAGGGCGGCGAGTGCGGTGCGTGCGGGAAGTGGCGGCAGCCCGGCGAGGCAGGAGCGGGCACGGGCCAGCCGCCCGCGCAGCAGCGCCTCGGCCTCCGCCGTCGCCGGTGAGCGGCGGAACAGCTCGAGGGCGCGGTGGTGATCGGCGGGGCGGACCGGGAAGCCGCCGGAGAGCAGCGCGCGCAGCTCGGCGTCGGCCGCGTCGTCGCCCGCCCGCGCCAGCAGAACGGGCAGGCTGTCCACACCGGCCAGCAGGTCCATGCCCTGCGGCTTTCCGGTCAGGGCGGCCGGGGAGGCCAGGTCGAGCAGGTCGTCGGCGATCTGGAAGGCGATGCCGAGCTGTTCCCCGTACTCGATGAGCGCCGCCACGTGCGGGGCGGGCGCGCCGGACTGGAGGGCGCCGAGCCCCAGGCACATGGCCAGCAGCGCGGCCGTCTTGCCCTCGGCCACCCGGAAGTAGTGCGCCACGGGGTCCTCGTTGTCGGCGGGCCCGGTGAGTTCGCCGAGCTGTCCCGACACGAGCCGGGCCGCCGTCCGGGCGTTGAGTGCGATCGCTCCGGGGACGAGGTCCGCGGCGAGGCGGGCGGCGCGGGCGAGGAGCCAGTCGCCGCCGAGGACCGCGGTCCGGTCGCCCCAGCGTGCGTTGGCGCTCGCCACTCCGTGCCGGGTGGCGGCCCCGTCCATGACGTCGTCGTGGTGGAGCGAGGAGAGGTGGACCAGTTCCGCGATGACGGCGGCCCGCCCGACGCCGTCCCGCCAGGGGTCGCCGAACTCGGCACCGAGCAGAACCAGCAGCGGGCGGAGACGCTTTCCGCCCGCTGCCGCCAGATGGCCGGTGAGTGCGGCGATCCGTGGGTCGGGGGCGTCGTGGACGCAGTCCTGGAGCTCTTTCTCGGCGGCGGCCAGCGCCTCATTCATCTCGGACTCGAACTCCGGTTCGCCCAGACCGAGTCGCCCGAGAATTCCGGACGAAGGAAACGGCACGGATATCGGAGCCTCGTACATCAGTTTTGCACTCACGAGGAAACCCCTCGGTCGCACCGGCGGTGACGGTGGCATTCGGCGAATATCTCCCCCACCGTGTCCCCGCCACCACGCCCCGGCAAGGGAAATGACATGAAGGTGACACGAGGTGCGCGACACCCCGAACGGAAGGGAATTGTCAGCTTCCTGCCAGATCTCCGGGCGTCGTCCCGCACCCCGAAAGGCCCCGTTACGCTCTCGTGCACATCACTGGGATTGCCGGGAAAGGGCGAGGAATTGCGTATTCGATTCATCATGACCGCGGTGGCGGCGGCCGGGCTGCTGTCCCTGTCGGCGGTGCCGGCGACGGCTGCCGCCGGGGACGCGGGACAGCCGGCGGACGGGACCGGTCAGGAGTGCGCCTCGGTGCGGCTCTCGGGTTCCCTGCCCGCACCGCCGCCCGGCATGGCCGTGGAGCAGCGGGTCACCATAGGTACCGACTGCGCACCTCACCTGGGCCCCGCCCGGCTGGTGGCCGCCGCCGGCACGGACGCGGCGGACCGGACGGTGGCCCCGGCGGCCGGGGTCCGGCAGCTGGAGAGCTGGTCCGAGATGTACGACTGCTGCAACATCCGGATGACCGGGCTCTACACCACCTCGTCCTGGGAGGCCGACGGCCACCGCGTCGTCACCGCGTCGACCACGGCACGGCAGGAATGGAACCGGGAGCCCTGGGACGCGGGCTGGTCGCTGGAGTCGTCGGGAAAGACCGCCGATTGCGTCAGCGACTGCGCAGCTTCGCACAACGAGGCCCGGGCCGCGTTCTCGTACAAGGGAATTTTCGATGCCACCGGGGACTGGTACGCGAACGAGCACCGTTCCTTTGTGGACCTGAATGCGGACGGCACGGCGTCCTGCCGTTTCGAGGTGGATCTGAAGCACACCTTCGTCGGCTGGAATCTGCGGCGCGGCTGCTCCTGAGAACCGGCCCGGGTACGTGGGCCGCGGAAGGTGTGGCAGCAACCTGACATCCCCCGGGATTTACGGGTGCGGTCTCCCTACACTCGCGCAGAAGACTCTCCCCCACCAGAAATCCGCAGAAGGAGTCCCATGTTCGGAGGGATCGGGCGGCTGGCCGTTCGCCGCCCCTGGCTCACCATCCTCGCCTGGATCGTCGTCGCGGTGGCGCTGGGCTTCGCCGCCCCGCAGCTGAAGGCCACCAGCGACCAGGCGGACTTCCTGCCCTCCTCGTACGAATCCGTGCAGGTCAGCCGTCTGCAGGAGAAGGTGTTCCCGCAGCAGGAGACACCGGCCGCGGTGGTGGTGTTCCAGCGGTCCGACGAGGGCAAGCTGACCGCCGCCGACCGGGCCGACCTGCGCGAGGTGGTGTCGGGGCTCCAGGACAGGGGGTTCGACAAGGTCAAGTCGGTGAAGACGGACGCCGGTTCGGTATCGCCCAACGGCCGGATAGCCCTCGCCGGGATCATCGCCACGGTCGACGACCCGTACGACGCCGACGTGACCGAGTCCGTGAAGGACATCCGGACCGCTCTGAAGAAGCTGCTGACCGGGACGGAGCTGACGGCGGGCACCACCGGCCCCGCGGCCACCGCGCTGGACTCGCAGGAGTCGGCCGGTGACACGGACGCCATGATCATGCAGGCGACCCTGCTCCTGATCATCGTGCTGCTGCTGATCATCTTCCGCAGCCCGCTGATCGCCGTCCTCCCCGTCCTCATCATCGGGCTCACCTTCGTGGTCGCGACCGGGCTGATCTCCACCGCCGTGGAGGTCGGCGGGCTTCAGGCCGACAGCTCGATCACCGCGATCCTGATCGTCGTCCTGTTCGGCGTCGGCACCGACTACATCCTCTTCCTGCTGTTCCGGTACCGGGAGCTGCTGCGGGAGGGCCACGACCCGAAGCCCGCGATGAGCGAGGCCGTCGGCCGGGTCGGCGAGACGATCGCCTCGGCGGCCGGCGCGGTGATCGTCGCCTTCCTCGCCCTCCTGCTGTCCAGCCTCGGGATGCTGCGCGCCATGGGCCCCGCCCTGGCGATCTCGGTGGCGGTCACGCTGGCCGCGGCGCTGACCCTGGTCCCCGCGGTCTTCTCGCTGCTCGGCCGCAAGGCGTTCTGGCCGTCGAAGCCCTGGCGCACCCGGCCCCGGCACCGTTTCGCCGCCCGCGCAGGTGCGGTCACGGCACGGCGTCCCGGTCTCGTCGCCGCGCTCTCGGGCGGACTTCTGGCGGCCCTGGCCGTCGGCGTGTTCAGCTTCAACCCGGCTTTCGACAGCGAGAGTTCGCTCCCCAAGGACCTGGAGTCCGTGCGGGCCGGCCAGGACATGCAGCGCGGTTTCGCCGCCGGGCAGACCGATCCCAGCTGGGTGCTCCTCGAATCGGAGGACGGCAGCCGACTGCGCCGGGCCGACCTGGACACGTACCGGCGGAATCTGGCGGCGGCCGGGTTCGGGGAGGTCTCCCCCGCCGTGGTCGGCCCGAAGGGCGACGTCGCCCAGTTCGGTGTGGTGCTCAAGGTGAAGCCCGCGAGCGACCGTGCGATCGAACTGGCCTCGGGCCCGCTGCGCGACACCGCGCACCGGGCCGCCCCGGACGGCAGCAGGGCCCTCGTCGGCGGCACCTCGGCGGTCCTCGCCGACATCCAGCACGCCACGAACCGCGACTACTCGGTGGTCTTCCCGGTCGCCGGGATCGCGATCATGGTCATCCTCGGGCTGCTGCTGCGCAGCGTCGTGGCGCCCTGGTACCTGATGCTCGCGGTGGGCCTCGGCTTCGGCGCGACGCTGGGCTCCACGGTGTGGCTGTTCCAGGACCTCAGGGGTGAGCAGGGCCTGCTGTTCACGCTGCCGGTGATCGTGTACCTCTTCGTCGTCGCCATCGGCACCGACTACAACATCCTCATGGTGGCGCGGCTGCGCGAGGAGACCGGGCGCGGCCGGAGTCCGGCGGAGGCCGTGCGCGAGGCTGTCACGCGTACCGCCTCCACGGTCGGGGCGGCGGCGTTCATCCTCGCCGGGACCTTCGGGGTGCTCCTGCTGGCCGAGAACAGCATGCTGCAGCAGATGGGCTTCGCCGTGGCGTTCGGCATCCTGCTGACCGCCTTCGTCATGGCCCTGCTGCTGGTGCCCGCCGTGACGACGCTGCTGGGCCGCAGGGCCTGGTGGCCGGGCGGCCGGAACTCCGGCGGCGGAGGCGCCCGACCGGACGGAACGGCGCCCCCGGAGCCCCACGAACCCGTGGACGCCGTCGCAGGATCCACGACTTGACCCTCCAACACTCCGGCCTCCCGGCACCCCCGCACCGTCCATCAGGACGGTAGGGGGTGCCGGGCTTTGCCTCGTTGTGCCGCATACAAGAAGATTGGCAGTCTGACGCCCATGACCACTGAAGTCACCGACGAGCCCCGCCCCATGGCGGTGCTGTCCACTCCGCCTCCGTCCCGGTTGATCCGCTGGACGGCCCACGCCGTCCCGCTGATCGCCCTGCCGTCCTCACTGTGGCGCCTGGCCATGACCGTCGGGGTGCCGGTCGGCTACAGCGACGCGGTCCTGCGCGACGACTACGGTCTGCCCGGCAGCGGATATCTCGTCCTGCCCCTCATCACGCTGTTCCAGGAGCTGGCGGCCCTGCTCACGCTCGGCCTGGTCAGCAACTGGGGTCTGGTCGCCCCGCGTTGGCTGCCGTTCATCGGGGGCCGGCCCGTCCGTACCTGGGCGGCCGTCGCGCCCGCCGCCCTCGGAGCGGTGATCCTGACAGTGGTGACGATCAGCCAGTACCTGGTGTGGGACGAGGTCGACAGCGGCAGCCTCGACGCCACCCACCGGGCCCTGATGGGCTGGTGCTACGCGCCGCTGCTGCTCTGGGGCCCGCTGCTGGGTGTGGTCACCGTCTCGTACTACCTGCGGCGAAGGCGTCAGCGATGAACACGGCGGTGCTCGTCCTGCTGGCCGCGCTCTCCCTGACGGTGTTGCTCACCGGACTCGCCTCCGGCGCCCGGCGGCTGCTGGGCATCGAGATCGGCAAGGGGCGCGCCGCGCTCACCGCGGCCGTGGGCCTGACCGCCGGCACCCTCGTGGGGTTACCGCTGCGCGATGTGCAGCCGCTGGCCCTGCTCACCCTGGAGATCGGGGTCTCGCTGCTGGTGGCCATGGTCTTCCTGGCCGCGACCGAGGTGCTGATCCCGTCGGGCACCGTGCGCGGTCTGGTGGGTTTCCCGAAGGCGGTGCGCCGCCGGTTCGCCCGGACCCGCAGGTACGCGCGGCTGAGCCGGATCTTCGTACGGCACGGGCTGGGGCGCTTCCTCACCGGCGGTTCCCGCCGCGCGCCCGCCGAACGGGCCGTCCTCGCACCGTCCCTGCGTCTCGCCCTGGAGGAGGCCGGGGTGACGTTCGTGAAGCTCGGCCAGGTCATGTCCACGCGCTACGACCTGCTGCCGCAGGAGTTCATCGACGAACTCAGCGCCTTGCAGGACCGGGCGACCCCCGAACCGTGGGAGTCCACGGCCCAGGTGCTCCGCGAGGAACTGGGCGCACCGGCCGCCGAGGTGTTCGCCGAGTTCGATCCCGAGCCGGTCGCGGCCGGTTCGATCGCCCAGGTGCACCGCGCCCGGCTGCACAGCGGGGAGCAGGTCGCCGTCAAGGTGCAGCGGGCGACGGCAGGGGCGATCGTCGCGGACGACCTGGACATCCTCTACCGGTTCGCCTCGAAGCTGGAGCACCACACCGAATGGGGCCGCAGCGTGGGCGCCGAAGCGCTCGCCGAGGGGTTCGCGACCTCGTTGCACGAGGAGCTGGACTTCCGTGTCGAGGCCCGCAACACCCTGTCGGTGGCGGCCGCCATCGAACAGTCGACGGGTGACTCCGTGATCAAGGTCCCCGAGGTCCACCTCGACCTCACCAGCCGGCGGGTCCTGGTCACCGAGTGGATGGAGGGCGTCCCGCTGCACAGCGTCGGGGACGTGCTCGACGACGGCGGCCCGGGCCGGGAGGCACTGGCCCAGGCGATGCTGGAGTGTCTGCTCGGGCAGATCATGACCAGCGGGGTCTTCCACGCCGATCCGCATCCCGGCAATCTCCTGCTGCTCCCGGACGGGCACCTGGGGATGCTCGACTTCGGCGCGGTCGGACGCATCGACCGGTCGCTGCGCTCCACCCTGCGCGGCATGCTGCTCGCCCTGCACCGAGGCGATCCCGCGGGCCTCTCCGACGCGCTGCTGGAGCTGGTGGACCGCCCCGAACTGGTCGACGAACGCAGGCTGGAGCGGGCCCTCGGCCGCTTCCTGGCCCGGCACTTCGCACCCGGGATCAAACCGGACCGGGAGATGTTCGCCGACCTCTTCACGATCGTGGCCCGGCACGGGATCACGGTGCCGCCGGAGATAGCGGCCGTGTTCCGGGCCCTGGCCACCATGGAAGGCTCCCTGGAGCGGCTGGTCCCCGGCTTCGACATCGTCAGCCAGGCCCGTTCCTTCGCCGTCACGCAGCACCTGCAGAAGCTGCGGCCCGAGACGCTGGGGCGCTCGGTGACCGAGGAACTGCTCTCCATGGTGCCGATGCTGCGCCGGCTGCCGCGGCGGATCGAGCGGATCGGCAGCGCCATCGAGGGCGGGCAGCTCACGGTCGGCGTGAGGATGTTCCAGGACCCGGAGGACCGCAGGTTCCTGCGTTCGCTGGTGCACGACGTACTGCTGGCGTTCCTGGGCGGAGTGATAGGCCTGGTCGGCGTGCAGCTGCTGCGTACCGGCGGCGGTCCCCGGATCAGCGAGGGACTGGGACTCTTCGAGCTGTTCGGCTACAACCTCCTGCTCATCAGCTGTGTCCTGGTGCTGCGGGTGCTGTTCATGATGATCAGCCCGCGGCGCTGACGACCGGGACCCGGCCGTCAGCGCTGGGCGGCCGCCTTCTGGTACGCGCGTCCCGCGAGCGGCACGACCACGACGATCAGCAGGACGAGGACGCCCAGCGCCGCCGGGACGGGGTGCTCCGAGGGGAACGCCCCGCTCGCCGGCCCGCGTTCGTTGCCGAACAGGTCCCGGCTCGCGGAGACGACCGCGCTGACCGGGTTCCACTCGGCGACGGCCCGCATCCAGCCCGGGAGCCCGTCGAGCGGCACGAACGCGTTGGACAGGAACGCGAGCGGCATCATGATGACGCCGGACACCGCGCTCACCGTCTCCGCGTTGCGCAGCACGAGCCCGAGCAGGGCGCCCAGCCACGACATGGCGAACCCCATCAGCAGGAGCAGCCCGAAGCCGGCCAGCGTCTTGAGCACACCGTTGTGGGCGCGCCAGCCGATGAGGTACCCGACCAGGGCCATCACGGCGCAGGTCCAGGCGACGAGCATGCCGTCCGCCACGGTCCGTCCCACCAGCACGGAGGACCGGGAGATGGGCAGGGCGCGGAACCGGTCCACGAGCCCGTTGTCGAGGTCACCGACCACGCCGACGGCGGTCGTGGTGATGTTGGCGAGCATCACCTGCGCGAAGATGCCGGCCATGATGTATTCCTTGTAGCCGCCGTCCCCGGGCACCTGCATGGCGCTGCCGAAGAGGTAGCCGAAGACGATGACGAACGCCACCGGCATCACGGTGATGCCGATCAGCTGTTCCGGCATCCGGCGGATGTGCCGCATCTGGCGGCCCACGAGTGCGAACGAATCGCTGATGGCCTCGGTCATGCCGGCTGCTTCTCCTTGGTCGTGGTCGATGCGGTGGCGGGGGCCGGTTCCGGCCCGGCCCCGGCGCCGCCCTGTCCGCCGGTCAGGGCGAGGAACACGTCGTCGAGCGAGGACCTGCGCACGGCGAAGTCCTCGGGCTCGATGCCGAGCCGTTGCAGGCCGCTCGCGGCCCCGGCGATCGTGGCGACACCGCCGGTCAGCGGCACGGAGACGGTGCGGGCTTCGCGGTCGGTCACCGGTTCCCCGGGCGAGATCTCCGCCAGCGCGCGGGCGACGGCCGCCAGATCGGCGACGGAAGCCACCGACACCTCAAGGCGTTCACCGCCCACCTTGCGCTTGAGCTGGTCGGGGGTGCCCTCGGCGATCACCGTGCCCCGGTCGATGACCGCGATGCGGTCGGCCAGCTGGTCGGCCTCCTCCAGGTACTGCGTGGTCAGCAGCACGGTGACGCCCTCGGCCACCTGGTCGCGGATCATCTGCCAGAGCGTCATCCGGCTGGTGAGGTCGAGGCCGGTCGTCGGTTCGTCGAGGAAGAGCACGGGCGGGCGGCCGACCAGGCTCGCCGCGAGGTCGAGGCGGCGGCGCATCCCGCCGGAGTACGTCTTCGCCGGCCGGTCGGCGGCGTCCAGCAGCGCGAAGCGGTCGAGCAGCTCGTGCGCCCTGGCCTTCGCGCCGCGCCGCCCGAGGTGCAGGAGCACCCCGATCAGCTGAAGGTTCTCCCGCCCGGTCAGCCGCTCGTCCACCGCCGCGTACTGCCCGGCCAGACCGATGTGGCCGCGCACCTCGCGGGCCTGGGTGGCCAGGTCGTAGCCGGCCACGGTGGCACGCCCCTCATCGGGTTCGAGGAGCGTGGTGAGGATGCGTACGGTGGTGGTCTTGCCCGCGCCGTTGGGCCCGAGGACCCCGAGGATGGTCCCCGCCGGGACCTCCAGGTCGATGCCGCTCAGCGCCTGGTGGTCGCCGTAGCGCTTCCGTAGACCCTCTGCGGATATCGCCGTTTCCATGACGGTCGCTCCTTCTGTTCTGCTGTCGTGGACAGCGGTAAGTGGGGTGTTCAGGCACCGGCAACCGCGTGCGGGGCGGCCAGCCGTTCCAGGAGGACGCGGCCGATCTCCGCCGCGGGTTCCGGCTGGAGCAGGTGTCCGTGGTGCGCGTGCACCGGGTGGGTGGCGATGTCGCCCGAAACGTGCGGGCGCCACGCGGCGACCGAGTCGGCCGTCTTCCCGGCGGGGTCGTCGGTCCCGACCGTGGAGACGAACAGCAGCAGCTCGCCGTCGAAGCGCCGGGGCCGGTAGCGGGCGCTCAGCTCGTGGTTGTTGATGCCGACCTTCATGAAGGCGGTGATGTTCTCCTCCTCCAGGCTTCCGAGCGCGCTGTCCCGGCCCCGGATGATCTCCATCACCCGCTTGTGTTCCAGGGGCCCTTCGGGCAGCTCCGCCAGGTCGTAGCCGACGAAGTCGAGCAGGGTCTCCAGTACGTCCCGCTCCGTGGGCAGGGCGTAGTCGTCGTCCTCCCACGAGGCGTCGTACGGTGTCTGGTCCAGGTTCGCCAGCAGGGCGACCCTGTCCCCCGCCTCGGTCAGCAGGGTGGCGATCTCGTGGGCCACCAGGGCACCGAAGGACCAGCCGACGAGGTGGTAGGGCCCGGCGGGCTGTATCCGCCGGATCTGTCCGACGTAGTCGGCCGCCATCTCCTCCACGCTCGTCGCGATCGGCTCCTTGCCGTCGAGGCCCCGGGCCTGGAGTCCGTACAGCGGATACTCGGCGCTGACGGCCTTCAGCAGGGACGAGTACGGCCAGCTGAGCCCGCCGGCGCCGTGCACGCAGAAGAGCGGTGCGCGGTCGCCCCCGGTGCGCAGCGGCAGCATCACTTCGAAGCCGTCGCTGTCCGTACCGGTGCCGAGCTTGTCGCTCAGCTGCGCCACGGTCGGCGTCTCGAAGATGCCCCGGTTGCTCAGCTTGACGCCGAGCACCGAGCGGATGCGGCTGACCAGCTGGATGGAGGTGATGCTGTCGCCGCCCAGCTCGAAGAAGCTGTCGTCGATGCCCACCCCGTCCACCTTGAGCACATCGGCGAAGAGCCCGCACAGCACCTCTTCCTGGACGGACCGGGGTCCGCGCCCGGCGTCGTGCGTTTCGGGGCCCGGAGCGGGCAGCGCTTTACGGTCGAGCTTGCCGTTGACGGTCAGCGGCAGGGCGTCCAGGGAGACGAAGGCGGACGGCACCATGTAGTCCGGCAGCACGGCGGCCACGTGGGCCCGCACGGCGGCGGTGTCCAGCTCGCCGGTGCGCGGCACGGCGTACGCGACCAGGCGTTTGATGCCGGGCCGGTCTTCGCGGACGACGACGGCGACCTGGGCCACGCTCTCGTGCCGAGCGAGGACGGTTTCGATCTCGCCGAGCTCGATGCGGAAACCACGCACCTTCACCTGGTCATCCGAACGGCCCAGATACTCCAGCTCACCCTGACGGGACCACCGCACCACATCACCCGTGCGATACATGCGGGAGCCTGCCGGACCGTAGGGGTCGGCGACGAACCGCTCAGCTGTGAGGCCCGGACGGCCCAGATAGCCGCGTGCGAGCCCGGTGCCGGAGACGTACAGCTCACCCGCCACACCCGGCGCCACCGGACGCAACGCATCATCCAGCACGTACGTGCACGTGCCCGGCACCGGCCCGCCGATCGGAGGGACACCCGAACCCGCCACCAGACGATGCGACATCGACGCCGCAACCGTCGACTCCGTCGGACCATACGCGTTCACCATCAAACGCCCCGGCGCCCAACGATCCACCAACTCCGCCGACGTCGCGTCACCACCCACGATCAACGACCTGAACAGCGGAAACTCCCCATCAGGGACACTCGCCAGCGCGGCCGGCGGGATCAGCGCGTGGGACACCTCCCGCTCCACCAGCACCTTCGCCAGGACATCCCCGGCCAGCGGGCCCGGCGGCGGAACCACCAACGCACCACCCGACCCGAACGCCATCACCAGCTCCAGCACCGACGCATCGAAACTCGGCGACGCGAACTGCAACACCCGGCTCCCGGAACCGGCCTCACACCGCTCCACCAACCCCGCGGCGAAGCCGGCCACGCCCCGATGCGAAACCACCACACCCTTGGGACGACCCGTCGAACCCGACGTATAAATCACATACGCCGCACCATCCACACCCACCGACACCCCAGGCCGCGAACCATCCACCTCGTCGCCCAGGGAGGGGAGTTCACGCAGCACGAGCACGGGTGAGGCGTCCGTGAGCATGTAGTCGATGCGGTCCTGCGGATACTCCGGGTCCACCGGCAGATACGCCGCACCCGCCTTCAGCACCGCCAACTGCGCCACCACGATGTCCACCGAACGCGGCAGCACCAACGCCACCACACCCTCCGGACCAACACCCTGCCCACCCAGCCAACGCG
>NZ_JBFAUP010000018.1:0-159006 GCF_040679335.1 Streptomyces sp. NPDC052299 | reverse complement strand
CCTGCCGAAGCAGGCCGGGGTATCAACATATCTGGCGTTGACTTTTGGCACGCTGTTGAGTTCTCAAGGAACGGACGCTTCCTTTGTACTCACCCGCAGAACATTCTCTGGGGCTTTCCTCCGGGCGCTTCCCTTCGGTCTTGCGTTTCCGACTCTATCAGACTCTTTCGTGTCCGATTCCCGGTCGAAGCGGGTCAAGCTATTTCCGCTTTCCAGTTCTCCGCTTTCGCGTTTCCCTTTCCGGCGACTCCGACTTTATCAGAGGTTCTGAGTCGGAATTTCCACCCCCTCTTGGATGCTTCGGGGCGCACGGATGCGCTCGCTGCTTCCCGGTGAGGTGGAGACGTAAACGTACTGGAGCGGGGCGCCCCGATGCAAATCGGGGGCCCCGCTCCGGAGTTCGCGCCTGTCGGAGGGTCAGACCTCGACGACGACGGGGAGGATCATCGGGCGCCGGCGGTAGGTGTCCGAGACCCACTTGCCCACCGTGCGGCGGATCAGCTGCTGGAGCTGGTGCGGCTCCATCACTCCGTCCTGGGCCGACTTGTTGAGCGCATCCTCGATCTTCGGAACGACCGCGGTGAACGCCGCGTCGTCGATGCCGGAGCCGCGGGCCTGGATGTGCGGGCCGCCGACGATCTTGCCCGACGTGCTGTCGACCACCAGGAACACCGAGATGATGCCCTCGTCGCCGAGGATGCGGCGGTCCTTGAGCGAGGTCTCCGTGACATCGCCGACGGAGAGGCCGTCGACGTACACGTAACCGGCCTGGACCTTGCCGACGATCTTCGCCTTGCCGTCGATCAGGTCCACGACCACGCCGTCCTCGGCGATGACGATGTGGTCCTTCGGCACGCCCGTCAGGGCCCCGAGCTCGGCGTTGGCCCGCAGGTGGCGCCATTCGCCGTGGACCGGCATCAGGTTCTTGGGGCGGCAGATGTTGTAGAAGTACAGCAGCTCGCCGGCCGAGGCGTGGCCCGAGACGTGGACCTTGGCGTTGCCCTTGTGGACGACGTTGGCGCCCCAGCGCGAGAGGCCGTTGATCACGCGGTAGACCGCGTTCTCGTTCCCCGGAATCAGGGAAGAGGCCAGGATGACCGTGTCGCCCTGGACGATGCGGATCTGGTGGTCGCGGTTCGCCATGCGGGAGAGGGCCGCCATCGGCTCGCCCTGCGAACCGGTGCAGACGAGCACGACCTCGTCGTCCGGCAGATCGTCCAGGGTCTTGACGTCCACGACGAGCCCGGCGGGGACCTTCAGATAGCCCAGGTCACGGGCGATGCCCATGTTGCGGACCATCGAACGCCCGACGAAGGCGACCCGGCGGCCGTACTCGTGAGCCGTGTCCAGGATCTGCTGGATGCGGTGGACGTGGCTGGCGAAGCTCGCCACGATGATGCGCTTCTGCGCATTGGCGAAGACGTTGCGCAGGACGTTCTGGATGTCCCGCTCGGGCGGTACGAACCCCGGGACCTCGGCGTTCGTGGAGTCGGAGAGCAGGAGGTCGATGCCCTCCTCGCTCAGCCGGGCGAAGGCGTGCAGGTCGGTGAGGCGGCCGTCCAGCGGGAGCTGGTCCATCTTGAAGTCACCGGTGGCGACGGCCATGCCCGCGGGGGTCCGGATGGCGACCGCGAGGGCGTCCGGGATGGAGTGGTTGACCGCGATGAATTCGCAGTCGAAGACTCCGATGCGCTCGCGCTGCCCCTCCGCGACCTCCAGGGTGTACGGACGGATGCGGTGCTCCTGGAGCTTGGCCTCGATCAGGGCGAGGGTCAGCTTGGAGCCGATGAGCGGGATGTCCGGCTTCAGGCGCAGCAGGTACGGGACGCCGCCGATGTGGTCCTCGTGGCCGTGCGTGAGGACGATGCCCTCGACGTCGTCCAGGCGGTCCCGGATGGTCGTGAAGTCCGGCAGGATCAGGTCGATGCCGGGCTGCTCCTCCTCGGGAAAGAGGACACCGCAGTCGACGATGAGCAGGCGACCGCCGTACTCGAAGACCGTCATGTTCCGGCCGATCTCGCCGAGGCCGCCGAGCGGGGTGACCCGGAGGGCGCCCTTCGCGAGCTTCGGCGGGGTGCCGAGTTCAGGATGCGGATGACTCAAAAGACTCTCCTTACCACGCGCGCCACGTACCGCTTGGGCACGTGGCGCGCATGTCATTCGTGCACTTGCTGTTGTCTTGGTGGTGCTGTGGTGCGGGTTTCCCCACGTGTTCAGCTGTGTTTCGCGTATTCAGTTGTGAAGTCCGTTGTCAGAGCTCTACCCCGCCGGCGGCGAGATCGATCTTGAGCTGGGCCGTCTCCTGCTCGGTCAGCTCGACCAGGGGCAGCCGGAGCGGGCCCGCCGGGAGGCCCTGCAGCGTCAGCGCGGCCTTGGTGGTGATCACGCCCTGGGTGCGGAACATGCCGGTGAAGACCGGCAGCAGCTTCTGGTGGATCTCGGTCGCCTTCTGTACGTCCCCGCCGAGGTGTGCCTCGATGAGCGCCCGCAGGTCCGGGGTGACGACATGGCCGACGACGGAGACCAGACCGACCGCGCCGACGGAGAGCAGCGGAAGGTTCAGCATGTCGTCGCCGGAGTACCAGGCGAGGCCGGAGCGGGCGATCGCCCAGCTCGCACGGCCCAGGTCGCCCTTGGCGTCCTTGTTGGCGACGATGCGGGGGTGCTCGGAGAGCCGTACGAGCGTCTCCGTGTCGATCGGCACACCGCTGCGGCCCGGGATGTCGTAGAGCATCACCGGGAGGCCGGTGGCGTCCGCGATGGCGGTGAAGTGCCGCAGCAGGCCCTCCTGCGGCGGCTTGTTGTAGTACGGGGTCACGGCGAGGAGGCCGTGGACGCCACTGCGCTCGGCGGTGCGGGCGAGCTCGATGCTGTGCCGGGTGTCGTTGGTCCCGATGCCGGCGACGATGTGCGCCCGGTCCCCCACCGCTTCCAGGACGGCCCTGACGAGCTGGTCTTTCTCCGCGTCGCTGGTGGTCGGGGACTCGCCGGTGGTGCCGTTGATGATCAGGCCGTCGTTGCCTGCGTCCACCAGGTGGGTGGCGAGCCGCTGCGCGCCCTCGATGTCGAGAGCACCGTCCGCCGTGAAAGGCGTGACCATAGCGGTGAGGACCCGCCCGAAGGGGGTCTGCGGAGTGGAGATCGGAGCCATGGGTAACACGCTACTCGCTGCTCGACGCACGGTGCCCCCTCGGGGGGACAAGCAAGAGGAGCCCGGCACTGCCTGCTCGGGGGTTCAAGCAGTGCCGGGTCCGTTTGATCAGCCTAGATGAACTTCTCGAAACGCCGCAATACGGACACCGCCCTATGGGGCGACACGTCCATTTTTGTTGAAGGCTGCATGGGTGAGCGGCATCAGCCGGGCCCAGTGGGCCTCCATCTGCTCGCCCACCATCTCGATCTCCCGCTGCGGGAACGAGGGCACCTTGGCCATCTCGTGCTGCGTGCGCAGGCCGAGGAAGTGCATCAGGGAACGCGCGTTGCACGTGGCGTACATCGTGGAGAACAGGCCGACCGGGAGCACCGCGCGGGCCACCTCGCGGGCCACGCCCGCCGCCAGCATCTCCTGGTACGCCTCGTACGCCTGCCGGTACGAGTCCTCCATGGCGCGGGTGGTGAGCGCGTGCTGCTCCGGCGTGCCCTCCACGAACTCGTACTTGCCCGGGCGGCCCTGCTGGATGAGCTTGCGGGACGTGTCGGGGACGTAGAAGACGGGCTGCAGCTCCCTGTAGCGGCCTGATTCCTCGTTGTACGACCAGCCGACGCGGTGCCGCATGAACTCGCGGAACACGAAGATCGGGGCGCTGATGAAGAAGGTCATCGAGTTGTGCTCGAACGGGCTGCCGTGCCGGTCCCGCATCAGATAGTTGATGAGGCCCTTCGAGCGCTCGGGGTCCTTGGCGATCTCCTCCAGCGACTGCTCACCGGCCGTGGACACGCGGGCGGCGAACAGCACGTCGGCGTCGCCGGCAGCGGATTTCACCAGGTCGACGGTGACGTCGCTGCGGAAATGGGCCTTCGTGGGCTCGGGGGTGTCGTCGGTCACCGGCAGGGTCCTTCCAATGGCGTCGCTCGGGCGGCGTCCACTCTACGGGCCGGGCCGAGGCTGTTCGCGCGCGGCTTGTACGGGAACGTCTTTCCGTTTTTTTCCGATTTCACCGGGCGATTCGGGGCACCGAACGGGGTAGTCGCGCGTCTGACTCAGTAGCACCACCCGAAAGAGATTCCAAGGAGAGCCACCCCCATGTTCCGCCGGCGTGAATCCGTCCCGTTCTCGTTCGTAGCCGAGTCCGAGCGGTTCCGCAGTAACGTCACACCGCCTCCCCGCCCCCGCAGTACGGTCTCCGAGCGGGTGGGACGTGCCCTGATCGGGCTCGTCGTCGTCGGCGGCATCGCGGGGTCCCTGCTCCTCGGCCTGCCCGCTCTGGGCCCCGAGCAGGCTCCGGCGCACACGCAGCAGACGGAAGCGGCGCACGGACGCTGACCCGGACGGACCCCCTGGGGTGGTCGGTCCGGGCATCTCCTCGGTAGCCTCACCGGGCACAGCAATCGAGCGTGCTTGTGAGTGAGGATCAGTCGTGCCCCTGCCCTTTCTGACGGCCGACCGCGCGTTTGACGCGAACGCGGAGGACGTCGCGCTGCCGTTCGACGACCACGACAGCTGGCGGCGGCCGTACCGTCCCGGCCCGTGGCGGGTCGCCGCCGCCGCCGGTCTGCTGCTGCTCGCCTCGTTCATCCTGTTCGCGGGGATGATCATCGCGTTCGCCGGGGCGCTGCCCGGCGCGGGGGCGTGTCTCGCACTCGGTCTCGCGATCATCCTGTGCGCCCTGCGGATGCTGCGCATCGGCGCCTGGGTGAGCCGGCACGGTGTGCGCCGGGTGGGCTTCTTCCGTACGACGACCGTTCCGTGGAGCCGGGCCGCTGCCGTGCGTACGGTGCAGCAGCCGGTGAAGTGGCTCGGGTTCCCGCGTACCGTGCAGGGCCAGGCGCTGATCGTCGTCCGTAAGGGCGGGGACGCGGTGCCGCCGTTGCTCACGGACTCCAACGCGGATTTCCTCGCGCGCGCGGAAGCGTTTGATCGGGCTGCCGACACGATCGAGGCCTGGGGGGACGAGTACCGGCCGCGGTAGCGGTTTCGCGGCGCGAGCCGTCCGGTGACTGAGGTGTCCTCAATCGCCGGACGGCTCTTTTTTTGTCCTCAAACGCCGGACGGGCTGGAGTGCTCGCCCGACGGGCTGGGGGCGCCACCGGACGGGCTGGGGACGTCGCCCGACGGGCTGGGGAGGTCGCCGGGCCGGGTCGTGCGGTGCAAGGCGATTGCTCGTTGCATGGCCTTGCGGGCTCGGGGGGTGTCCCTGGCGTCCTGGTAGGCCACTGCCAGGCGGAACCAGCAGCGCCAGTCGTCCGGGGCGTCCTCCGTCTCCTCGCGGCGGCGTTCGAACACCGCGTCGGCGGAGGCGCGGTCGATGCGGCCGCTGGGCGTGCGCAGCAGTTCGTCGACCGGGAGGCCGCCCTGCGCGTCCAGTTCGGCGGCCAGGGCATTGGCCCTGCGGACGAACTGGGTGTTCTTCCACAGGAACCACACGCCGATCGCGGGCAGGACCAGCACGGCGATCCCGAAGGTCACCGTGATGAGGGTGCCGTGCTTGATGAGCAGGACGCCGCGGCTGCCGACCAGGACGAAGTAGAAGACCAGGACGGCAGCGGTGACGACGTAAGTGATCTTTGCGCGCATGGCGGGGCCAGTCAGTTCAGGTCGAGGAAGTGTTCCAGGCCGAACGTGAGGCCGGGAGTGGTCACCACGCGGCGGGCGCCGAGCAGGATGCCGGGCATGAAGCTGCTGTGGTGCAGGGAGTCGTGCCGGATGGTGAGGGTCTCGCCCTCGCCGCCGAGCAGCACCTCCTGGTGGGCCAGGAGGCCGCGGAGGCGGACCGAGTGGACCGGGATGCCGTCGACGTCGGCGCCGCGTGCCCCGTCCAGCGCGGTGTTGGTGGCGTCCGGCTGCGGGGCGCAGTCGGCCTCGCGGCGGGCCGCGGCGATGAGCTGGGCGGTGCGGGCGGCGGTCCCGGAAGGGGCGTCGGCCTTGTTGGGGTGGTGGAGCTCGATGACCTCGACGGACTCGAAGTAGCGGGCCGCCTGCTGGGCGAACTTCATGGTGAGGACCGCACCGATGGAGAAGTTCGGTGCGATGAGCACACCGGTCTCCGGGGAGGCGGAGAGCCAGCCGTCGAGCTGCGCGAGCCGTTCGTCGGTCCAGCCGGTGGTGCCGACCACCGCGTGGATGCCGTGGCCGACGCAGTACTCGAGGTTCTCCATCACCGAGGCGGGGGTGGTCAGCTCGACGGCGACCTGGGCGCCGGTCTCGGCGAGGGTCTCCAGCTTGTCGCCCCGGCCGAGGGCGGCCACCAGCTCCAGGTCTTCGGCGGCCTCGACGGCTCGTACCGCTTCGGCTCCGATACGGCCCTTGGCGCCGAGGACGGCCACGCGCAGCTTGCTCATTGCTCTGCTTCCTTAGGAGTTTCAGGAGACCGCTTCGTGGAGACGGGCGGCCTGCTTGTCCTTGAGCGGTCCGATGACGGACAGCGAGGGACGGTGTCCGAGGATCTCGCCCGCGACGGAGCGGATGTCGTCCGGTGTCACCTCGCTGATCCGGGCCAGCATCTCGTCCACCGACATCTGCTCGCCCCAGCACAGCTCGCTCTTGCCGATGCGGTTCATCAGCGCGCCGGTGTCCTCCAGGCCGAGGACGGTGGAGCCGGAGAGCTGGCCGATGGCGCGGCTGATCTCCTCGTCGCTCAGCCCGTCCGACGCGACCCGGTCGAGCTCGTCGCGGCAGATCTTGAGGACGTCGTGCACCTGGCTCGGGCGGCAGCCCGCGTACACGCCGAACAGGCCGCAGTCCGCGAAGCCGGAGGTGTACGAGTAGACGCTGTAGGCGAGGCCGCGCTTCTCCCGTACCTCCTGGAAGAGGCGGGAGCTCATGCCGCCGCCGAGGGCGGTGTTGAGGACGCCCAGGGCCCAGCGGCGTTCGTCGGTGCGGGCCAGGCCGGGCATGCCGAGGACCACGTGGGCCTGCTCGGTCTTGCGGCCCAGGACCTCGACCCGGCCGGCGGTGCGCAGGGCGCGGGAGCCCTCGCGGGGCGCGGTCGGGACCGCGTCCGTACGGGAGAGGGCGCCGGCCCTGTCGAACGCCTTGCGGACCCGGCGTACGACGGTGGCGTGGTCGATGTTGCCCGCGGCGGCGACGACGAGGCGTGTCGGGTCGTAGTGCTTCTTGTAGAAGCGGGCGATCTGGCCGCGGTTCAGGGCGTTGATCGTGTCGACGGTGCCGAGGACGGGGCGGCCGAGCGGGGTGTCACCGAGCATGGTGTGCGCGAACAGGTCGTGCACGCAGTCGCCCGGGTCGTCCTCGGTCATCGCGATCTCTTCGAGGATGACGCCGCGCTCGGCGTCGACGTCCTCGGGGGCGATCAGCGAGCCGGTCAGCATGTCGCAGACCACGTCGATGGCGAGCGGCAGGTCCGTGTCGAGGACCCGCGCGTAGTAGCAGGTGTACTCCTTCGCCGTGAAGGCGTTCATCTCGCCGCCGACCGCGTCGATGGCGGAGGAGATGTCGAGGGCGCTGCGCTGGGCGGTGCCCTTGAAGAGGAGGTGTTCGAGGTAGTGCGTCGCGCCGTTCAGGGCGGGCGTCTCGTCGCGTGAGCCGACGTTCGCCCAGATGCCGAAGGTGGCGGAGCGTACGGAGGGCAGGGTCTCGGTGACGACGCGGAGGCCGCCGGGGAGGACCGTACGGCGGACCGTGCCGATGCCGTTGCTGCCCTTGAGAAGCGTTTGGGTACGGGCGACGGCCCGCCCCTCCGAGGAGGGGCGGGCCGTCGTCGCGGAACTACGGGACGTCACTTGTCGGTGTCGTCCTTCTTCTCGTCTTCTTCGCCCTCGATGACGGGGACGAGGGAGAGCTTGCCGCGGGAGTCGATCTCGGCGATCTCGACCTGGACCTTGGCGCCGACGCCCAGAACGTCCTCGACGTTCTCGACGCGCTTGCCGCCGGCCAGCTTGCGGATCTGCGAGATGTGCAGCAGGCCGTCCTTGCCCGGCATGAGCGAGACGAACGCACCGAAGGTGGTGGTCTTGACGACCGTGCCCAGGTAGCGCTCGCCGACCTCCGGCATGGTCGGGTTGGCGATCGCGTTGATCGTGGCGCGGGCGGCCTCGGCCTGCGAGCCCTGCTGGGCACCGATGTAGATGGTGCCGTCGTCCTCGATCGTGATGTCGGCGCCGGTGTCCTCCTGGATCTGGTTGATCATCTTGCCCTTGGGGCCGATGACCTCACCGATCTTGTCCACCGGGATCTTGACGGTGATGATCCGCGGGGCGTTCGGGGACATCTCGTCCGGGACGTCGATGGCCTCGTTCATCACGTCGAGGATGTGGAGGCGGGCGTCGCGGGCCTGCTTCAGCGCGGCGGCCAGGACCGAGGCGGGGATGCCGTCGAGCTTGGTGTCGAGCTGGAGCGCGGTGACGAACTGCTTCGTACCGGCGACCTTGAAGTCCATGTCGCCGTACGCGTCCTCGGCGCCGAGGATGTCGGTGAGGGCGACGTAGTGGGTCTTGCCGTCGATCTCCTGGGAGATCAGGCCCATGGCGATGCCGGCGACGGCGGCCTTGAGGGGCACACCGGCGTTCAGCAGGGACATGGTGGAGGCGCAGACCGAACCCATGGACGTCGAGCCGTTGGAGCCCAGGGCCTCGGAGACCTGGCGGATCGCGTAGGGGAACTCCTCGCGGGACGGGAGGACCGGCACGATCGCGCGCTCGGCGAGCGCGCCGTGGCCGATCTCGCGGCGCTTGGGCGAGCCAACGCGGCCGGTCTCGCCGACGGAGTACGGCGGGAAGTTGTAGTTGTGCATGTAGCGCTTGCGGGTCACCGGGGAGAGGGTGTCCAGCTGCTGCTCCATGCGGAGCATGTTGAGGGTGGTGACGCCCAGGATCTGGGTCTCGCCACGCTCGAACAGGGCGGAGCCGTGCACGCGCGGGATGGCCTCGACCTCGGCGGCGAGCGTACGGATGTCCGTGACGCCGCGGCCGTCGATGCGGACCTTGTCCTTGATGACGCGCTCGCGGACCAGCTTCTTGGTCAGCGCGCGGTAGGCACCGGAGATCTCCTTCTCGCGGCCCTCGAACTCGGGGAGGAGCTTCTCGGCCGCGATCTCCTTGATGCGGTCGAGCTCCGTCTCGCGCTCCTGCTTGCCGGCGATGGTGAGGGCCTTGGCGAGCTCGGTGCTGACGGCCTTGGTGAGGGCCTCCAGGACGTCGTCCTGGTAGTCGAGGAAGACCGGGAACTCGCCGGTGGGCTTGGCGGCCTTGGCGGCGAGGTCGGACTGGGCCTTGCAGAGCACCTTGATGAAGGGCTTGGCGGCTTCCAGACCGGCGGCGACGACCTCTTCGGTCGGGGCCTCGGCGCCGTCCTTGACGAGCTGGATGGTCTTCTCGGTGGCCTCGGCCTCGACCATCATGATCGCGACGTCGCCGTCCTCCAGGACGCGGCCCGCGACGACCATGTCGAAGACGGCGTCCTCGAGCTCGGTGTGCGTCGGGAAGGCGACCCACTGGCCCTTGATCAGGGCGACACGGGTGCCGCCGATCGGGCCGGAGAAGGGCAGGCCGGCCAGCTGCGTGGAGCAGGAGGCGGCGTTGATCGCGATGACGTCGTACAGGTGGTCGGGGTTGAGCGCCATGACCGTCTCGACGATCTGGATCTCGTTGCGCAGGCCCTTCTTGAAGGACGGGCGCAGCGGGCGGTCGATCAGGCGGCAGGTGAGGATCGCGTCCTCGGAGGGGCGGCCCTCGCGGCGGAAGAACGAGCCGGGGATCTTGCCCGCGGCGTACTGCCGCTCCTCGACGTCCACCGTCAGGGGGAAGAAGTCGAGCTGGTCCTTGGGCCGCTTGGAAGCGGTGGTGGCCGACAGCACCATGGTGTCGTCGTCCAGGTACGCGACGGCGGAGCCGGCGGCCTGCTTGGCCAGGCGGCCCGTCTCGAAGCGGATGGTGCGGGTGCCGAAGGTGCCGTTGTCGATGACGGCCTCGGCGTAGTGGGTCTCGTTCTCCACTAGTGAATTCTCCATACTCGTCGTCTTTCGTCCGGGCGCCCGTGTGGCGCCGGACGGAGCGGAGAAGCGCGCCGTCTGTGCGGGGCCGGTCTTCGATCGAAGCTCCCGGGCGTTGTCCCGGGGGCCACTACCGAGGACCGGCGGCGGCCGTGCGGCGCCTCTCCTCGTCTGTTGTTGTACGTCCAGGTTACTGAGGTTGCCCCGAGTACCGCACGTACGGCAAAGGGAGCGGCTCCCTGAGTGAGGGAACCGCTCCCTTGCGCAGCGGTCTTACTTGGCGCCGCCGGCCGCACCGCGGCGGATGCCGAGGCGGTCGACGAGCGCACGGAAGCGCTGGATGTCCTTCTTGGCCAGGTACTGCAGGAGGCGGCGACGCTGGCCGACCAGGATCAGCAGACCACGACGGGAGTGGTGGTCGTGCTTGTGCGTCTTGAGGTGCTCCGTCAGGTCCGAGATGCGGCGCGAGAGCATGGCGACCTGGACCTCGGGGGAACCGGTGTCGCCCTCCTTCGTCGCGAACTCGGTCATGATCTGCTTCTTCGTAGCGGCGTCGAGCGGCACGCGGTACTCCTCTTGGTGTTCGATGCGCCCACGAGTGCCCCTGGTCTGGTTCTCAGGGGAGCTTGGGTGACTCGGGAGCGAGGGTCCGATGAGCGCAGCTCCCAGAGCGAACCGGGAACGCGTACACAAACGGCCACAGCCAGACTACCAGCCGACCGGACCCGCCCCCGCCGGGCGTCAGCCGGTGAGCGCCCTCGCGCGCGCGTAGAGGTCCAGGACCGCGAGGCAGAGCGGGACGAGGGAGAGCAGGAGCGCGCTCTCGGCCAGGTCCAGGAATCTGCCCCAGAACGGGGAGAGGCCCTTGCGCGGGACGGTCACCCCGGCGGCGGCGAGGAGCAGGGCGCCGGCGACGAGCGCGGCGCACAGTCCGGTCGTACGGGGATACGGGGCCGGGGCGCCGCCCTGGACGCCGAGGGCGAGGCCGATGACGGGGGCGGCGAGCGCGCCGATGCCCGCGACCAGCAGGCAGGCGACCTGGGCGGTGTAGCGGAAGAGACGGGCGCGGAGCAGGAGCGCGAGGCCGGCGGCGAGGGCGAGGAGCCGGGCCCAGGTGGTGTCCGAGGCGCCGAGGACGGCGGCCGAGATGGCGGCCAGGCCCGCGCAGCCCCCGGCCAGGCCGAGGAGCAGTTCGTGGCCGCGCCGCGCCCGGTCCGCGACGAGGCGGGTGTCGACGGGGTTGGCGTCCGCGGCGTCCGGGTCCTCGTGCTCGTCGTCCTCGTCCCCGAGGGAGCCGGCCGCCCGGGGCGCCGCGTACCCGGTCGGAAGCCGGGCGAAGCGGGCGGAGAGGCCGGGCAGGAACGCGATGAGGCCGAGGGCGGCGGGGACGCAGACGGCGGCGGTCGCGGTGGCGGACGCCTCGGCGAGGATCGCGGCGGACGCGGCCAGCGCTCCGGCACCGGCGAGGAGGGCGGCGCCCGCGAAGGGGGCGTCGCCGCACGGGGCGAGTGCGGTGAGGGCGGCCGAGACGACGAGGACGGCGGCGCACCCGAGCAGGAGCTGGAGCCGGCCCGCTCCCCCGCCCGGCTCCGGGGCGACGAGGCCGGAGCCGCCGAGGAGGACGAGCGGCAGGGCGCCCAGGCCGAGCGCGGCGGCGGTGACGCGGTCGGCCTGGACCCGGGCGCGCACGGCGGCGGCGGTGGCCGACAGGAGTCCGGCGGCGCCCGCGACGGCTCCGGACGGGCCGTGCAGGTCGTGGCGGACCGGGTCGGCCCGCCACAGGACGAGGGCCGCCAGGAGGAGGAGCAGCGCGCCGGCGGCCGGGGCGGCGCCGCGCAGCAGGTCGTCGCTCCACAGGTGGCGGTCGCGGCGGGTGGCGGAGGCGATGGCGTCGGCGACGTCGTCGAAGACGGGCGGGGGGAGCGAGGCGGCGAAGGGGCGCAGGGTGAGGATCTCGCCGTCGAGGACGCGTTGTGCGGCGAGGGTGCGGTCGCCGTCCAGAACCGTTCCGTCGAGCCGTACGAGGTGGTGGCCGGGGGGCGCGGTGCCGGGTGCGGCCGGTCCGGTGAGGCGCAGGATCTCGGGCCGGATGTCGGCGACGGCGATGTCCTCGGGGAGGGCGACGTCGATGCGGCTGTCGGGCGTGACGACGGTGACGCGGCAGAAGCCGGTCGTTGCGGTCGGACTCACGTGTCGGGGGCCCCTGTTCGTCGCTGGTCGGCGGTGTCCTCACGGTGGGCGGGTCACCCTATCGGGCGGATCGGGGCGAAGGCTGACAGTGCGTAGGATCGCGGGCGCTTCGGGGCAGAGGGTGTCGTCCGATGTGCGCACGCGTCGGCGGCGCCGTTCCCCTCGCCGCCCCGTCCCACACCCGCCCGGACCCAAGGATCGATGCACCGGTGAGTCAGATCGTCGTGAAGCGTCCGCCCCGTCTGCTGCCGCCGGAAGTTCCCACGAAAGAGGTGTTGTTGGAGCCCCCTCCGGCGGGGCCGCGCGGGCAGCGCGAGGGGGTGCTGATGCAGCTCCTTCCGGTGCTGGGCATGGCGTCGTCGGTGGTGTTCTTCTTCTCGCCGCAGGCTCCGCGGTTCATGCGGGTCATGGGTGTGCTGATGCTGGTCTCGACGCTGGCGATGGTGGTGGCCCAGGTGGTGCGCTACCGGCGCGGTACGCAGGGGCGGGCGGCGGACGTGCGGCGCGACTATCTGGCCCGGCTGGCCCGGACGCGGCGTGCCGTGCGGCGGACGGCGCGGGCCCAGCGCGAGGGTCTGCTGTTCACGCACCCCGCGCCCGGCCAGCTGTGGTCGGTGGTCGCGGGCGGGAGCCGGGTGTGGGAGCGGCGGCCCGGTGACGCGGACTTCGGGGTGGTGCGGATCGGGCTCGGCAGGCAGCGGCTCGCGACGCCGTTGGCCGTGCCGGAGCCCGCTTCGGGTGAGCCGGAGCCGGTGTGCGCGGACGCGGTGCGGCGGTTCGTGGCGGTGCACGGCTCGCTGGACGGCCTGCCGTTGTGCGTGCCGCTGCGGGCGGCGTACCGGGTGCGGCTGAGTGGTGCGACGGAGCCGGTCAGGGCGGTGGCGCGGGCGTTGGTGGCGCAGCTGGCGACGCTGCACTCGCCCCGGGACCTGGTGGTGGCGGTGGTGGCCGCGCGGGATGCGGCGGTGTGCTGGGAGTGGGTGAAGTGGCTGCCGCATGTCCAGTCGTCCGGTGCGGTGGACGGGGCCGGTGCGAGGAGGCTGTTCGCGCGGGACGTGGCTGGGCTGGAGCCGCTGCTCGGCGCGGTGCTGGAGGGACGGGGGCGCTTCGTGCCGGAGGGGGCGCCGTTGCCGGACCGGCCGCATGTCGTCGTGGTGGTGGACGGGGCGGGGGTGGCTCCGGGTTCGGTGCTGGGTGCGGCGGCGGGCGTGGAGGGGGTGACGCTGGTCGAGGTGGCCCCGGGTGACGCGGAGGGGCCGCAGGGGGCTCTGTGCGTGCGGGTGGGTCCCGGTGTGCTGGAGGCGGAGTGCGGGGTGGGTGTGCCGGACGGGCTGTCGCTGCCGTCGGCGGAGGCGCTGGCGCGGCGGCTCGCTCCGTTGCGGGCGGGTGGGCGGGACGGGGAGGAGCCGCTGCTGGCCGCGCTCGACTTCACGGACCTGCTGGACCTGGGTGACGCGGGTGCGGTGGAGGTGGAACGGACCTGGCGGCCCCGGCCGGTCGCGGAGCGGTTGCGGGTGCCCGTCGGAGTGGGTGAGGACGGTGTGCCGGTGGTGCTCGACCTCAAGGAGTCGGCGCTCGACGGGATGGGGCCGCACGGGCTGTGTGTGGGCGCGACCGGGTCGGGGAAGTCCGAGCTGCTGCGGACGCTGGTCCTCGGTCTTGCCGTCACCCATTCCTCCGAAACGCTGAACTTCGTGCTCGCGGACTTCAAGGGCGGGGCGACGTTCGCGGGGATGGCGGGGTTGCCGCACGTGGCCGCCGTCATCACGAATCTCGCCGACGACCTGGCGCTGGTCGACCGGATGGGCGACGCGCTGCGCGGTGAGCTGCAGCGCCGTCAGGAACTGCTGCGGGCGGCGGGCAATTTCGCGAGCGTCCACGATTACGAGCGGGCACGGGCGGCGGGGGCGGCGCTGGAACCGCTGGCCACGCTGGTGCTGGTCATCGACGAGTTCTCCGAACTCCTCGCCGCCGAGCCCGACTTCATCGACACGTTCATCCGGATCGGCCGCATCGGCCGATCGCTGGGCGTGCATCTGCTGCTGGCGTCCCAGCGTCTCGAGGAGGGCAGGCTGCGGGGGCTGGAAACGTACCTCTCGTACCGCATCGGGCTCCGCACGTTCTCGGCGGAGGAGTCGCGGGCCGCGCTGGGTGTGCCGGACGCGTACGACCTGCCGCCGGTGCCCGGTTCGGGTTTCCTGAAAACCGGTACGCGGGAACTGACGCGCTTCAAGGCGGCGTACGTCTCGGGGCCGTACCGGCCCAGCGACCCCGGGCGGACCGCGGGGGTGGACTCGGCCGGTCCCGCGGCGGCGCTGTTCAGCGCGCTGCCGGTGCCTGTATCCGTACCTGAGCCGTCCGCCACTGAGCCCGCGTCCGTGGCGGAGGGGCGCGGGAACGGCGCGGTGACGGATTCGGTACTCGATGTGGTGGTGCGGCGGCTCGAGGGGCAGGGCGTGCCCGCCCACCAGGTGTGGCTGCCTCCGCTGGACCGGTCGCCCGGGCTGGACGCGGTGCTGCCGGAACTGGGGACGGACCCGGAGCGTGGGTTCACCGTCGCGGGGGACGGCGGGCCCGGCGGTCTTGTCGTTCCGCTCGGGCTCGTGGACAAGCCGTTCGAGCAGCGGCGGGAGGTGCTGTTCCAGGACTTCTCCGGGGCGGCGGGCCACATGCTGGTGGTCGGCGGGCCGCAGTCCGGGAAGTCCACGGTGCTGCGCACGCTGGTGATGTCCTTCGCACTCACCCACACGCCGTGCGAGGTGCAGTTCTACGGGCTCGACTTCGGCGGTGGCGCGCTGGCGTCGCTGTCGGACCTGCCGCACGTCGGCTCGGTCGCCTCGCGGCTGGATCCCGAGCGGGTGCGGCGCACGGTCGCGGAGGTGGCCGGGGTGCTGCGGGCCCGTGAGGAGCTGTTCCGGGCGCGGGGCATCGGTTCCATGGCCGCGTACCGGAGCGAGCGGGCCCGGGGCGGTCTGCCCGGTGAGGCGTGGGGCGACGTCTTCCTCGTCGTGGACGGCTGGGGCGGCTTCCGCGCGGAGTACGAGGAGTTGGAGCCGGTCGTGGCCGACATCGCGGCCCGGGGGCTCGGCCACGGGGTGCACGTGGTGCTCACCGCCGCCCGTCATCTGGAGGTGCGGGCGGCGCTGAAGGACCAGCTGGCCGGGCGGCTCGAACTGCGGCTCGGTGACGTGTCGGACTCCGAGTTCGACCGGAGGGTCGCCGCCCAGGTGCCCGCCGGTGTGCCGGGCCGGGGCCAGGTGGCGGAGGGGCTGCACTTCCTGGCCGCGGCGCCGTGCCTCGGCCCGGTGGAGAGCGCGGCCGGCCTCCCCGACCGTACGGCGGCGCTGGCCGGACGGATCCGGGCGGACTGGGCGGGTCCGCCGGCCCCTCCCGTACGGCTGCTGCCCGCCGTGCTCCCCGCCGATCGGCTGCCCAAGGGCGACGAGTGCCCGGAGCGGGGTGTCGCGATCGGCATCGCCGAGACCGATCTCGCCCCGGTCTTCGTGGACTTCGACGCCGATCCGTTCCTTCTGGTGTTCGGGGAGAGCGAATCGGGGAAGACCGCTCTGCTGCGGCTGCTCGCCCGGCAGATCGCCCGCCGCTACTCCCCCGACGAGGCGAAGCTCGTCGTCGGGGACTACCGGCGGGGTCTGCTGGGCGCCCTGCCGGAGAGCCATCTGCTGGAGTACGCGCCGACACCGGACTCGCTCGCGACGCACATGGAGGCGCTGGCCGGGGTGTTCGCGCGGCGCCGGCCGCCGGCGGACGTCACGCCCCGGCAGTTGCGGGAGCGCAGTTGGTGGACGGGGCCGCGGATCTTCGTCGTCGTGGACGACTACGACCTCGTCGCGACGGGCACGGGCAGCCCGCTCGCCGCGCTCGCTGACTGTCTGCCGTTCGCACGGGACACGGGGGTGCGCTTCGTCGTCGCGCGCAACTGCGCCGGGGCCTCGCGCGCGATGTACGAGCCGTTCCTGCAACGGATCAAGGAGCTGGGCGCGCAGGGCGTGGTGCTGTCGGGCGATCCGGCGGAGGGCGATCTGGTCGGCTCGGTGCGTGCCCGCCCGATGCCGCCGGGGCGTGCGTGCATGGCGTCCCGGCGCGGTGGGAAGAGCCTCGTGCAGATTGGCTGGCTGCCCGAACGGGGCTGAGGGCAGGGCCGGTCACAGAGGTTCGGCGGAGCGGAACCCCGGCCGCCGTGTTGCCTGTACGGTGCCGTGCAGAGCCAGGTACGAAAGGAGCCCTCACGATGGGCACGCAGGCTGAGAAGGACGAGCTGTACGCACTCGACATCTCGGGGGTGAAGTGGCTGTGCGCTCCCGGCACCGAGCAGGAGGAGGAGCGCGTCGAGATCGCACACCTGCCCGGCGGCGCGGTGGCCATGCGGTCCTCCCTGGACCCGGACACGGTGCTCAGGTACACGGAGGCCGAGTGGGAGGCGTTCGTCCTGGGCGCCCGGGACGGCGAGTTCGACCTTCCGTAGTCGTCGCGGAGCAGGCGTGGGGGCACGTTCGGGTGAGCGTGCCCCTTTCCCGTGTCCGGGGCCGGTACGCCCCGCGCCGGTCAGTAGGCCTCGGTGAACAGGCGTGAGGACCGCAGGTCCGTCGCCCGGTAGTGGTCCTTGCCGGTCTCGATGAGCCTGGCGACCTCGTCGAGCCGGGCCCTCATGTGGTCGGCCTTGCTCCGGTACTTGCCCTGGAGGGCGACGTACTCGGCGTGCGCCTGGCCGTCCCAGGTGTCGGTGACGACCTTGAGGGCGCCGTCCATTTCCTCCAGGTCCCGGCAGATGTTCCGCGAGACGGCGCGGATGCGGTTGGCGACCTCCTGGACGCTCTCGTACCTGACCTTGGTGTGCGGGTCGTGCCCCATCGGGTTTCCTCTGGTCGTGTTCGGGGAACGGCGCCCGGTTCAGACGCCGTTCAGGGCGGAGGAACCGCCCGCGGAGGCCGGTTCGCGTACCGCCTTGAAGGCCGCGCGGACCTCCTCGTCGTTGGCGTTGCTGAGGTTCCTGGTGCCGTCGACGGCGTTGAGCAGTACGCCGAGGAGGCGCCGGATCTCGTCGTGGTCCTCGTTGACCACGAGCTGTGCGGAGGTGAACCCCGAGGCGCCCGCGCCGGTCCAGCCGGCGCCCACCGTCGCGAGGACGTCGGCCAGCTCGCGGGCCTGCCGGGACACCGCCTCGGCGGTGTGGACGATCTTGTTCCTGGCCTGGACGACCGGATCGTCGGCGAGCGCGAATCCACCCGTGGGGCTGGTCATACGAGGTCCTCTCTCTCTGCCGTACAGGCGGCTCAGGCTAGCCAGTCGGGCGTCCCCTCCCGGCCGGATCGCCGCCCGGTCAGGAGCCCTGCGGGCGGCGCGCGGCGGAGGTGTCGAGCCGTGGACCGCGGGGAAGGAACTTTGACCACTCGGCCGGTACGGGGACGGGCTCCACGTCCTCGTAGCCGAGCCGGGTCTGTGCCTCGCCGGGCCGCCCCGGACCGTGCGAAGCGCCGTCGGCGGGCAGCGCGGAGCCACCGTGACCGCCGTCGCCGTTCCCCTGAACCGCGTACCGCAATCCGCTGTCCGTCACCAGGAAGAGTGATCCGTCGGACCCGGCCCGGCGGCCCCGGGCCCGGGTGTAGAGGAGCCCGCTGCCGGGGGTGACGTAGGTGCTGGTGCCGCCCGCGCCGACGGCGGCGGGATAGGTGGTGCCGGCCCAGGTGCTCAGGGTGGTGCGCCCCCTGTCGTCCGTCGCGCGCAGTACGGAACAGACGGTGCTCCGGTGCGCGGTGTCGACGCGGACGGCCTTGCGGGCGGGCCAGTGCGCGGCCTGGCCGGCGAAGGGCGCGCGGTCGGGCACGAAGTCCTGGAGGCCCGCAGGGTAGGCGGTGCCGGCCTGGTCGAGGGCGGCGGTCTGCGGGGAGTTGACGATCAGCCAGGCGGTGAACTCGGAGACCGTCCGGACCCGGCCGTCGAGCACCACGTGATACGCGGTGCCCGCGCCGGTCCTGGTCCGCAGCACCGCGCCGATGCGGTTCTCGCGGGCGGACAGGTGGCCCTCGACGCGGGCGGGGGCGCCGATCTCGCCCGGGATCACGGGGAAGGCGACCGGGCTGCCGGTGTGCAGGGTGGCGAGCCAGTCGCCGGTGACGCGCTGCGGGCGGGCGCGGCCGACCAGGGCGTCGGTGAGGTGTCCGAGGTCGCCCGGCCGCTCGTCCACGCGGTACTTGGTGCCCCGGGCGTCCACGAGGTACCGGGTGCCGTGCGGGTCCTGTACGTAGAGGACCTGGCCGCCGGTGAGCCGGTTCGGGCCCTCCGTCAGCCGGTGGTCGCGGGCGGCGAGGACGAAGCCCGCCTTCCGCGCACCGGCGCCTCCGCCTCCTGGCCGTACGCACGCGGCCCATCGCTTGGCGGTGCCCGCGTCCCGCTCGCCGGGGAGCCGGTCGGGGGCGTACGGGATGCCGACCACCGGTCCGCGCGGGGGCCGTCCCGCGTCGAGGACGTCGTCGGCGACGTGGACGACGCCGTAGTCGCCGGGGTCGAGCAGCAGCCGGGCGGACGCGAGGTTCAGGACGGGGTGCAGCCGGGTACGGCGATGGGCGCCGCGGCCGGTGGTGAGCACCACGTAGCGGGTGGTCGACGTCCTGCCGACGACGACCTTGGCGCCGGGGCGGTCCCAGCCCTTGGGCGCGACCGGACGGAACATGCCGTACGCGCCGAACCCGGAGAGGAGGAGGGCACCGGTGAGCACTCCGGGGAGAACGGCGCGCAGGGGGCGCGGGGCGCCCTCGCCGGACCCGTCCGGTAAGGGCTGAAGGAAGGCGGCAAGGGCCCTTCGCTTCGCAAATGTGTACGCATTCAGCTGGTCCCGTCGGGTCACCATGGCCCGGCCCGCCTTCCCTCTCGCCCGCACCGCACACCTGCGGGCGCCCGCCGTCCGCGCTTCGGCCGGGGCTTCCCGCTTTCCGCGTCCACTATGCCGTCCGCACCTGGGTGTTGACCGTGGGCCGGTACGCTGGGCGCTTCCGCCGGAGAGCTCGGTGGGACGGGTGCGGCACGGGCCGGAACGGCGCGGACAGGGGCAGGGCGCGATGGCGTACAGGGGCGGGGCACGGCTGAACCGGCGGTCCGGGCCGATCGGCTCTTTTCGATTGCAACAGCTGGTTCTGTTCGAAGTGGCGGTGGCGGTCCTGCTGTGCGCGCAGGTCGCCGGGCCCGCGCTCCTGGGGCCTGCGGGCCTGATGGCGGCGCTGCTCGTGGTCCTCGCCGTCGTGCGCAGGCGTCGCCGTTCGCTGCCGGCCTGGCTGGCCACGGTCGTCGCGTTCCGGCTGCGGAACCGGAGGGCCGCCTCGCGGATGCCTGCCGGCGCAGGCGCGGTGGCAGCGCTGACGGAGTGCGTACCGGCCCTGCGCACCTGTTCGTTCACGCACCGGGACCGGCGGCCGGTGGGCATGGCCGTCGACGGTACGCACCTGACGGTGGTGGTGCGGGTGGACGCGGAGGACACGGTGCTACGGCTGGACCGGAGCGTGCGGCCGCTGCCGCCGGGGCTCGTCCGGGAGGCGATGGACGTCGACGGCATCCGCCTGGAGTCGGCACGGATCGTGCAGCACACCCGGCCCGCCCCGGCCCCGCACCTGCACGGGGACGCGGTCGCCACGCTCAACTACGCGCCTCTGCAGGCGCGTACGGGGTCACCGGCGGTGCGGCTCACCTGGGTCACGCTGACGCTGGACCCGGAGCTCTGCCCGGAGGCCGTACGCATGCGCGGCGGCGGTCTCAGCGGGGCGCAGCGGTGTCTGTTGCGGGCGGCCGACCAGTTGTCCGGCCGGCTGACCGGGGCGGGGTTCCACGCGACCGTGCTGACGGAGCCGGAGCTGGGGGCCGCGCTCACCACCGCGGCCTGCATGGACGCGACCGGCGCGCCCCGGGCCGATGGTGCCGCGCGGACCGTCCGTCGCACCCGGGAGACCTCGCGGACATGGAGCTGCGACGGGCACCGGCACACGGCGTACTGGGTTCGCAGGTGGCCGCGTTCCGGTGATGTGCCGATGCCCCGGCTGGTCGCGCTGCTCACCTCGGTCCCGGCGTCGGCCACGACGTTCAGCCTGACGCTGGCGCGGGGCGACCGGCAGGAGGTGGCCGCGGCGGGGCACCTGCGGGTGAGCGCGCGCACCGATGAGGAACTCCGGGCCGCGCGCCGTGAATTGGAGCGGGTCGCGCGCGGGGTGCGGGTCTCGCTCGTGCGGCTGGACCGCGAGCAGCTGCCCGGAGTGCTGGCCACCCTGCCGTTGGGCGGGGCACGCTGATGGCGGCGCCCGGACGGATGCGGGGCCGGCTGGGCTTCGGGCCGGTCGGTCCGCGCCGACGGCGTTACACCATCGGGCCGCGGCAACTCGCCTCGCTGCACGTGCCGGTGGGCGACGACGGGGTGGTGATCGGCGTGGACGAGGAGGGCTTCCCGGCCGTGCTCGGCGTCAACCGCCCTTCCCCGTACGAGATCGCGCTCGTCGGCGGGCTGTGGACGGCGCAGGTGCTCGCGCTGCGGACGGCGGCGACGGGTGCGCGGATCGCGGTGGAGACGGGGCGGGCGCACGCCTGGGCGAGCCTGGCCCGGGCCGCCGGTGACAGCGGGTGCGTCGCGCTGCACGAGGTCGGCCGGTTGCCGCCGCTGGGCGCCTCGGCGGCCTCGCCGGTCGTCGTCGTGCGGGACTGCGGCATGCGCCCGCCGCCCGGGCGGGCCGTGCCGGCACCCTGGCAGTCGGTGCTCACCCTGCTGCCGTATCTGGGGCCCGCCGCCGTCGGGCCGGTCGAGAAGGCGTCGCTGGTGGGCGTGCAACGGGTGTCACCCGACGAGGCGGAGGCGGCGGGGCGCCTCCTGCGGTTGCCGGCCGCCGCCGTCCGCGCCCTGCCCGCCCTCGCGGACGGGGCCACCCTCTGGTGCACGCGGCGGGAGAGCCGCCTCATCACGACCCGGGCGACCGACGCGGAGACGGGACTGCTGGGCGCCGCACGCCGGGTGGACTGATGGCCGTACGCCCTGGGGATCGCGAGGGCTCACTCCGAGGCGCGACGGATGCACATCGCAGGGCAGTTGTACGCATTTAACCGCTTTGGGTTTCACTCCCCGTCGCACTCGGTCCACTTGGGTGCACTACGTGACGTACGGGACAGCGTTCGCGGTCCCGTACGGCCTGCCGTGGCGGGGCCCATGGCGTTTAGGCTGGGTCCGGACGCGGCGGAGAACCTGTGGGCAGGCCATGCGCGTCCCAGGGGGAGAGCCGGGCGGTTCGCGTTACGGGAACGCCCCCACCCACCACGGCACAAGGGTGCTCGACCACACCAGGAGGCAAAGTGAACGGCGATCGGGACGAGATGCGCGGGGGCTGGGACAAGCCCGTCGACGAGTCGTCCGACGCGGAGCCCGCCGAGACGACGGGTGAGTTCACCATCGACTACACCCCGCCCGCCTGGTACACGCAGAACGCGCCGGGCGACTCCCTGGGCGGCGCCGGTGCGTCGCCGGCATCGCCCCCGCCGCCGAGCGGGGACCCCGTGCCGCTCCCCCCGCCTCCCGCGCAGCGCGGCTTCGACCCCGACTGGGCCCCGGCCCCGGCGGAGCCCGTGGACGCGGGTGCCCCAAACACCGGCGACCTCGACAGCGGCGCCACCATGCGGTTCTCGGCCTCCGCGCTGAAGCGGGAGATCGAGGAGCGGGACCGGGCCGCGCGGGACCGGGCCGAGCGCGAGGCGGAGACGGACGCCGAGGCGGCGGGCGGCGCCGCGCCGTCCGGTGCCGACGACGACGCCAAGGCGGCCGGTGCGGTTTCGGCCGACGAAGAGGCGGGCACGCCGAGCGCGGATGCGGAGGAGTCCTGGGACGACGTTCTGGGCAGGGTCTTCGACTTCGAGCCCGAGGAGGCCGCGACGACGCCGAAGCCCTCGGACGAGACCGGTGACAGCCCGGTCGCCGGGGACAGCGAGGAGGGCGACCGCGTCGGCCTCGCGCCGGCCGACGCGTCCTCGGAGCCGTACAGCCTGAAGTCGCACCGCGCGGAGCCGACTGCCGCGGAACCGTCCGACGCCGTGCCCTCCGAGCCCCTGCCCGCCGAGCCCGTTCCCACCGAGCCCGCGCCCTCCGACGAGACCCCCGCCGGCTCCGCCGAGGCGGACTCCCCCGCGCCGGACGCCGCCGCTGCCGTGAACGACGCCACCCCGGACGCGGCACCCCGCGACGTGCCGCCGGACAGCGCGCCGCAGGACTCCTCACCGTCCCCCTGGGCGCCGGCCGCCCCCGCGCGGGACGGTCTCCCGCCGCTGCCGCCCGCCTTCCAGCCCGCCGCCCAGCAGCCGCAGGCCCCGCAGCAGCCCGAGCCCGCCCGGCCCCAGCCCGCCGCCCCGCAGTCCGGCTACGGCTTCCCGCAGCAGGCGCCGCAGCCCCTCCCGGCGGCCAACCTCCCGGCGCAGCGCCCGCAGCCGTCCGCGCCCCAGGCCCCGCAGGCTCCCCAGGCCCCGCAGCCGCAGGCCCCCTGGTCCGCGCAGCAGCAGCCCCAGCCCCAGCCCCAGGGCGGCTACGGCTTCCCGCAGAGCGCCCAGGCCCAAGGCACGCCCGCCCACGGCACCGCGGCCCCATCGGCCGGCAGCGGCGCGCCGAACCTCCCCGCACAGGTCCAGCCACAGCCCGAACAGCAGCAGCCCGAACAGCCCCAGCAGCCCGTCGACCCCCGGGCCGGCACCTCCTGGCCCACCCCCGCCCCGCGTTCCGCGCACGGCGCCCCGCTGGGCTACACCGCGGCCGTGGAGCTCACCTCCGACCGGCTCATCCGCGGCAAGCAGAAGACCCGGAGCAGCCGTAACCCCTCGGGCGCCTCGCGCTTCAAGCTGGGCGGCAAGAAGGAGGAGCAGGAGAGGCAGCGCAAGCTGGAGCTCATCCGCACGCCGGTGCTGTCCTGCTACCGGATCGCGGTGATCAGCCTCAAGGGCGGCGTCGGCAAGACCACGACCACCACCGCACTCGGGGCGACCCTGGCCAGCGAGCGGCAGGACAAGATCCTCGCCATCGACGCCAACCCGGACGCCGGAACGCTGGGCCGACGGGTGCGCCGCGAGACCGGGGCGACCATCCGCGACCTGGTGCACGCGATCCCGCACCTCAACTCGTACATGGACATCCGGCGGTTCACCTCTCAGGCGCCCTCCGGGCTGGAGATCATCGCCAACGACGTGGACCCGGCGGTCTCCACGGCCTTCAACGACGAGGACTACCGGCGCGCGATCGGCGTGCTCGGCAAGCAGTACCCGATCATCCTCACGGACTCCGGCACCGGCCTGCTGTACAGCGCGATGCGCGGCGTGCTGGACCTGGCCGATCAGCTGATCATCATCTCGACGCCCTCGGTCGACGGCGCCTCCAGCGCGTCCACGACGCTGGACTGGCTGTCGGCGCACGGGTACGCGGAGCTGGTCCAGCGGTCCATCACCGTGATCTCCGGCGTCCGCGAGACCGGCAAGATGATCAAGGTGGACGACATCGTCCAGCACTTCCGGACGCGCTGCCGCGGGGTGGTCGTCGTCCCGTTCGACGAGCACCTGTCGGCCGGTGCGGAGGTGGACCTGGACATGATGCGGCCGAAGACCCGGGAGGCGTACTTCAACCTCTCCGCACTGGTCGCCGAGGACTTCGCGCGCGCCCAGCAGCAGCAGGGGCTGTGGACGTCGGACGGCAGCGGCCCGCCGCCGCAGTACGCCCCGCCGCTTCCGGGCCAGCAGGTCCCCGGCCAGCAGGTCCCGGGCCAGCAGGTCCCGGGTCAGCAGCAGCCGTACGCGCAGCAGCAGCCCCAGCAGCCGTACCCCGGACAGCCGTACGCGCCGCAGCAACCCGGTCAGCCCTATCAGCAGCCCCAGCAGCCGCAGCCGTACGGCGGCCAGCAGCCCCATCCCCCGCAGCCGGGCCCCGGCGCAGGGCAGAGCCGGCAGCAGCAGCCCCCGGCGCAGGCGCAGCAGCCGTACCAGCAGCCCCAGCCCCAGGGTGACCAGCCCGGTCAGCCCGCCCACCCCGAGCTGCAAGGCCCCGTGCCACCCGCCGGATGGCAGCAGCAGCCTCCGCCAGCGCCTCAGCAGTAAGGCGTCAGAGGTCTGAACCAATGAGGGTCCGCATCGCCTCCGCGATGCGGACCCTTTTGGCATATCCGCAGACCACACGCCGTTTCGGGGACCGTTGACGCGGCTCGACCACCGCTGATAAACCTTCGCAACACCAGCCGGCGAACCGAAGTTCAACACGCCTTTCCCGTGCGAGTCATGACGCGAGGTCCCAGACCATGGTCGTAAGAGTTCCACCGTCCTCCCCGCCACGCTCACGTCTGCGTGTGCTCCTGGCCTCCGGTGCCGCCGCCCTCGCTCTCGCAGCCGGGTCCATCGTGCCGGGAATGCCCCTCGGGGCCGCGCCCCAGCAGGCGCAGGCGGCCGACAGCGGCAACAAGACGCTGACCGTCGCGGTCGCGCAAAGCGTCGATTCCCTGAGCCCGTTCCTCGCCCAGAAGCTGCTGAGCACCAGCGTCTCGCGGCTCATGTACGACTTCCTGACGAACTACGACGCCAAGGACAACCACGCCATCCCCGGTCTGGCGACCAAGTGGGAGCCCTCCGCCGACAAGCTGACGTGGACGTACACCATTCGGAGCGATTCCAAGTGGTCCGACGGGCAGCAGGCGACCGCCGAGGACGCCGCCTGGACGTTCAACAAGATCATGGACGACGAGGCCGCGGCCCAGGCCAACGGCAGCTTCGTCACCAACTTCAAGAAGGTCACCGCCCCCAGTCCGACGAAGCTGGTCATCGAGCTCAAGGAGCCGCAGGCCACCATGGCCGCGCTCGACGTGCCGATAGTGCCGAAGCACGTCTGGGAGAAGGTCGGGGACTTCTCGAAGTTCAACAACGACACGAAGTTCCCCATCGTCGGCAACGGCCCGTTCATCCTGACGGACTACAAGGTCGACCAGTATGTGAAGCTCAAGGCCAACCCGGACTTCTGGCGCGGGAAGCCGAAGTTCGACGAGCTGGTCTTCAAGACGTACAAGGACCAGGACGCCGCCGTCGCCGCCCTGCGCAAGGGTGAGGTCTCCTTCGTCGCCGGTTCGCCCGCGCTGACGCCCGCTCAGGCGGACTCGCTCAAGGGCGACAAGAACGTCAAGGTCAACGAGGGCCCCGGCCGCCGCTTCTACGCGCTGGCCACCAACCCCGGCGCGCAGACCAAGGACGGCAAGAAGTTCGGCAACGGCAACAAGGCGCTGCTGGACCAGAAGGTGCGCCAGGCGCTGTTCCTGTCGATCGACCGGGAGACGATCATCGACAAGGTCTTCCAGGGCCACGCCGTCGAGGGCAAGGGCTACATCCCGCCGCGCTTCTCGGCGTACGCCTGGGAGCCCTCCGCCGACCAGGCGCTGAACTACGACCCCGACAAGGCGGCGAAGCTGCTGGACGAGGCGGGCTACAAGCTCAAGGGCGACCAGCGCGTCGGCAAGGACGGCAAGCCGCTCGACCTGCGCATCCTGTGCCACGCCACCGACCCGAACGACAAGGCGGTCGGCAAGTACCTGAAGGAGTGGTGGGGCAAGCTCGGCATCGGGCTGAAGGTCGACTGCCTGGACGACGTCTCCGTGCCCTGGTACGCCGGTGAGTACGACCTCGCCTTCGACGGCTGGTCGGTCAACCCGGACCCGGACTTCGTCCTCGGCATCCACACCTGCGCCGCCCTGCCCACCAAGGCCAAGGCCAGCGCGGCCACCGACAACTTCATCTGCGACAAGTCGTACGACGAGCTGTACAAGAAGCAGCTCGCCGAGTACGACCCCGCCAAGCGGGCCGAGATCGTCGGGCAGATGCAGTCGTGGCTGTACGACTCCGGGTACATGAACGTCATGGCCTACCCGAACGCGGTCGAGGCGTACCGCACCGACCAGATCAAGTCGATCACGACCATGCCCGAGGCGGCCGGGAACATCTACGGCCAGGACGGCTACTGGAGCTGGTGGTCGGCCGTGCCCGCGAGCGGCAACGGCGGCTCGGAGAGCAGCAGCTCCGGCTCCTCCACCGGTGTGATCATCGGAATCGTGGTGGCGGTGGTGGTCCTCGCAGGTGGCGGCTTCCTGATCTCGCGGCGCCGCCGCACCACCGCGGACGATCGCGAGTAGGTTCTCGAACGGGATGCGAGGAACCGGCCGGCGCGGGTGCGGTACCGACCCGCGCCGGCCGGTTCTTTCCAGGCACGAACACGAGTAACGAGAGTTCCCCATGACAGCTGACAGCACTCCGGCGCTCGTGCAACAGGCGGACGCGGCCACGGACGGCCCTCCGGCCGGCCCCTCGGCCGCACGCGGTCCACGGGCGCGCAACACCACGGCCTATCTGAAATATGTGGCCGCCAAGATCGCGGGCGCCGTCGTCTCGCTGTTCGCGGTTCTGGTCACCAGCTTCTTCCTCTTCCGGCTCATTCCGAGCGACCCCGTCAAACAGATGACGGGCGGCCGGCGCGTCTCGGCCGAGCAGCTGGAATCGATGCGCCATCAGTTCGGTCTCGACCAGCCGATGTGGCAGCAGTTCACCAGCTACATCGGAGACGCGCTGACCGGCGACTTCGGTGACTCGTACGCGTACCACGCGCCGGTCATCGACAAGATCGTCGAGAAACTGCCGGCGACCCTGCTGCTCACCGGCACCGCCTACGTCCTCTACAGCCTCATCGGCCTCTGGCTCGGCACCCGCACCGCATGGCGCAACGGCTCGGCCGGCGACCGGTTCAACACGGCGCTCGCCCTCACCCTGTACTCGGTGCCGTCGTTCTGGCTCGGGCTGCTCCTCATCATCGTCTTCTCGGTGGGCGTCGGCCCGATCCCGGGCATGTTCCCGACGGGCGGGATGTCATCCGGTGACACGAGCGGTCTCGACTACGTCATCGACGTCGCGCATCACATGGTGCTGCCGGTGATCACCCTGGTGGCGGTCGGTTACGCCCAGACGCTGCTGGTGATGCGGTCCTCGCTGCTGGACGAGATGGGCAGCGACTACCTGACGACGGCCCGCGCCAAGGGACTGCGGGACGACGTCGTGCGCCGCAAGCACGCCGTGCCCAACGCGATGCTGCCCACCTTCACGCTGATGTTCGTCAACCTGGGGCACGTGGTCGCCGGGCAGATCCTGGTGGAGACCGTGTTCTCCTGGCCGGGCCTCGGCTCCCTCTTCTACCAGGGCCTCAGCACCCCCGACCTGCCACTCGTCCAGGGCCTGTTCTTCGTCTTCGCCACCGCGGTGATCCTGGCGAACACCCTTGCCGATGTGCTGTATCCGCTGCTCGATCCCCGGGTGGGCCGATGACCACGACCGATTCCATGCCCACGCCGACCCCGGCGTCGGCCCCGCCCGAGCCCGTCCGGAGCGCCCGCGCCCTGGCCCGGGCCCGTAAGCGCCAGTCCGCGGCCCGCTTCTGGCGGGAGTACCGCCGCCACAAGGGCGGCATGTGGGGCCTGGCCGCCCTGATCCTGATCGCCCTGGTGGCCCTGGCCGCGCCCCAGCTGGTCGGCGCCGACTCGGAGAGCGTCACCGAGGCGTCCGGCGGCGCGCTCGAATCGCCGAGCGGCGAGTATCCGCTCGGCACCGACCAGTTCGGGCGCAGTGTGCTCGCGCTCCTGGTGTGGGGCGCGCGCGTCTCGCTGACCGTGGGGCTGCTCGCGGCGTTCCTGTGCGTCGCCATCGGCACGATCGTGGGCATCGTCGCGGGCCACTTCCGCGGCTGGTACTCGACGGTGCTGATGCGGGTGACCGACTGGTTCCTCGTGATGCCGACGCTGGTCCTCGCGGTCGCACTCGCCTCGGTGATGGACCGCTCCCTGTGGACCATCATCATCGCGATCGGCGTCACGACCTGGCCGACCACCGCACGCCTGGTGCGGGCGCAGACCCTCGCCGTGGAGTCCCGCCCGTACATCGAGCGCGCCCGCGCGCTGGGCGGCGGCCACGGACACGTCATGGTGCGGCACGTCCTGCCGAACGTGATGCCGCTGGTGCTCGCCCAGACCACGCTGGCCATCTCCAGCGCGATCCTGAGCGAGGCCACCCTCGCCTTCCTCGGCCTCGGCGACCCGACCATCACCTCGTGGGGCAGCATGCTCCAGGACGCGCGCGCCGCGGGTGCGGTGAGCGCCGGCGACTGGTGGTACCTGGCGCCGCCCGGCATCGCCATCGCCCTGGTGGCCCTGGCGTTCACGCTGTGCGGCCGCGCGATCGAGTCCGTCCTCAATCCCAAGCTGGGGGTGGCCCGTTGAGCACGACGAGCATCCGCAAGACGCCTCTCCTGGAGGTACGCGACCTCACGGTGACGTACGCCGGCGGGGCGCAGGCCGTCCGCGGCGTGAACCTCGAGGTGGAGGCCGGGCGCAAGCTGGGCATCGCCGGGGAGTCCGGCTGCGGCAAGTCCACACTGGCGCTGGCCCTGCTGCGGCTGCTGCCCGCGGGCACGAAGGTGACCGGCGAGATCCTGCTGAACGGCGAGGACGTCCTCGCGATGAAGTGGGGCCAGGTCCGGGCCGTCCGCTGGGCGGGCGCCTCCATCGTCTTCCAGGGCGCGATGCACTCGCTGAACGCCGTGCACCGCATCGGGGACCAGATCGCCGAGCCGATCCTGCTGCACAAGAAGGTCACCCAGGCCGCCGCGCGCATGCGCGCCGGTGAGCTGCTGGAACAGGTGGGGCTGCCCGCCGCCAGGGTGGACGCCTATCCGCACGAGCTGTCCGGCGGGCAGCGGCAGCGCGTGATGATCGCGATGGCGCTCGCCTGCGACCCGGGCCTGATCATCGCCGACGAGCCCACGACGGCCCTGGACGTGATGATCCAGGCCCAGATCCTGCGCCTGATCGAGGAGCTGGTCTCCGAGCAGGACCTCGGCCTGATCATGATCAGCCACGACCTGGCGGTGCTGTCCGACACCTGCGACCGGCTGGCCGTGATGTACGCGGGCCGGGTCGTGGAGCAGGGCCCGGCGTCCGAGGTCTACGAGAGCGCGCACCACCCGTACAGCAGGGCCCTGTCGGGCGCCTTCCCGCGCATCGGGGACCTTTCGTCCCGGTTCGCGCCGCAGGGCCTGCCGGGCGACCCGCCCGACCCGTCGGCGCTGCCGGCCGGCTGCACCTTCCACCCGCGCTGCGCCCTGGCCCTGGACTCCTGCGCCACGCAGGACCAGGCCCTGCGGGACGCGGGCCCGGGGCGGCAGGCCGCGTGCGTGCTAGTGGGTCCGGAGGGGGCGGCGCCGGTCCTGCCGGGCGCCGAGGAAGCAAGGAGCACATCATGACGACGACCCCCGTGGATCTGCTCAGCGCGCAGGGGCTCCGGATCACCTTCCCCGGCCGGCACGGGGCCGAGCCGGCGCGTGCGGTGGACGGGGTCGACCTGGACATCCGGCCCGGCGAGATCGTCGCCCTGGTCGGCGAGTCGGGGTGCGGCAAGACGACGCTGGCCCGTTCCCTGCTGGGCCTGGTCACGCCGACGGCCGGTCAGGTCACGTTCGACGGGAAGCCGCTGGACTACGGGAGCCGGGCGCTCAAGGCGTACCGCAAGCGCGCCCAGCTGGTCCTCCAGGACCCCAGCGGTTCGCTGAACCCGCGCCACACGGTGTACGACGCGGTGGCCGAGGGACTGCGCATCCACGGCTACGCGGGCGACGAGCGGCAGGCGGTGCACGACGCGCTGTCGCGGGCCGGCCTGCGCCCCCCGGAGCGCTTCTTCCTGCGCTACCCGCACGAGCTGTCGGGCGGTCAGCGCCAGCGCGTCGTGATCGCGGGGGCGCTGGTCCTGGAGCCGGAGCTGATCGTGGCGGACGAGCCGGTCGCCTCGCTGGACGCGTCGGTGCGCGGCGAGATCCTGGCGCTGCTGCTCAAGCTGCGCGAGGAGCTGGGGCTCTCCGCGCTGGTGGTGACGCACGACCTCGGGCTGGCGTGGAACATCGCGGACCGGGTCGCCGTGATGTATCTGGGCCGCATCGTGGAGACGGGCGCCGTCGAGCAGATCCTGACGGCCCCGCGCCATCCGTACACCCAGGCGCTGCTGTCGGTGCTGCCGGAGGCGCCGGGCGATCCGGTGGTGCTGACGGGTGAGCCGCCGGACCCGTCCCGGGTGCCGTCCGGCTGCCGCTTCCACGCCCGCTGCCAGGTGCTGGCCTCGGGCGAGGCGGAGCGGGCGGGTGTCGCGGACGCCTGCCGTACGCGGGACCTGCCGATCCTGTCGGGCGGCGGGGAGACCCAGGTGGCGTGCCACTGGGCCACGGCGAAGGTGGCCGCGCCCACGTCCTGACGGGCCTACGGGGTTCCCGGCCGGCCCGGCCGGGAACCCCGTGCGGTCAGTCCTGTCCGGCCTCGGCTGCGGCGACCAGTTCGCCGCACCGCTTCACGTCGGCGGCCATCGCCACCAGCAGGTCGTCGATCGTGTCGAACTTCAGCATCCCGCGTACGTACGCCAGGAAGTCCACGGCCACGTGGAGGCCGTACAGGTCGAGGCCGACGCGGTCGATCGCGTACGCCTCCACCGTGCGCTCGGTGCCGTCGAACTGCGGGTTGGTGCCCACCGAGATCGCGGCGGGCATCGCCTCGCCGTCGGCGTGCAGCCAGCCGGCGTAGACGCCGTCGGCGGGGATCGCGGTGTGCGGGAGGGTTTCGACGTTGGCCGTGGGGAAACCCAGCTCGCGGCCGCGCTGCGCGCCCCGGACGACGACGCCCTCGACGCGGTGCGGGCGGCCCAGGATCTCGGCGGCTCCGGCCACGTCCCCCTCGGCCACCAGGCGCCGGGTGAGCGTGGAGGAGAACGGCTCGCCGCCGCCCGCCGCGCCGCTCACCCGCAGGTCGATGACCTCGACGCGGTAGTCGTGCTCGGCGCCCAGCTCGGCCAGCAGCTCGACGTTCCCCGCGGCCTTGTGGCCGAAACGGAAGTTGGGGCCCTCGATGACCAGCTGGGCGTGCAGCTTGTCCACGAGCACCTTGGCGATGAAGTCGGCCGGGGCGAGCCGCGAGAACTCCGTGGTGAACGGCAGGATCAGCATCGCGTCCACGCCCAGCTCCGCCATCAGCTCGGCGCGCCGGTGGTGCGGGGCGAGCAACGGGGGGTGGCTGCCGGGCCGGACGACCTCGCTGGGGTGCGGGTCGAAGGTCACGACGACCGACGGCACGCCCAGCTCACGCGCCCGCTCGACGGCGCGGCCGATGATCAGCTGGTGTCCGCGGTGCACCCCGTCGTACGAGCCGATGGTGACGACGCTGCGCCCCCAGTCCTGGGGGATGTCCTCCAAGCCTCGCCAGCGCTGCACTCTGACCGCTCCTCGCCCGAACCTGTGTACGTGGATATCTCGCTTACGCAGGTCTAAGACTGCCATGCTCACGCCCTGCGGCCTGCATCGGCATGGTCATCGGCGCCCGCAGCGCCTCCACCGTGCGCCGTGCGCTGGGCCCGACGACGGCCGCCCACTCCTGCGGCGCCTCGGCCAGCCACCCCGCGACCAGCGCGCCGAACCCGGGGACGTCACGGACCAGCGCGACGAGCCGCCGGTCGAACAGGGCGGCTCCTTCGGGGGTACGCACGAGGAGCATCCCGGTCCGGTGCACCAGCGCCCGGGTGCGCACCGGCGACCTCCCGGCGCATCCGGCGGCGGCGGCCCGCAGCAGCGCCTCCAGGACCACCGGGTCCGGGGTCCCCCCGCGCTGCTCGGCGTCCAGCAGCACCTCCAGGAGCTCGTCCCGGGTGGGCTGCGAGGCGGGGCTGCCGGGCGAGGCGAGCACCGCGGCCAGCGATCCCCGGACCGGCGCGGCCGCCGGTCGGTCCCGGAGCAGCCCGGTCAGCAGCGGCAGGAGCAGGGCGCGGGCGGCGGGCCCGTGCTCCAGGCGGCGGTCGAGGTAGGCGGCGGTGTGCGCCGTGTCCTCCGGGTGGCCCTCGGCGTAGGCGCGGACGAGTCCGGCGGCGTGCAGCGCGAGTTCCGGGGCGTCGATCCCGGCCAGGGTCCGCAGTACCTCGCCCGCACCCTGGTCCGGCCGCGCGAGCCGGTCGCGGTAGGCGGTCACCACGATGTCCGCGTGCGTGGGCAGGGCGGCGGCGAGCGCGGCGGCGGGCACGCGCACGTCCTGCGGGCCCTCGGCGACGAAGGCCCGGACGGCCTGCGGGAGATACCGGGCCCGGGTCCGGGGGTCCGCGACGAGCAGGGCGAGGACGGGCCCGTGCAGTTCGCTGTCGGCCGGGCGTGCCAGCACCGCCAGCACGCCCCGGCGCACCCGGTCGCGGTCCTCGTCCAGGGTCAGCCGGGGGGCGAGGAGCGTCGCGTACGAGACGGCGGCGACCCGGCGGGCGCGCCGGTCCTCGTCCCCGGCCCACCGCTCGACGGCCCGGCAGAGCGCGGCGGGCTCGTCCTCGGCGAGCGCGACGAGCAGCTCCTCGGCCCGGGGGTGCCCGGCGTCGACGAGGGCGTCGGCCAGGTCATCGACGGCAAGGTCGCGGCGGGCGTACAGCAGGGCCTGCGCGGCGGCGGCGACGGTGGGGTGCACCGAGGAGTCCGGCGCCGCGGCGAGTGCCCGTTCGTCCGTGAACCACGCGCACAGGAGGGGCTGCACCGTGCGCGGACGGTCGGCGAGCCGCCGGGCGACGGTGTCGAGGAACCGCGTGTCGCCGTCCCCCTCTCCCGGCGGCCCGTCCGCCGGGACGAGGCGGCGGAAAAGATCCATCCGGTCCGTCTCGGGCAGCCGCAGCCCTTGCCAGAACCAGGGCCCGAAGTCCGCGTACGCCCCGCGCGCCCCGCCCTCGCCCGCCTCGGCGGAACTCCGCACGACGCGCCCGGCGAGCAGCCGGAGCACGCCGAGGTAGGGGCGGGCGTCGGGCACCCTCAGCAGCGTCTCGGCGAGCAGGCGCGCGGCCCACCAGCGCGGATCGGAGTGGGACCGGTCCCCGCCGCAGGCCGCCGCGGCTCCCTCCGGCAGCCGGTCCAGCGCGTCGATGAGGTCGGCGAGCCGGTGGGCCAGGGCGGCCGTGCCGTGGCGGCGGGCCAGCAGCAGGAGGGCCTGGATGACCGGGCCGATCCGGTGCCGGGGGACGGGCAGGCTGCGCGGTCCGGCGGGCGCCGGGTCCGCTTCGGGTGCGCCCCGGCGGGGACGCGGCACCCGGGCGTCGTCCTCCGCCGGCTCCGCGTGCCACCGGTGCACCAGCGCCCGCAGGGCGGCGTCCAGATCGAGGTGCGTGCTCTGAATCCAGTCCCCCACCTCCTCGTGCGCGAAGCGGTAGCCCGCGCCGGCCGGGACCAGGAGCCCTTCGGTGAGGACCGCCGGGGCCCACCCCGTACGCCAGGGGAACAGTTCCTCGAAGGCGGCCCGGTCCAGCTCGCCCTGCCCCGGGCCGAGGCACCGCCGGGCCGCCTCGTGGACCTGTCCGGCCACCCGGGCCGCCAGGCGCCGCACCGCAGTGGGTCCGGGGCGGCTCCCGGCCGCGATGCGGACGGCGATGCGCAGGCACAGCAGGTCGAGGTGGGCGGCGAAGACCTCCTCCGTGCCGGGGCGCCCGGCCGTGTCCGGCGGCAGGGCCCCGCGCACCTCGGCGAGCAGGCGGAGGGTCAGCGGATGACGGTCGTGGCCGGCGGCGAGGGCGTCGGGCGGGAGGCCGAGCCCTTCCCGGGCGCGTTCGGCCTGGCCGGCGGTGAAGTCGGTGACGCGGACCGCCGGGGGGAGCCGCCGGGCGGGCCTGGCGGGCCGGTGCAGGGCCTCGGGCGGGCAGAGCGCACCGGCCGTCTCCCAGTGCTCGGGGCGGCAGCCGACGACGAGCCGGGCGCCGTTCTCGCGGAGCCAGCCGACCGTGCCGGTGGTCCAGTCGGCGAGCCGGTGCGCGAGGACGGGCGGCATCTCTTCCGGGGCGTCCAACAGGACCAGCAGGGGCACGCCGGCGGCGGCGGCCAGCCGGGCGACCCGCTCGGGCGTGGCGACGGCCATGTCGCCCGGGGCTCCGGCGGCGCCGACGATGCGCCCGGCCTGCTGGAGCGTGCGCGCGACGGCGTCGGCGACGGAGGTGTCCTCCGCGAGGAGGTCGGCCCCGCGCAGCCACAGCGTGGGCGCGGGCACCGGCCCGGTCGCCCGGCGCGCGGCGAGGGCGGCGAGCTCGGTGGTGCGCCCGGTGCCCGGCTCGCCGACGAGGCCGAGGACCACGGCGGGCGCGTCCGGTCCGGCCGCCGCGAACGCCTCGGACTCGGCGCGGACGTCGGGCCGCTCCACCGGCTCGTGCCGCTCGTCCGGGCCGCCCGCCGAGCCGAGGGACATGGCGGTGAGCTGGAGGGCCCCGGCGAGGTTGAGATCGGGGCCGTAGCCGGGGACGGTGGCGGCGTTGCGCCGCAGCAGCTCGCCCAGCGGCCCGTCGGCGGGCGCCCCGGCCAGCGGCGCGGCGCAGCCTGCGGTGGCGTGCGAGGCGCGCAGGGCGAGCCCGATGACGGCGATGACGGCTCCGCTGTCCGGGTCGAGCACGGGTCCGCCGACCGCCGCGCCGCCCAGCCGGAGCGCGTCGCTGCCGTCCGTGCCGAGGGCCAGTTCCAGCGCCCGGTCGATCCGGTGGGTGCGGCCGCGGCTGGTGTACGTGACCGGCGTGCGGCCCAGCACGCGCGCCTCGCGCAGGCCGTGCGCGGCGACCGTCACATACGTACCGGGGTCGATTCGCTCGCGCACGCACATGGGCAGCGGCCGGACGCCGAGGGTGTCGGGGCCCCCGGTGGGCAGGAGGGCGAGGTCCCATTCCGGCACGGCGGTGATGTCGGCGGCCTCGACGTGGTGGCTGCGGCCGTCGGTGCCGTGCAGCACGAGGTGCGGAAGCCCGTCGACGGCCTCGTGGCTGGTGACGACCGTGCCCCGGTCGTCGGCGACGAAGCCGGTCCCCCGCGGCCGGCCGGCCGGATCGCACAGTCGTACCAGCGTCGCCCGGTCCCCGCATCCCATGATCCGACGGTAGGCCGCCGAAGATCCCCGCGCGGACCACTCCGGGCGAAAGCGCCCCCGTCACCCCCCTGATTCACTCCGAGCGCCTGCCCGTTGGGGTGAATCCGGGGCGTTCGCCGGACAGAAATGGGTGGGGGATCGTGGAGCGGGCACAGGGGGCTCCGCCCGCTCCACGATGAGGGTCCGGCGAAGGCGCCGGGGCCCGGTCAGCCGAAGACGGCGAGGCTCTTGGCCTTGCCCTTCTGCTCCTCGACCAGCACCAGGAACCGCCCCTCCGGCCCGAAGACGGCGACCGGCCCCTGCGGGTACGCGGGCATGTCCAGCCGTACGCCGTTCAGCAGCAGCTTCGCCCGCTTCTCGTCCACCTCCCAGCGGGGGAACGCCGACGCGGCGGCCTCGGCCACCGGCATCACGGTCAGCTCCTCCTGGTGCTGGTCCAGCGTGCGCGCGGCGTCCAGCCCGTACGGGCCGACGCGGGTCCGCCGCAGGGCGGTCAGATGGCCGCCCACACCGAGCCCGGCGCCGAGGTCACGGGCGATGGCCCGGATGTACGTCCCCGAGGAGCAGACCACCGAGACGACCAGGTCGAGCACGGGCGTACCGTCCTCGGCGACCGCCTCGCGGACGTCGTAGACGCGGAAGGACGAGACGGTCACCGGCCGGGCCGGGATCTCGAACTCCTCGCCGCCGCGCACCCGCGCGTAGGACCGCTTGCCGTCGATCTTGATGGCGCTGACCTTCGACGGCACCTGCATGATGTCGCCGGTCAGGGCGGCCACCCCGGCGTCGATCGCCTCGCGCGTCACCCCGGAGGCGTCGGCGGACGAGGTGATCTCGCCCTCCGCGTCGTCCGTGACGGTGTTCTGGCCGAGCCGGATCGTGCCCAGGTATTCCTTCTCGGTCAGCGCGAGGTGGCCGAGGAGCTTGGTGGCCTTCTCGACGCCGAGCACGAGCACGCCGGTCGCCATCGGGTCCAGGGTCCCGGCGTGGCCGACGCGGCGGGTGCGGGCGATGCCGCGCATCTTGGCGACGACGTCGTGCGAAGTGAAGCCGGACGGCTTGTCGACGATGACAAGGCCGTCCGGCGTCTTGTTCTGCGTCATTCGGAGGCTGCGTCCTCGTCGGTCTCGTCCTCCGGCTTGCGGTACGGGTCCGCGTCGCCGGCGTACGTGGCGCCCGAGGACGCCTCGCGCACCTTGGCGTCCGAGGCCCGCGCCCGGTCGAGCAGGTCCTCGATGGCCCGGGCGTTCTCCGGGAGGGCGTCGGCCACGAAGGTGAGCGTCGGGGTGAACTTCGTCCCCGCCGCCGAGCCGACCGCCGACCGCAGGATGCCCTTGGCGCTCTGCAGACCGGCCGCCGCGCTGGCCCGCTCCTCGTCGTCGCCGTAGACCGTGTAGAAGACCGTGGCCTCCCGCAGGTCACCGGTGACGCGGACGTCCGTGATCGTCACGTGGGTCCCCAGGCGCGGGTCCTTGATGCCGCGCTGCAGTTTCCCGGCGACCACCTCCTGGATGAGGTCCGCCAGCTTCTTAGCCCGCGCGTTGTCGGCCACTGGTCCGTCTCCTTATGCCTTGCTCAGTCGTCTTCGTCACTGTGCAGCCGCCGTCGTACGGACAGCAGCTCCACTTCCGGCCGGGCGGCGACGAGGCGCTCGCACCGGTCGAGTACGTCTGTGAGGTGCCGGGTCTCCCCGGAGACCACGGCGAGGCCGATCTCGGCCCTGCGGTGGAGGTCCTGGCCGCCCGTCTCCGCCGCGCTCACCGCGTATTTGCGCTGGAGTTCGGCGACGATCGGACGGACCACGGAGCGCTTCTCCTTCAGCGACCGTACGTCGCCGAGAAGCAGGTCGAAGGACAGTGTCCCCACATACATGTATGTCCGGATGTCCCGCCGGTTCGGGTTCGCGCCCCGCCGATGATCGGCGGGGACACAAGAACCGTACACGGAACGGCCGGGGCCGATCGACGGAAATAGGTCCCGTCGACCGGCCCCGACTGTTGAGGTACGGGTCAGCCTCGCGGCTTCTCGCGCATCTCGTACGTCGCGATGACGTCGTCGATCTTGATGTCGTTGAAGTTGCCGAGGTTGATACCGCCCTCGAAGCCTTCGCGGATCTCGGTGACGTCGTCCTTGAAGCGGCGCAGACCGGAGATGGTGAGGTTCTCCGCGACGACCTTGCCGTCGCGCAGCAGGCGCGCCTTGGTGTTGCGCTTGACCTCGCCGGACCGGACGAGCACACCGGCGATGTTGCCCAGCTTGGACGAGCGGAAGATCTCGCGGATCTCCGCCGTACCGAGCTCGACCTCTTCGTACTCCGGCTTGAGCATGCCCTTGAGGGCCGCCTCGATCTCCTCGATCGCCTGGTAGATGACCGAGTAGTAACGGACGTCCACACCCTCGCGGTCGGCCATCTGCTGCGCACGCCCTGCGGCGCGCACGTTGAAGCCGATCACGATGGCGTCGGAGCCGGTCGCCAGGTCGATGTCCGACTCGGTGACCGCACCCACACCGCGGTGCAGGACCCGGATGTCGACCTCTTCACCGACGTCGAGCTGGAGCAGCGAGGACTCGAGGGCCTCCACCGAACCGGACGCGTCGCCCTTGATGATGAGGTTGAGCTCCTGGACCAGACCGGCCTTGAGCGCCTCGTCCAGGTTCTCCAGGGAGAACCGGACACCCTTGCGGGCGAAGTTGGCGTTGCGCTCGCGGGCGGCACGCTTCTCGGCGATCTGGCGGGCCGTACGGTCCTCGTCCACGACGAGGAAGTTGTCGCCGGCGCCCGGGACGTTGGTGAGACCCAGCACGAGGACGGGGGTCGACGGACCCGCTTCCTCGACGTTCTCGCCCTTGTCGTCGAGCATCGCGCGGACACGGCCGTAGGCGTCGCCGACCACCATCGTGTCGCCGACCCGCAGGGTGCCTCGCTGGACCAGGACGGTCGCGACGGCACCGCGGCCGCGGTCGAGGTGGGACTCGATCGCGATGCCCTGCGCGTCCTGCTCCGGGTTGGCCCGCAGGTCGAGCGAGGCGTCGGCGGTGAGGACGACGGCCTCCAGCAGCTGGTCGATGTGCAGACCCTGCTTGGCGGAGATGTCCACGAACATCGTGTCGCCGCCGTACTCCTCGGCCACCAGACCGAACTCGGTGAGCTGGCCGCGCACCTTGGTCGGGTCGGCGCCCTCGACGTCGATCTTGTTGACCGCGACCACGATCGGCACGTCGGCCGCCTTGGCGTGGTTCAGCGCCTCGATCGTCTGGGGCATCACACCGTCGTTCGCCGCCACCACGAGGATCGCGATGTCGGTCGACTTCGCACCACGGGCACGCATGGCGGTGAACGCCTCGTGACCCGGGGTGTCGATGAAGGTGATCCGACGGTCCTCGCCGTTGACGTCGGCGGAGACCTGGTAGGCACCGATGTGCTGGGTGATGCCGCCGGCCTCGCCCGCGATGACGTTCGTCTTGCGGATCGCGTCCAGGAGTCGCGTCTTACCGTGGTCGACGTGACCCATGACGGTCACGACCGGCGGACGCGGCAGCAGGGCCTCGTCGCCGCCCTCGTCCTCGCCGAACTCGATGTCGAAGGACTCGAGCAGCTCGCGGTCCTCCTCCTCCGGGCTGACGATCTCCAGGACGAAGTTCATCTCGTCCGCGAGGAGCTTCAGCGTCTCGTCGGAGACGGACTGCGTGGCGGTGACCATCTCGCCGAGGTTCATCATGACGCCGACCAGCGAAGCCGGGTTGGCGTTGATCTTCTCGGCGAAGTCGGTGAGCGAGGCACCGCGCGACAGCCGGACGGCCTGTCCGTTGCCGCGAGGCAGCATCACGCCGCCGACCGACGGGGCCTGCATGGCCTCGTACTCCTGGCGCCTCTGCCGCTTCGACTTGCGGCCACGACGCGCGGGACCGCCGGGACGGCCGAAGGCGCCCTGCGTGCCACCGCGGCCACCGGGGCCGCCGGGACGGCCACCGAAGCCGGGACGGCCGCCGAAGCCGCCGCCACCGCCGGGACGGCCCGCGCCGCCACCGCCGCCGCCACCGGGACGGCCGGCGAAGCCGCCGCCACCGCCGCCGGGACCGGCCGGACGACCCGCGAAGCCGCCGCCACCGGGACGACCGGCGCCGCCCGGACGACCGCCGCCGCCGGGACCGCGGCCACCGCCGGGGCCACCACCGGGACGCGGGCCGGCAGCGGGACGCTGCGGCATCATGCCCGGGTTGGGTCGGTTACCACCGGGGCCGCCGCCCGGACGGGGCGCCTGCGGCCGGGGCATGCCGCCCGGAGTCGGACGCGGGGCACCGCCGGCCTGGCCCTGCGGGCGCGGGGCGCCACCGGGGCCGCCCTGCGGACGCGGGGCGCCGGGGCGCTCCTGGCCGCCACCGGGACGCGGGGCGCCGCCGGGACGGGGTGCCTGCGGACGGGACATGCCCGTCGAGCCACCGGAGGTGAAGGGGTTGTTGCCCGGACGGGGACCGGCCGGACGGGCGCCGGGGCGCGGGGCGCCCTGGCCGGCGGGACGCGCGGGGCGCTCGCCGCCACGGCCGCCGTCGCGCTGGCCGCCACCCTGCTGACCGGACGGGGCCGGACGCGCGGGACGGGGGCCGGGGGTCGCGCCGGTGGGGCGCGGGGCCTGCGGCGCGGCCGGCTGGGCCGGGGCCGGGGCCGAGAACTCCGCGGCGGGCACCGGCGTGACCGGGGCCTTCGGCGCGGGCTTCGGGCCCGGACGCGGGCCGGGGGCCGGCGCCGAGGGGGTGCTGCCGGGGGCCTCGGCGGCGGCCGGCTTGGGGGCCGGGGCGCCGGGCTTCGGGGCAGCGGGACGTGCCGCGGGGGCCGGAGACGGCGCCGCGGGCTTGGCGGGGGCGGCCTTGCGGGGCGCGCCCGGCTTGGCAGCGGGCTTGCCGGCGTTGCCGCCGGGCCCCTGCAGTGCGTCAGTCAACTTGCGCACGACCGGCGCCTCGATCGTCGAGGACGCCGAACGGACGAATTCACCGAGTTCTTGGAGCTTGGCCATGACGACCTTGCTCTCCACACCGAACTCCTTGGCGAGTTCGTATACCCGGACCTTAGCCACTTCGCTCCTTTTAGGTCCGGGTTACCGCCGGACCGTCGCTACTTCATGGGCGTACTCATCGCGTACTCATCGAGTGCTCATCGCAATCTCGACCTACTTCCAACTCGCGAGGTACCTGACCGCACGGGGACCCGTGCCGTTCATTTCTTACGGTGTCACCCGCTCGACGAACCGCTGTACCGCGGTCGGGTCGAACGGCCCCTTGGCCTTGAAGGCCCGGGGGAATGCCCGGCGGCGAACCGCCAGGTCCAGACAGTCGGGGACGGGATGCACATAGGCACCCCGGCCGGGCAGCGTACCGCGAGGATCGGGGACGCAGGCGTCCCCGTCCGCGACGATGCGCAGCAACTCGTTCTTGGCCGCCCGCTCCCGGCATCCCACACAGGTTCGCTCAGGGCAAGCGCGGGCGTGCGTCCGGCCAGACACGGTTAAGTCTACCTCCCCGCACCGACCTCACCCCTTTGGGGCAAAAATCGAACGGACGTTGTCGTGATCTCAGCGACCGGCCGACGGGATCTATTCCCCGGGCGCCGCTCGGGGTGCGTCAGCGCCGGTCCGAGCGCTCCCGGGCCCGCTCGGCCCGCTCGCGGTCGGCGACGTCGCGCTCGGCGTCGGTCTCGGTGTCCGGGCGGATGTCGATGCGCCAGCCGGTGAGCCGGGCGGCCAGGCGGGCGTTCTGCCCCTCCTTGCCGATCGCCAGCGAGAGCTGGTAGTCCGGCACGGTCACCCGGGCGGAACGGGCGCCGAGGTCAACGACCTCGACCTCGCTCACCCGTGCGGGTGACAGCGCGTTGGCGACCATCTCGGCCGGGTCGTCCGACCAGTCCACGATGTCGATCTTCTCGCCGTGCAGCTCGGCCATCACGTTGCGCACGCGTCCGCCCATCGGGCCGATGCAGGCGCCCTTGGCGTTGAGGCCGGAGCGGGTCGAACGGACCGCGATCTTGGTGCGGTGGCCGGCCTCGCGGGCGATGGCGCAGATCTCGACGGAACCGTCGGCGATCTCCGGGACCTCCAGCGCGAAGAGCTTCTTCACCAGGTTGGGGTGGGTCCGCGACAGCGTGACGGAGGGACCGCGCACGCCCTTGGCGACGCGCACCACGTAGGTGCGCAGCCGCAGGCCGTGGGTGTACTCCTCGCCGGGCACCTGCTCCTGCACCGGCAGGATGGCCTCCAGCTTGCCGATGTCGACCAGGACGTTCTTCGGGTCCTTGCCCTGCTGGACGACGCCGGTGACGACGTCGCCCTCGTGGCCCGCGTACTCGCCGAACGTGCGGTCGTCCTCGGCGTCGCGCAGACGCTGGAGGATGACCTGCTTGGCGGTGGTCGCGGCGATCCGGCCGAAGCCCGACGGGGTGTCGTCGAACTCCTTGGGCTCCTGCCCCTCCTCCAGGTCGGCCGGGTCCTCCTTGGCCCACACCGTCACGTGGCCGCGCTCGTCCAGCTCCACGCGCGCCCTGCGGTGGCTGCCGTCGGTGCGGTGGTACGCGATGAGGAGGGCCGACTCGATCGCCTCGACCAGGACGTCGAACGGGATCTCCTTGTCCTGCGCCAAGCCCTTCAGCAGCTTCACGTCGATGTCCACGGCTACGCCTCCTCTTCCTTCTTGTCCTTGCGGTTGAATTCCAGCTCCACGCGGGCCTTGGCGATCTCGTCGAAGGCGATCCGGCGGGCGGTGGGCTTGCGGCCCTTGACGCCCGGCACCTCCAGGTCGAGACCGTCCTCGTCCACCGCGAGGATGCGGGCCACCAGCTCGCCGCCCTCGCGCAGGGTCAGCCTGGCCAGGCGGCCGGTGTTGCGCACGTAGTGGCGGTGCTCCGAGAGCGGGCGGTCGGCGCCGGGAGAACTGACCTCCAGGACGTATTCGTCCTCGCCCATCACATCGGTCTCGTCCAGCTTCGCGGAGATCGCGCGGCTCAGCTCCGCGCAGGTGTCCAGCTCGACACCCTCATCGGAATCCACGACGATCCGCAGCACTCTGCGGCGGCCTGCCCGGGAGACTTCGATCTCTTCCAGCTCCAGCTGCTCGGCGCTGACGAGCGGTTCGACCAGCCCGCGCAGCCTCTCGCTCTGGGTGGTGCTCATCCGGGTGACTCCTCGGCCGCGTGTGCTGTTGTGGGGATCTCGCGTGTCTGGTCAAAGGGTATCCGGTCGCAAGGGGTGTTGCTGTCAGCCGGGCCCCCGAGCGCGGGTACGCTCACAGGCGGTGATCACTTCCGGACAGATCCAGTCAAGACAGGTCCAGCCCGAAGGAGAGCAAGTGCGGCGTACGGGGACGACGCGCAGGGGCGCGCTCGCGGCGACCGGCGCACTGGCCGCCGGGGCGGTGCTGTCCGGCTGCGGAGGCGACGACGACGGCACGGGCGGGGGCACCAAGAAGTCCGCGCACGGGGCTTCCGCGGTGCGCGCGGAGAAGACGCTGCGCACCAGCGCCACCCGCACCACGGCGACGCTGCTCGCCGGTTACGAGCACGTGCTCCGGGCCCACCCGACGACCGCGACGGCTCTCACTCCCCTGCGCGACGCGGTCCGCGCCCATCTCGAGGCGCTCTCCGCCGAGAAGGCCCCCGCGCTCGGCATGGCCCGCTCGCGCGCCACCACCCCCGCCGCCGCGGTCAAGGAGCTGGCGGCGGCCGAGCGCTCCGCGGCGGACGCCTGCACCGCGCTGCTCCTGGAGGCGCCCGGCGAGCTGGCCCGCCTGCTGGCCTCGGTCGCCGCGGCCTGCGCGGCACACGCCTACCTGCTGACCGAACTGGCCAAGGAGACCCCGGCATGAGCGACGTCAAGCGCGACGGCCCGCTGGAAGCGGCCCAGGCGGCGCTGGCCGCCGAGCACGCCGCCGTCTACGGCTACGGGGTGGCGGGCGGCCGGGTCGCGGCGGAGCGCCGGGCCGAGGCCACCGCCGCGTTCCACGCCCACCGCGCCCGCCGGGACGCCCTGGTGCGCACGGTCCGGGACCTGGGCGGTGAGCCGGTGGCCTCGGACGCCGCGTACGCCCTGCCGTTCGCGGTGCCGGACGCCGCGGCGGCGGTCCGGCTCGCCGCCGTCCTGGAGGACCGCGTCGGGTACGTCTACTCCGACCTGGTCCGCGCCGCCGACGGGTCGCTGCGGCGCAGCGCCGCGGACGCGTTGCGGGAGGCCGCGGTACGCGCGGCGCGCTGGCGGGGCAGCGGCGTACCCTTTCCCGGGCTCGCCGAGCGGGCCGGGACCGGCCACTGACGTGGGCGCGCACCGCAGCAGGCTTGAAAGGGAACACAGCACGTATGGGTTTTGAACCGCCGCAGCGTCTGGTGCGAGCGCTCGGCGAGTCGTACGGGGATACGGCCGCCGGGGAATGGCTCGCGGGGCTGCCCGCACTGACCGAGCGGGCGCTGGCCGCGACCGGCCGCGACCCGGTCGTGGAGCGGGTCGCGGCCCCCGGCGGGCGCAGCAGCCTGGTTCTGCTGGTCCGGGGGGCCGACTCCACCCCGGCCGCCCTGAAACTGGCCCCGTCCGGTGCCGCGCCCGGCCTCGAACAGGCGGCGCTGGCGCACTGGAACGGCTGGGGCGCGGTCCGGCTGCTCGATCCCGCGGACGGCGGGCGGCCGGTGGCGGGCGCGCTGCTGCTGGAGCGGCTGCACCCCGAGATGTCGCTGCGGTCGCTGCCGGAGGCGAAGGCGCTCCTCGAAGCGGCCGGGACGGTGCGCCGGTTGTGGGTCGACCCGCCGGCCGGGCACGGCTTCGAGACGGTCGCCGAGCGGACCGGGCGGCGCGTGGAGGCCATGCGTGCCGCCGCCGCGTCCGACCCCGCGCTGGAGCCCCTGGTCACCGCCGCGCTGGCGGCCCGGGATGAGCTGGTCGCCGGGTCCCCGGAGACGCTGCTGCTGCACGGCAACTTCCGGCAGAGCAAGGTGCTCGCGGGTGAGCGGGCGCCCTGGCTGACGGTCGGGCCCGAGCCGCTGGTCGGTGAGCGGGCGTACGACCTGGCCCGGCTGGTCCGGGACCGGGTGGAGGACCTGATCGCGTCGCCCGCCGGGGCCACGACGGCGCGCCGCAGGGTCAGGAAGCTCGCGGACTCGCTGGACGTGGACCAGGAGCGGCTGCACGGCTGGACGCTGTTCCGTGCCGTGGAGTCGGGCACCCGGGCGCTGGCTGCCGGACGCCGCCAGGAGGGCGAAGTCACCCTGGAGTTCGCGGGCTGGCTGTAGGACGCGCGAGGGCCCCGCACGGAGCGTTCCGTGCGGGGCCCTCGCGCGTGAGGAGGGTCAGTCCTGCTGCTCGGAGAGGCGGGCGATGGCCTCCTCGACCGTCAGCTCCTCGCGCTCGCCGGTGCGGCGGTCCTTCAGCTCCAGGACGCCTTCGGCCGAGCGGCGGCCGGCGACCAGGATCTTCGGGACGCCGATCAGCTCGGAGTCGGTGAACTTGACGCCGGGCGAGACGCCGGCGCGGTCGTCCACCAGGACGCGCAGTCCGGCGGCGGCCAGCTTGTCGGAGACCTCCAGGGCCAGTTCGGTCTGGAGGGCCTTGCCCGCGGCGACGACGTGGACGTCGGCCGGGGCGACCTCGCGGGGCCAGCACAGGCCCTTCTCGTCGGCGGTCTGCTCGGCGAGGGCGGCCACGGCGCGGGAGACGCCGATGCCGTACGAGCCCATCGTGACGCGGACGGGCTTGCCCTGCTGGCCGAGCACGTCGAGCGCGAAGATGTCGGCGTACTTGCGGCCGAGCTGGAAGATGTGGCCGATCTCGATGGCGCGGTCGAGCTGGAGGCCGGTGCCGCACTTGGGGCAGGGGTCGCCCGCCTCCACCACGACGACGTCGAGGTAGTCGTCCACCTCGAAGTCGCGGCCCGCGACGACGTTCTTCGCGTGCTTGCCGTCCTTGTTGGCGCCGGTGATCCAGGCGGTGCCGGGGGCGACGCGGGGGTCGGCGATGTAGCGGACCTTCTCCAGGCCCTGGGGGCCGACGTAGCCGCGTACGAGGTCGGGGCGGCCGACGAAGTCCTCGGCGGTGACCAGCTCCACCACGGCCGGGGCCAGGTGCTCGCCCAGCTTGCCGAGGTCCACCTCGCGGTCGCCGGGCACGCCCACGGCGACGATCTCGCCGTCGACCTTCACCAGCAGGTTCTTCAGGGTGGCGGAGGCCGGCACGCCGAGGTGGACGGCCAGGGTCTCGATGGTCGGGGTGTCGGGGGTGTCCAGCTCCTCGACGGGGCCGGTGCCCGAGGCGTCGCCGGGGGCGGCGACGAAGGTGACGGCCTCGGTGTTGGCCGCGTAGTCGCAGTTCGGGCAGTCCACGAAGGTGTCCTCGCCGGCGGGTGCCGGGGCCAGGAACTCCTCGGAAGCGGAGCCGCCCATGGCGCCGGAGACGGCGGAGACGATGCGGTGGTCCAGGCCGAGCCGCTCGAAGATGCGGATGTACGCGGCGCGGTGCAGCTGGTACGCCTCGGCCAGGCCCTCGTCGCTGGTGTCGAAGGAGTACGAGTCCTTCATCTGGAACTCGCGGCCGCGCAGCACACCGGCGCGGGGGCGGGCCTCGTCGCGGTACTTCGTCTGGATCTGGTACAGGATGACCGGAAGGTCCTTGTAGGACGAGCACATGTCCTTGACGACCTGGGTGAAGATCTCCTCGTGCGTGGGGCCGAGGAGGTAGTCGGAGCCCTTGCGGTCCTGGAGCCGGAACAGCAGGTCGCCGTACTCGTCGTACCGGCCGCTCGCCTCGTAGGGCTCCTTGGGCAGCAGCGCGGGGAGCAGGACCTCCTGGCCGCCGATGGCGTCCATCTCCTCGCGCACGACGCGGGTGATGTTCTCCAGGACCTTCTTGCCGAGCGGCAGCCAGGACCAGATTCCGGCAGCGGTGCGTCGTACGTAGCCGGCTCGGACGAGGAGCTTGTGGTTGAGCGTCTCGGCGTCCGCCGGGTCGTCGCGCAGTGTCTTGATCATCAATCGGGACATGCGCTGGACCTGGGCCATGGTGAACTCCTGCTCGGAAGGGTGATGGGCCCGAGGTTAGCGGGGCGGCCCGTGCGGGCGGAAATCCATTCCCTCACGTACGGCGCAGTGGCAGGGGCGCTCCCATCACCGCGTACGGCTTGGGGGCGCTGGGGAAGAGCACCTGGCGGGCGAGGTCCTGGTAGCCGAGGGAGCGGTAGAGGCCGCGGGCCGGGCTCTCGGTGTCGATCGCGGAGAGGATCGAGCGGGGCTGGGCGACGGCGTCGGTGACGGTGGTGATCAGGGTGCGGCCGATGCCCCGGTTCTGGAAGTCCGGGTGGACGTGGAGCTCGGTGATCACGAAGGCGTCGTCCAGCCAGTGGGCGCTGCCGGTGGCGCGGAGGTAGGGCTCGACCACGGTGGACCACCAGTGGCCGCGGTCGTTGGGCATGCCGTAGACGAAGCCGACGAGCCGGCCCTCGGGCGTCAGGGCGCCGAGCGCGCGGGCGTGCGGGTGGTCGAGGTGGCGGAGGACGATGTGCCGGCGGACCTCGACCTCCGCGGTGCTGAGGCCGAAGGCGACGGCCTGGACGGCCAGCGCCTCGTCGACGCGGGCCGCGAGGTCGATCGGCCCGACCCGGACGCCGGTGGTGCGGGGGCCGCCCCCGGAATCTGCTGCCATGGGCCGACCCTACTGTCCGGGCGGCCGGGGCGTGGCCCGGTCAGAAGAGCACGCTCATGAAGGCGCCGGTCTCCCGGAAGCCGATGCGGCGGTACGCCTTGCGCGCGGGGGTGTTGTAGTCGTTCACGTACAGGCTGACGACCGGGGCGACATCGGCCAGCGCGTACCGCAGCACGGCGGCCATGCCGGTCTCGGAGAGGCCGCGGCCGCGGTACTCGGGGGCGACCCACACGCCCTGGATCTGGCACGCCTGCGGGGTGGTGGCGCCGATCTCCGCCTTGAAGACGACCTTGCCGTCGTCGATCCGGGCGAAGGAGCGGCCGGCGCCGATGAGTTCGGCGACGCGGGCCTGGTAGAGGAGTCCGCCGTCGCCGGCCAGCGGGGAGACGCCGACCTCCTCGGTGAACATGTCCACGCAGGCGGGCATCAGGATGTCCATCTCGTCCTTGCGGACGCGGCGGACGAGCGGGTCGGGCTCCACCTCGGCGGACGGGCTCTCGGTGACCATGAGGGGCTGGTTGGCCCGGACCTCGCGGGCGGGGCCCCAGCCCGGTTCGAGGAGGCGCCACAGCTCGGCGGTGGGCTCGGCGGGGCCGACGATCGAGGAGCAGCGGCGGCCGGCCCGGCGGGCGCGGTCGGCGAAGGCGCGGACGGCTTCGGGGCCGGCGCAGATGGGGACGAGGTTGGCGCCGGAGTAGCACAGGGAGCGGAGCCGGCCGTCGGCGTACCAGCCCCACATCTCGCCGCCGAGGCGCCAGGGATCGAGTCCGGCGATCTGCACGCGGGACGTCACGAAGGCGTTGGCCACGGGCTCGCTCTCCAGGACGGCGAGCGCGGCGCCGAGGTCGCTGGGTTCGAGGACCCGGGTAGTGGTGTGCGTCAACACGAGGGGGCCTCACCATGCGGTCTGCTGATTTCCGCACTGTAACCGAAGAGCCTGAGTGACGCCGCCCGTGCCCGGGAACAGCTGTGCGGCACCCGCCGGGGGCCCGCACGCGGCAGCGCCCCGCCGAGGGGTTCCTCGCGGGGCGCTGCCGGGGCCGGGGCGGGTCAGCTGACGGAGACCTCGGGCTCGCCGGAGGCGATGCCGTCCTTCTCCATCTGCTCGGCGATCTTCATGGCTTCCTCGATGAGGGTCTCCACGATCTTCGACTCGGGCACGGTCTTGATGACCTCGCCCTTGACGAAGATCTGGCCCTTGCCGTTGCCGGAGGCGACGCCGAGGTCGGCCTCGCGGGCCTCGCCGGGGCCGTTGACCACGCAGCCCATGACGGCGACGCGCAGCGGGACCTCCATGCCCTCCAGACCGGCGCTGACCTGGTCGGCGAGCTTGTAGACGTCGACCTGGGCGCGGCCGCACGAGGGGCAGGAGACGATCTCCAGACGGCGCTGGCGCAGGTTCAGCGACTCCAGGATCTGGATGCCGACCTTGACCTCCTCGGCGGGGGGCGCGGACAGCGAGACGCGGATGGTGTCGCCGATGCCCTCGCTGAGCAGGGCGCCGAAGGCGACGGCCGACTTGATGGTGCCCTGGAAGGCGGGGCCCGCCTCGGTGACGCCGAGGTGCAGCGGGTAGTCGCACTGGGCGGCGAGCTGGCGGTAGGCGTTGACCATCACGACCGGGTCGTTGTGCTTGACCGAGATCTTGATGTCGCGGAAGTCGTGCTCCTCGAAGAGGGACGCCTCCCAGAGCGCGGATTCGACCAGCGCCTCGGGGGTGGCCTTGCCGTACTTCTGGAGCAGCCGGGCGTCCAGCGAGCCGGCGTTGACGCCGATCCGGATCGGCGTGCCGGCGTCCTTCGCGGCGCGCGCGATCTCCTTGACCTTGTCGTCGAACTGCTTGATGTTGCCCGGGTTCACGCGCACCGCCGCGCAGCCGGCGTCGATCGCGGCGAAGACGTACTTCGGCTGGAAGTGGATGTCCGCGATCACCGGGATCTGCGACTTGGACGCGATGGTCTTCAGGGCGTCCGCGTCGTCCTGGGTCGGGCAGGCCACGCGTACGATCTGGCAGCCGGAGGCGGTGAGTTCGGCGATCTGCTGAAGCGTCGCGCCGATGTCGGACGTACGGGTCGTCGTCATCGACTGCACCGAGACGGGGGCGTCCCCGCCGACCGCAACCGATCCGACCTGGATCTTCCGGCTGACCCGCCGTTCGGCGAGCTTGGTCGGAACGGCGGGCATTCCGAGAGAAATCGCAGTCATGCGCTGAGCATCCCCAAGGTGTGGATCGAGGTCCCGGTATCGGCGGGCTCCGGCCTTCGAGGTTACGTCACCGGGGGCGGCCGGGAGCACACCGCGTCCGGCCCCGTACGGAATGTCGGCCGGCCGGACGCACCCCGCACACCACCGGTCACTCGTGGTGCACCGGGCGCGCCCGGCCGGTCCCGGTCAGGTGAGCTTCACCGGGTTGACCACGTCGGCGACGAGGACGAGCAGGGTGAAGCAGATGAAGACCCCGGCGACCACGTAGGCCACGGGCATCAGCTTGGCGACGTCGAACGGGCCGGGGTCGGGGCGCTTGAAGATCCGGGCCGCGTTCCGGCGCAGCGCCTCCCACAGGGCTCCCGCGATGTGGCCGCCGTCGAGCGGCAGCAGCGGGAGCATGTTGAAGAGGAACAGCGAGAGGTTGAAGCCGGCCAGCAGGAACAGCATCATCGCGATCTGGTTCTCCGCCGGGACGTCCAGCGTCATCACCTCGCCGCCGATGCGCGCCGCGCCGACGACGCCGACCGGGGAGTCCGCCGCTCGCTCGCCGTCACCGAAGGCGGCGTCCCACAGGGCGGGGATCTTCGACGGCAGGGCGACGATCGAGTCGACTCCGTTCTCGATCATGTCGCCCATCCGCACGACCGAGTCGCCGAAGGAGAGCGGGAGGATCTTCGTCTGGGCGGCGAAGCCGAGGTAGCCGGCCGTGACGAATTCGCCGGCGATCGCCTCGCCGTGGGAGTCCTTCTTGGCGACGGCGTTCTTCAGCAGGACCGCGTGCAGGGTCTTCTCCTGCCCGTCGCGCTCCACCGTGATGGTGGCGGGGCCGATGGTGTCGCGGATGCGGTCGGAGAGGGCGTCCCAGGAGTCGATGCGGTCGCCGTCGAAGGCGACGATCACATCGCCCTTCTTCAGCCCGGCGGCCTGGGCCGGGGAGACCGCGTCGGACTTCTTGCAGGTCGTGCGCTCGGTGCTCTGCGGGATGACGCACTTCTGGACGCCCGCGACCTCGGTGGTGTTGGTCTGGAAACCGAAGGTCATGGAGACGCCGAGGAAGATCGCGACGGCCAGCACCAGGTTCATGAAGGGGCCGGCGAACATCACGATGACGCGCTTCCACGGCTTGCGCGTGTAGAAGAGGCGGTCCTCGTCGCCCGGCTGGAGCTCCTCGAACGAGGCGGATCTGGCGTCCTCGATCATTCCGCGCCAGGGCGAGGTGGAGCGGGCCTCCAGCTTCCCGTCGGGGCCGGGCGGGAACATGCCGATCATCCTGATGTAGCCGCCGGCCGGGATGGCCTTGATGCCGTACTCCGTGTCGCCCTTTTTGCGGGACCAGATGGTGGGGCCGAAGCCGACCATGTACTGCGGGACGCGGATGCCGAAGAGCTTGGCGGTGGAGAGGTGGCCCAGCTCGTGCCAGGCGATGGAGAAGAGCAGACCGAACGCGAAGACGGCGATGCCGAGAATCGTCAGCAGGATCGTCGTCATGCTCATGCGCGTGCCTCCGCAATGGCCTTGGCCGAGAGTTCCCGGGCCCGGGTCCGCGCCCAGGTCTCCGCTTCGAGTACGTCCGCGACGGTGAGAGAAGTTCCCGATTCCGGTGTGCCGTGTTCGCCCACCACCGTGGTGACCGTGTCCATGATGCCGTTGAAGGGCAGCTTCCCGGACAGGAACGCGTCGACGCACTCCTCGTTGGCCGCGTTGAACACGGCGGGCGCGGTGCCGCCCAGCGCGCCGACGTGCCGGGCGAGACCGACGGACGGGAAGGCCTCGGTGTCCAGCGGGAAGAACTCCCAGGTGGACGCCTTCGTCCAGTCGAAGGCGGGCGCCGCGTCGGGGACGCGCAGGGGCCAGCCGAGGCCGATGGCGATGGGGCCGCACATGTCGGGCGGGGTGGCCTGGGCGAGCGTGGAGCCGTCGGTGAACTCGACCATGGAGTGCACGTACGACTGGGGGTGGACGACGACCTCGATGCGGTCGAAGGGGATGTCGTAGAGCAGGTGCGCCTCGATGACTTCGAGGCCCTTGTTGACCAGGGTGGCCGAGTTCACGGTGATGACCGGTCCCATGGCCCAGGTCGGGTGCGCGAGGGCCTGCTCCGGGGTGACCTCGGCCAGCTCGCTCCGGGTGCGACCGCGGAAGGGGCCGCCGGACGCGGTGACGACGAGACGGCGCACGTCGGCGCGGGTGCCGCCGGCGAGCGCCTGGAAGAGCGCGGCGTGCTCCGAGTCGACGGGGATGATCTGCCCCGGGGCGGCCAGCGCCTTGACCAGGGGGCCGCCGACGATCAGGGACTCCTTGTTGGCGAGCGCCAGGGTGCGGCCCGCCTTGAGGGCGGCCAGGGTCGGGGCGAGGCCGATGGAGCCGGTGATCCCGTTGAGCACGGTGTGGCAGTCGCTCGCGGCCAGCTCCGTCGCCGCGTCGGGCCCGGCGAGGATCTCGGGGACCGGCTCGCCCGCCCCGTACTCCTGGCGCAGCGCCTCGCGCAGAGCGGGTACGGCCTCGGAGGAGGCGACGCCGACGGTGCGCACCTTCAGCAGGCGGGCCTGCTCGGCGAGGAGCGCGACCCGGCCGCCGGCCGCGGACAGCGCGGTGACGCGGAAGAGGTCGGGGTTGCGCAGCACCAGGTCGATGGCCTGGGTGCCGATGGACCCGGTGGAGCCGAGGATGACGAGATCCCGGCGTCCGTCCACGGCGTCGAAGACGAGGTGCGGGTCGGCGAGAGGGGCAGGGCTGTCGGTCATGGGCCCCATTGTCGCCGCTCCCGCTGTGCGCGGGGACAGGGTGTCCCGGGTTGACCCGTCCGTGTCCCCGTCCCCGCCCCCTTCTCAGCCGGTGGCGGCGGCGAACGCCTCGTGGAAGCCGGGGAACGTCTTGCGCACGCAGCCCGGGTCGTCGTACGTGATGCCGGGGGTGCGCAGGGCGGCGACGGCGAACGACATGACGATGCGGTGGTCGCCGTGGGTCTCGATCTCGACGGGCCGGGGCGTGCCCGGCAGGATCTCGATCCAGTCGGGGCCCGTGGTGACCGTGATGCCCATGCGCCGCAGGTTGTCCGCGCACGCCTCCAGCCGGTCGCACTCCTTCACGCGGGTGTTGCCGACGTCCTCGATGCGGACGGGCCCCGAGGCGAACGGGGCGATCGCGGCGAGCGTGGGCATGGTGTCGGAGATGTCGCGCATGTTGACGGTGAGGCCGCTCAGGGTGCCGGTCGAGCGGACCGTGGTGGAGTCGTCGGTCATGTGCACATCGGCGCCCATGCGGCGCAGGACCTCGGTGAACCGCAGGTCCCCCTGGAGGGCGCCCCGGCCGAGCCCGGGGACGGTGATCTCGCGGCCGGTGAGGGCGGCGGCGGCGAAGAAGTAGCTTGCGGTGGAGGCGTCGGGTTCGACGGCGTAGGCGGTGGCGCGGTAGCCGCCGGGCTCCACGGTGAAGACGGTGCCGTCGGGGCCGCTGCGGGTGACCCGGGCGCCGAAGGAGCGCATCATCGCGAGGGTGATCTCGATGTAGGGCGCCGAGACGAGGTCGGTGACGGTGATCCGCAGCCCGGTCTCCGTGAGCGGGCCGAGCATCAGCAGGGCGGTGAGGTACTGGCTGGACTGCCCGGCGTCCAGGGTGAGTTCGCCGCCCTTGATGCCGGCGGCCTCGATGCGCAGCGGGTGGTGGCCCTCGGCCTCCTCGTGACGCAGGTCGACGCCGAGGGTGCGCAGGGCCTCGGTGAGCGGGGCGAGGGGGCGGCGGCGCATCTGCGCGGAGGCGTCGAAGCGGTAGCTGCCCCGGGCACCGGCCGCGGCGAGGGTCGGCAGGAAGCGTGCGGTGGTGGCCCCGTCACGGCAGTAGACGTCGGCCTCGGCGGCGGCGGGCCCGGCAGGGCGCCCGGTGATGTGCCAGGCGTCCGCCTCCTGCTCGACCCCGTAGCCGAGCGCGGTCAGACCGGCCGCGAAGCCCTCGGTGTCGTCGGAGCTCAGCGGGCGTACGAGCGTGCTGCGGCCGTTCGCGGCGGCGGCCAGGAACAGGGCGCGCGCGGTGACGGACTTGGAACCGGGGACATGGATGACGGTCACGGGCGTCCATCCTGCCGTGAACCCGGGCATGCGGGCGGGGCGCGTCCAGCGACTGGACGCGCCCCGCCCGCACCGGCCCGGCGGCTCAGCGGATCGGGCGGTGGACGTTCTCCTCGGTGGAGGGGCCGGGGGTGGCGTCGGCGATCCAGGGGCCCTCGCCGCTCGGGTCGACCACGCCTTCCTCCAGCCAGCCGTAGGTGCCGGACAGGACGCCCTCGACGACGCGCCGGTCGAGGTCGTCGGTGTTGGACCAGAGCCGGGTGAACAGCTCCTCGACGCGGATGCGGGCCTGGCGGCAGAAGGCGTCGGCGAGCTGGTACGCCTCGCGGCCGTGCTCGTCCGTGGCGCGCAGGTGCTCGGCGCGGACGCAGGCGGCGCTCATCGCGAAGAGTTCGGCGCCGATGTCCACGATCCGGCCGAGGAAGCCCTGTTTGGTCTCCATGCGGCCCTGCCAGCGGGACATCGCGTAGAACGTGGAGCGGGCCAGCTTGCGCGAGGCGCGTTCGACGTACCGCAGATGCGTGGCCAGGTCCGGGTGGCCGGCCGGGTGGAACTCGGCGTAGGTCGTGGGCAGCTGCCCGGGGCCCGCGACGAGCTTGGGCAGCCACTTGGCGTAGAAGCCGGCCGCGTTGGCGCCGGCCTTCGCCTTGGCGGAGAGGGGCTTGTCGGGGTCGATGATGTCGCCGGCGACCTTGAGGTGGGCGTCGACGGCCTCGCGGGCGATCAGCAGGTGCATGATCTCCGTGGAGCCCTCGAAGATCCGGTTGATCCTCATGTCGCGGAGCATCTGCTCGGCGGGGACGGCCCGTTCGCCCCGGGCGGCGAGGGACGCGGCGGTCTCGAAGCCGCGTCCGCCGCGGATCTGGACCAGTTCGTCGGCGATCAGGCAGCCCATCTCGGAGCCGTACAGCTTGGCGAGCGCCGCCTCGATGCGGATGTCGTTGCGGTCCTCGTCGGCCATCTGCGAGGCGAGGTCGACCACGGCCTCCAGGGCGAAGGTGGTCGCCGCGATGAAGGCGATCTTGGAGCCGACGGCCTCGTGCCGGGCGACCGGCCTGCCCCACTGCTCGCGGACGGCGGACCACTCGCGGGCGATCTTCAGGCACCACTTGCCGGAGCCGACGCACATCGCGGGCAGCGAGAGCCGGCCGGTGTTGAGCGTGGTGAGCGCGATCCTGAGCCCGGCGCCCTCGGGTCCGATGCGGTTGGCGGCGGGCACGCGCACCTGGTGGAAGCGGGTGACGCCGTTCTCGATGCCGCGCAGGCCCATGAAGGAGTTGCGGTGCTCCACGGTGATGCCGGGGGCGTCCGCCTCGACCACGAAGGCGGTGATGCCGCCCTTGCCCTCCGGGGACTTCGGTACCCGCGCCATGACGACGAGCAGGTCCGCGACGACTCCGTTGGTGGTCCACAGCTTCACCCCGTCGAGGACGTAGTCGTCCCCGTCCCGGACGGCGGTGGTGGCGAGCCGCGCGGGGTCGGAGCCCACGTCCGGCTCGGTGAGGAGGAACGCCGAGATGTCGGTACGGGCCAGCCGGGGCAGGAAGGCGTCCTTCTGCTCCTGGGTTCCGAACGTCTTCAGCGGCTGCGGCACGCCGATCGACTGGTGGGCGGAGAGCAGGGCGCCGATCGCGGGGCTCGCGGAGCCGGCCAGGGCGAGGGCACGGTTGTAATAGACCTGGGTCAGGCCGAGGCCGCCGTACTTGACGTCGATCTTCATGCCGAGCGCGCCGAGCTCCTTGAGACCGCGCACGACCTCGTCGGGGATCTTCGCCTCGCGTTCGATGAGGGCGCCGTCGACCCGGGTCTCGCAGAACTCGCGGAGCCGGGCGAGGAATTCCTCGCCGCGCCGGACGTCCTCGCCGGCGGGCTGCGGGTGCGGGTGGATCAGGTCCAGGCGGAAGCGGCCGAGGAAGAGTTCCTTGGCGAAGCTGGGTTTGCGCCAGTCCTGTTCCCGGGCGTCCTCGGCGACCCGGCGCGCTTCGCGTTCGGTGACCTTGGGCGTGGGCTGTTGTGCGGATGGAGCGGACATGAGGGCTCACCTCGCCGCGTCGTGGGGTGGGCGGACCCGGCAGGCGCACGGGCGGCGGGGTGCGTCCCGCCCGTGCTCACCTGTCCGGTTCTACTCGTCCGTATGTACCCGATTGCGGCCACCTCGACCAGCCTCGGGGCGCCGATCGGGTCGGTCGCCACTCAACTGCCCGCCACCGCGTGCGGCATGTGTCCGCGTGGGCGTCAGAGCGCGAGGCCCGTGAGGACGAGGACGCGTTCGTAGGTGTAGTCGTCCATCGCGTAGCGGACGCCCTCGCGGCCCACGCCGGACTGCTTGGCTCCGCCGTACGGCATCTGGTCGGCGCGGTACGAGGGGACGTCGCCGATGATCACGCCGCCGACCTCCAGCGCGCGGTGGGCGCGGAAGGCGGCCTGGATGTCATGGGTGAACACGCCCGCCTGGAGGCCGTACTGCGAGGCGTTGACGGCGGCGAACGCCTCGGTCTCGCCGTTCACCTTCTGCACGGACAGGACCGGGCCGAAGACCTCCTCGGTGGCGAGGGTGACGCCGTCGGGCAGTCCGGCGAGGACGGTCGGGGCGTACGTGGACCCGTCGCGCTTGCCGCCCGCGAGGAGCTGGGCGCCCGCCGCGACGGCCTCGTCGACCCAGGACTCGACGCGCCGCGCGGCGGCCTCGTCCACCAGCGGGCCGACGTCCGTGGTGGGGTCGGACGGGTCGCCGGTGACCTGGGCCCGCACGGCGGCGACGATCCTGGGCAGCAGCCGGTCGTACACGGCGGCGTCGGCGATGACGCGCTGGACCGAGATGCAGGACTGGCCGCCCTGGTAGTTGGAGAAGGTCGCGATGCGGGTCGCGGCCCAGTCCAGGTCCTCGTCGGAGGCGTAGTCGCCGAGGACGACGGCGGCGCCGTTGCCGCCGAGCTCCAGCGTGCAGTGCTTACGGGGCACCGAGTCCATGATCGCGTAGCCGACGGGGGCGGACCCGGTGAAGGAGATCACGGGCAGCCGCTCGTCCTGGACCAGGGCGGGCATCCGGTCGTTGGGGACCGTGAGGACGGACCAGGAGCCGGCCGGGAGGTCCGTCTCGGCCAGCAACTCGCCGAGGACCAGCGAGGAGACGGGCGTCGCCGGTGCGGGCTTGAGGATGATCGGGACGCCGACGGCGATGGCCGGGGCGACCTTGTGGGCGCTCAGGTTCAGCGGGAAGTTGAAGGGCGCGATGCCGAGGACCGTGCCGCGCGGGAAGCGCCGGGTGAGGCCGAGGCGGCCGGTGCCGCCCGCGTCGGTGTCCAGGCGCTGGGCCTCGCCGCTGTTGAACCTGCGGGCCTCCTCGGAGGCGAAGCGGAAGACGGACACGGCCCGCCCGACCTCGCCGCGCGCCCACTTGATGGGCTTGCCGTTCTCGGCGGAGATCAGCTGGGCGATCTCCTCGGTGCGCTCGGCGAGGCGGCGCGCCACGTGGTCGAGCGCGGCGGCGCGGACGTGGGCCGGGGTCGCGGCGAACTCCTCGCGCACGGCGTGTGCGGCGGCGACGGCCTCCTCGACCTGGGCCTCGGTCGGGACGGAGACCGTCCCGACGAGACGCCCGTCCCAGGGGTTGGTGACGTCGAAGCTTTCCTCGCCGGTGGCCTGGCGGCCGGCCAGCCAGAAGGCGTGGGTGGAGGTCATGGAGTCCGGCCCTTCGATGGCGTGGGGTGTGTCGGCCCCCACGGTAGGGCCGCCGGGGGCGCCTGGCGTTTGTCCTGCGTGGAGCAGAGCGGGTCCGGGATGCGCCCTATTGGCCAGGTGGTGGTGTGGTCACCTTGAGGGCGAGCCACAGCTCCATCCGGACGTCCGGGTCGTCCAGCGAGCGCCCGAGGATCTCCTCCACCCGCCGCATCCGGTACCGCAGGGTGTGCCGGTGGACGCCCAGGTCGGCGGCGGCGGCGTCCCACTGGCCGTGGTGCGAGAGCCAGGCGCGCACCGAAGCGACCAGATCGCCCCTGCCCTTGGCGTCGTGCTCGTACAACGCGCGGAGCATCCCGTCCGCGAAGGCCCGCACGGCGTCGTCGGCGAGCAGCGGCAGCACGGACCCGGTGGCCAGCTCCGCGTGCTCGACCAGCGCCCGGCCCCGGCGGCGGGCCACCGAGAGGGCCTGCTCGGCCTGCTTGTACGCGGCGGACACGGCGACCGGGCCGGCCGGGGCGGACATGCCCACCACGACGTCGCTGTCCTGGGCGGCGGCCGGCTCGCGCGGGGTCAGCTCGTCCTGCGCCGCGGCGTACGCCTGGCAGGCGGCCACCGCGGCCCCGCCGTCGGCGGCCAGCACCAGGAGCCGTTCGCCCTCGGGGACCATGAGCAGGGTCTCGCCTGACCGGTCGGCCGCGGTGTCGAGGGCGTCGGCCAGGAGCGCCGTGGCCGAGGGGTCCTGGCCCTCGGCGATGAGCAGCCGGAAGGGGGCGTCGAGCAGCCCGCCGTAAAGGTCCCCGGCGACCGCGCGGGCGTGGTCGGGCTGGCCCGCGAGCAGCATCCGCAGCACCGCCGCGCCGAGGCGCTGCTCGGCGCCCTGGAGGGCGCGGGAGCGGGCGGTGGTGAGGGTGAGCAGGGCGACCGCCGAGTGCACGGCGTACCGCTCGGCGGTGCCCAGGGCGGCTCCGGTGCCGACGGCGAGGGCGCCGCGGACCCGGCGGCCGGTGCCCAGGGACTGGAGCTCGACGCGGTCGTCGGTGTCGCCGACGACCATGCTGGCCGGGGCGGGGCGGGCGCGCAGCCGCTCCACCTCGGGGGTGAGCCGGGCGGCGCGGCGGGCCGCCCAGTCGGGGGCCGCGGCCACGACGGCCCCGGCGGTGTCGTAGAGGGCGGCCCAGCCGTTGACGTGGGCGGCGAGGCGGGTGAGGAGGGCGGCGGGTCCGTCCCCGGCGAGCGCCGCACTTGTCAGCTCCCGCTGCGCCTCGAAGCCGGCCGTGACCGCGCGGTACTGGTCGGCCGCGATGTGCGAGGAGACGGCCTTGGCGATGGCGATGAAGGGGGTGCGGCGGGGCACTTCGAGCAGCGGCAGCCCGGCCTCCTCGGCGGCGCCGATCAGGGGCCGGGGCACCTCGTCGTAATTGACGCCGACGGCGAAGCCGAGACCGGCCACTCCGGCGTCGGCGAGCCGTCGCACGTAACGCCCCATCGCCTCCGGGTTCTCCGCGTCCAGGTTGGTCGCGGTGACCAGCAGCAGTTCGCCGCCCTCCATGTAGGGGACGGGGTCCGTCAGCTCGCTGGCGTGCGCCCAGCGCACCGGTGTGTCGAGGCGGTCCGCCCCCGCGCGCACGGTGAGTTTGAGCGCCGAGTGCTGGACGAGCGAGGCGAGCGTGGGCGGCATGGGGGTGAGGGCCTTTGGCAGGGGGTGATTTTCGCCGTCCCGTATGAACGGCTCACTTCGATTCTGCCAGGGTGGCAGAGTCCCTGTCACCGCAGCCACTCGTGTCCCGCACCCCTGCCGGCCGCTCCTCCCCCGTGGTCAGCCGCCCAGTCGCACGAGCAGCGGGGGCATGTGCTCGCCGTCCACGCTGGTGAGCGAGAGCACGGCGTGGCCGTGCGGCAGCTCGTAGGCGAGCGCGGAGGCGGACCACCGCTCCCGTTCGACCTGGCGCACGGTCACCGCGTCCGTGGTGACGGCCTTGCCGGTGGCCATCTTGCGCAGGGAGTGCAGGGCGCGGGTGAGCGGCTGGTCGGCGAAGACGCCGTGCTGGGCGACCTCGCGGACCTCCACCCACTCCTTCCCCCACGCCTCCGCGAAACGCTTGCCGTCCCAGGTGGTGAGGCCGGGGAAGACCATGGTGCAGCCGAACGCCCCGAGCAGCGCCGTGTGCAGCCCCTCCGGCACGTCGTCCAGGGTGCGCAGGGCCAGGACCGCCCCCGCGTTGACGGACCGGAGGCGTCGGATGCCCCGGACCGTCTCGGGGGTGACGGTGTGGGTGGCGTCGTCCAGGACGAGGCAGACGAACAGCGAGCGGTCGGTGCGGGCGGCTGTGACGGCGTTGAACTGGGCGAGCAGCAGGCGGGCCAGGATGCGGGACGCCTCGGCGTGGGCCCGCTCCGGCAGGTCGACGCGGACCCGCAGCGGGTGCCGCCCCAGCGAGCGCAGCGAGAACGGCCGGGCGTCCTCGCCGGTGGCGAAGAACCCCGCGAAGGCGGGCCGGTCGAGGGTGGCGATCCGGTCGGCCAGGACGGCGGCCGGGTCGGCGCCGCCGCCCGCCTGGCGGGCCCTGGCCTCCAGCTCGCGCAGCATCGCCCGGTGGCCCCCGGCCTCCAGGGCGTCGCGCAGGGCGCCGAGGGCGGCGGCGGAGCCTTCGAGGAGTTCCCGGAGTTCGGGCACGGAGGGGAAGCGGCCGTGGACCGTGCGGAACGGGCCGAGCAGCTGCCCGAGGGCGGTCGCGGCGCGCCTGGTCTCCAGGGCGGCGACGTCCCCGGCCAGCCCCTCGGCGAGGGCCGCGGCGGCCTCGTCCGGGTCGGTGGTGCCGCCGTACAGGTCGAAGTCGTGCAGGGAGGCGGGGTCGCCGATGCGGATGACGACGTCGTAGGCGTCGTCCGGGCCGAGCCCGCCGCCCGCCGCGCCGACGGCGAGCACCGCGGCCTGGCCGGTGAGCGCCCGCAGCGCGAGGGCTTCCACGACGGGCCCGACGACCCGCTCGGTCTTGCCGGAGCCCGGCGGGCCGACGAGCAGCAGGGAGGTGCCGAGCGACGCGGGGTCCAGCGCCGTGCCGGAGCCCCGGCGCGGGTAGGGGTTGCGCGGGTCGTCGGCGCACTCCCCGATGCGGACCTGGCCGGTGAGCGGGTCGTGGATAGCGGTGCGCCGGGGCACGTCCCGGAAGCCGGAGGGGTGCAGGAAGGCGTCGGCGCCCTTGCGCAGCACGGTCTCGGTGAAGGAGGCCAGCCGGTCGGGACGGCCGCGCGCCCCGGTCCAGGCGTGGCCCACCCGTACGCAGTCCACGTCGTTCATCCGGCCCGCGTACACGGCGGCGGTGAGCGCGTCGGCGGCGTCGGCGGAACCGGCGGCACGCAGTTCGGGCCACTGGGCGCGCGGGGGGCCGTCGGCCGGAGCGGGGGCGGCGGACGTGCTCTGGGCGCCCGGCGGGCGGCCGGGCGTGCGTCCGGCCCGGAAGTCGCGGAGGGCTTCTCCCCAGTGCGCGGCCCGGGCGATCGGCCACACGACGATGGCGGTGGTCAGCGCGTAGCAGGTGTAGGCGGCCACGGTGGCCTTGAACTGGTCGCCGCTGAGCAGCCACCCCTGCGCCGATCCCATGAGCACGAGCAGCAGCGGCACCTTCGGGGTCCAGGCCAGCCACAGCAGCACCACCGCGGCGGCCACCGACAGCGTCAGCCTGACGCGTTCGTACCGCTCCCCGGCGAAGTACCGCAGGACATGGGCCCAGCCGCCGATCCGGGCGGCGTAGAAGCCCAGGACGAGGACCAGGACCTCGTAGTACAGGGTGGTCGAGTCGACCACCAGACCGGGCGCGTCGTCCCGCAGACCGCCCATGACCCACCACTTGGGTCCGGTGATGATCTCGATCGGCTTGAACACATAGGGGACGGCGCGGGCCGAGAGCAGCAGCCACAGCAGCAGCCAGAGGATCAGCGTCGCGGCCGGGCCCACCAGTGAGGGCCGCGCCTCGCGCTCCGCGGGCCGGGGCACGAATCCGTACCGCCAGACGCCGGGTCCGGCCTCGGGACGCGGGGCGTTGAACCAGTCGGCGGTGGGCGAGGCGGTGCCCGGGGCCGGGATGTGCGCGAGGGGCGGCGGCGTGGCGGGGGGCCGGGCGGGCGGCGGGACCGTGGGCGGGTAGGCGGGCGGGGCGGCGGGCGGCGGACCCGCCGGACGCGGTACGGAGCCCGCGGCCCGGGCGTCGGGCGGCGGCGCGCCCCGCGTGTCCCACGCGCCGTGCGTACCGTCGTTGTCCATGAACCGTTGCCCCCTTGACCAGCCAGGTCCGTCACTGCACCGGTCAATCTAGTGCGCGCACACGGTGAGTTCAGCAACGCGCCCGGATGGTGACCGCCGCGGTCGCGCCGCGCGCCCGCACACCGCCTTCTGTCCTTCGCGGACAACGACACGTACGCGACCACTACCGATCGGAGCATGCCCCGCCCCGGGCCCCGCGCCTAGCCTGCACAACGAAGAAGCGTCCGAAACACCCCCAGGAGCCCCGCATGACCGAAATCCCGCAGGAGCGCCGACTCGTCACCGCCATCCCCGGTCCGAAGTCGGTCGAGCTGCAAGACCGCCGGCTCGCGGCGGTCGCCGCGGGCGTCGGCTCCACGCTGCCGGTGTTCACCGCGCGGGCGGGCGGCGGGATCATCGAGGACGTGGACGGCAACCGGCTGATCGACTTCGGTTCCGGCATCGCCGTGACCTCGGTCGGCGCCTCCGCCGAGGCCGTCGTGCGCCGGGCCTCCGCGCAGCTCGCGGACTTCACCCACACGTGCTTCATGGTCACGCCGTACGAGGGCTACGTGGAGGTCTGCGAGCGGCTCGCGGAGCTGACCCCGGGCGACCACCCGAAGAAGTCCGCGCTGTTCAACTCGGGTGCCGAGGCCGTCGAGAACGCGGTGAAGATCGCTCGCGCGTACACCAGGCGCACCGCGGTCGTCGTCTTCGACCACGGCTACCACGGCCGGACGAACCTCACGATGGCGCTGACCGCCAAGAACATGCCGTACAAGCACGGCTTCGGCCCGTTCGCGCCGGAGGTGTACCGGGTGCCGGTGGCGTACGGCTACCGCTGGCCGACCGGCGCCGAGAACGCGGGCGCGGAGGCCTCCGCCCAGGCCATCGACCAGATCAGCAAGCAGATCGGCGCGGAGAACGTCGCCGCGATCATCATCGAGCCGGTGCTCGGCGAGGGCGGCTTCATCGAGCCGGCCAAGGGCTTCCTGCCGGAGATCGCCCGGTTCGCGAAGGACAACGGCATCGTCTTCGTGGCCGACGAGATCCAGTCGGGCTTCTGCCGGACCGGGCAGTGGTTCGCCTGTGAGGACGAGGGCATCGTCCCGGACCTGATCACCACGGCCAAGGGCATCGCGGGCGGCCTTCCGCTGTCGGCCGTGACCGGCCGCGCCGAGATCATGGACGCGGCGCACGCGGGCGGCCTCGGTGGTACGTACGGCGGCAACCCGGTCGCCTGCGCGGGCGCGCTCGGGGCGATCGAGACGATGCGCGAGCTGGACCTGAACAAGAAGGCGAAGCGCATCGAGGAGGTCATGAAGGGCCGCCTGGAGGGGATGCGCGCGCAGCTGCCGAACGGCGGGCTGATCGGTGACATCCGGGGCCGCGGCGCGATGATCGCGATCGAGCTGGTGAAGCCGGGCACGAAGGACCCGCACCCGGAGGCGGCCACCCGGCTCGCGAAGGCGTGCCACGCCGAGGGCGTCCTCGTCCTGACCTGCGGCACCTACGGCAACGTGCTGCGCTTCCTGCCTCCGCTGGTGATCGGCGAGGACCTGCTGAACGAGGGCCTGGACGTCCTGGAGGGCGCCTTCGCCGGGCTCTGAACCGGGGTTCCGTGTGCGCCTGTGAAGAAAAGGTGGGGGGCCGATGGCGGGATACCGTTCCCGCTATCGGTCCCCCCTTCGCCTGACGTACGGTTTTCGCAGATGAGAGAAACACCCCGCCCGCAGGGGACTGCGGGTGAATCCGGGTCGGAGCTCCCCCAGCACCGTCCCGGGCGTGCCTTCGCGCACACCACTGGGGCATCACGCTCCGGAACTCCTCACCGATCGGATGGCCGCCCGCCCCACACCCCCCGGGGCGCGCGGCAAACCGGTCCACTCGCCCGCTCCGGAACAACCCCCCCAGTTCCGGGGCGGGCGGCTTTTCTCGTTTCCCTGGTGTCGGGCCTGTCGGCCCTCTTCGCGCTGACCACCTGGCAGGTCGCCGCCGACGGTCCGCTGCGCGGCCTCGACGAGCGCGCCGGGCGGGCCGTCGTCGGACTCGGCCCCCGGTGGCTCACCGAATTCCTCGCCGATCTCGGCAACATGCAGGTCGCCCTTCCCGTGCTGGCCTGTGCGGCCGGCTGGTCGCTGCTGCGCGGGCGGCGGTGGGAGGCACTGGGCGCGGCGCTCACGATGGCGGCGGCGCCGCTGCTCGTCGTACCGCTGAAGGACTGGATCGCCCGGCCCGGGCCGCTGACCGAGGCCACCGGCTACTACCCGTCGGGGCACGCGGCGACGGCGGCGGTCGCGTACGGGGCTTCGGCGCTGCTGCTCGCCGGGCGGGGGCGTCACGCGTGGATGATGCCCGTCGCCGCCGTTCTGCTGACGGTGGCGACGGGCATCGGTCTGGTGCTCCGCGGCTATCACTGGCCGCTGGATGTGCTGGGCAGCTGGTTCCTGTGCGGGCTGCTGCTCCTGCTGGTGTACGGGGTGATCAGCCGAAGTAGGCGTCGAAGTTCTTCGAGAACTCCCAGTTGTTGAAGCGGTCCCAGTTGATGGACCAGGTCATCAGGCCGCGCAGGCCCGACCAGGTGCCGTGGGTGGCGTAGGAGCCGCAGTCGGTCTTCTTGGTGAGGCAGTTGAGCGCCTTGGTGACCTCGGCGGGCGAGGTGTGTCCGTTGCCCGCCTGGGTGGAGGCCGGGAGGCCGATCGCGACCTGGTCGGGGCGCAGTCCGGGGAAGACCTTCGTCTGGTCACCGGCGACGGGGAAGCCGGCCAGCAGCATGTCGGTCATCGCGATGTGGAAGTCGGCGCCGCCCATCGAGTGGTACTGGTTGTCCAGACCCATGATGGAGCCCGAGTTGTAGTCCTGGACGTGCAGCAGGGTCAGGTCGTCGCGCAACGCGTGGATCACCGGCAGGTAGGCACCGGCGCGCGGGTCCTGGCCGCCCCAGGGGCCGGAGCCGTAGTACTGGTACCCGAGCTGGACGAAGAAGGTCTCCGGGGCCATGGTGAGGACGAACTTGTCGCCGTACTTGGCCTTGAGGGTCTTCACCGCCGAGATCAGGTTGACGATCACCGGGGTGGTCGGGTTCCGGAAGTCGGTGTCCCCGGTGTTCAGCGAGAGCGAGTGCCCCTCGAAGTCGATGTCCAGGCCGTCGAGACCGTACTCGTCGATGATCTTGCTCACCGAGGAGACGAACATGTCGCGGGCGGCGGTGGTGGCGAGTTGCACCTGGCCGTTCTGGCCGCCGATGGAGATCAGGACCTTCTTGCCGGCGGCCTGCTTGGCCTTGATGGCCGCCTTGAACTCGGCCTCCGACTCGACGTTCGGGCACTCGGTGACCGGGCAGAGCTTGAAGCGGATGTCACCCGAGGTGACGGAGGTCGGCTCACCGAAGGCCAGGTCGATGACGTCCCAGGAGTCCGGCACGTCCGCCATGCGCGTGTAGCCGGAGCCGTTGGCGAAGCTGGAGTGCAGATAGCCGACGAGCGCGTGGGCCGGCAGCTGGGTACCGGTACCGCCGTCGCCGCCCTTGCCTGTGGTGGCCGACACCGCGGCCGACTTGGCGGACTCGCCCGCCTCGTTGACGGCGCTGACCTGGAAGCTGTACGCGGTGGAGGCGCTGAGGCCGGTCACGGTGGCCGAGGTCCCGGTGACGCTCTGGACCTTGGTGCCGCCCTGGTAGACGTGGTAGCCGGTGGCCCCTGAGGAGCCGGCCCAGGACAGGGCGACCGAGGAGGAGGTGACCGTACCGGTCTTGAGGGCCGTGGGGGCGGAGGGGAGCACGACCGGGTCGCCACCGGGGCCGATCAGGCTGATGTCGTCGGCGTAGTAGGCCGGAGTGCCGTACCAGCCGTGGGTGTAGATGCTGACCGAGGTGGTGGACGGCCCGGTCGTGAAGGTCGTCGTCAGCTTCTGCCAGCCGGGGGCGGACTGCGTCCAGGTGGAGACGTCGGTCGTGCCGGTGCCCGCGGCGCCGAGGTAGACGTAACTGCCCTGCACCCAGGCGCTCAGCGTGTACGTGGAGCCGGGCTTGACCTTCACGGACTGGGAGCACCGCGCGTTGTCGCTGCCGGCCGGGGCGGCCTTCAGCGCCGAAGTCCCGCCGTGTACGGGGCTGCTGACGGCCGTTCCGCTGCCGCCGGAGCAGTTCCAGCCGGAGAGCCCGGCCTCGAAGGTGCCGTTGCTCGCCACCTCGGCGTCGGCCGCGGCGGCGGTGGGAGCCGAGGCGGCGAGACCGCCTGCGGCGAGGAGGGCGGCCGAGAAGGCGGCCACCAGTCCGGTCATGCGGGCGGGGGGTCTTGTGCGTTCCACAACGGCCTCCGTACAGGGGGGAATTGATGCGGCGCGGGGAATTGGTGCGGCGCGCACAACATGGTCCAGACCAATCGGGTTGTCAAGACCTCTGGCAGCGTCAGCCCTCCTCACCGTTCGCCGGGCCGGCCGCCGCCTCGTGCATCGCGAGCTCCAGGAGCGTGGCGTCGGTGAGGGTGCCCGAGCCGTCGGGCGGGACGAGCCAGCGCACCTTTCCGGCCGCGCGGCCCGGGTGCGGAACGACGATCCAGGTGCCGCGCCCGGCTCCCCGGATGCCCGTGCCGACCCAGCGGGCGACGGTGCCCGGCGGGACGAAGAACCCCATCCGGGACTCGCCGAAGTCCGCGAGGACCGGCCCCGGCCGGTCGATGAGCCGGGTGAGCACGTCGAGCGTGGGATAGCCCAGCCGCCCCGGCAGGATCAGCACGTCCCAGCGCCGGCCGGCGGGCAGGAGCGCGATCCCCCGCGGATCGCGCTCCCAGTCCCACCGGCAGGCGACCGGGTCGGGTGCCGCCGACGCCAGCCACTCGACCGCTGCCCTGACCTCCGAGCCCTTCATGGCCCGCCTCCGTAGTCCGTGTCGCGCCGGCCGGACGGCGGGCGCGTTCACGGGAGAGAGCGGGCCCGGCCCGGTTCATGACGCGGGTTCGGCTACTCATTGGTAGTGATCCGGATCACGTGGGCCCGTTGTCAGTGGCGGGTGGCAGACTCCGGAGCATGGAACACATGGGGGACGTGCGCGGCGTCGAAGAACTGATCGAGCTGACCGGTCGCGGCGAGCGGGTGAAGTACCTGCACTTCTGGGGGCACCGGCCGCGCCCGGACGGCACCATCGGCGCGAGCTGCCTCAGCCAGTGGTGGCCCTCGCCGTTCACTGTCGACGGCGTGACCTACGCGTCGGCGGAGCACTGGATGATGGCCGGCAAGGCCCGGCTGTTCGGTGACGCCGAGGCGGCGGAGCGGGCGCTGGCGGCGAAGAGCCCCGCCGAGGCGAAGAAGACCGGCCGGCTGGTCCGGGGCTTCGACGACGCCGTCTGGGAACGTGAGCGGTACGGCCTGGTGGTGGCGGGCAGCGTGCACAAGTTCGGCCAGGACGCGGCGCTGGGCGCGTTCCTGCTCGGCACCGGAGACCGGGTGCTGGTGGAGGCGAGCCCTCTGGACCGGATCTGGGGCATCGGGCTCGCCGCGGACGACCCGCGCGCCCAGGACCCGGCACAGTGGCGCGGGCTCAATCTGCTGGGGTTCGCGCTGATGGCGGCCCGGGAGGAGCTGCGGGCCCGGTCCCTGTGAGACGGCTCGCGGGGCGGCGGAGGCGTCCTCCGCCGCCCCGCGAGCCGTGGTCCGGGTCCGCTCAGGCCCGTACGGAGAAGTGGCCCAGCGGCGGTTGCTCGCGCGCCTCGGCCACGAGGGAGACGGGCGCGGGCTCGTAGTCGGACCCGCTGTCCTCGTCATCGAACTTGTCGTTGGTCACGAGCCAGATGAAGAAGCCGAGGAAGGCGGCGCTGACGACGATCCCGACGGAGCCGAGGATGATCCCGGCCAGCGCCACTCCCCCGTTGTCGGCCTCGCCCCGCTGGGCGCGGCCGCGGCCGATGATGCCGAAGATCAGCGCGAGGACGCCCAGGATGATACCCACGCCGTACATGCAGAAGCCGGCCGTCGCGATGATGCCGAGCACCAGGGCGGCGATGCCCATCCCGTTGGCGGGCGCCGGGCCTCCCCAGGGGTTTCCGTAACCGGGGTAGCCCGGGTAGCCGTACTGCGGCGCCTGCCCCGCGGGATAGCCGAACTGCGAGGGCTGTGCGCCCGGACAGCCGTAGCCGGGGGTCTGCGGGCCGGGGTAGCCGTACTGCGGCTGGGCGCCCGGGAAGCCGTCCTGGGCCGGTGGTCCGGCCTGGCCGGGGCCGTTCGGCCCGACGGGGGGCGGGGACACGGCTCCGTGGGCTCCGGGCGTTCCGGGGGCGGCCCATCCGGCGGGCCCGGTCTGTGGTGTGCCGGCGCCGGGGGTCGGGACCGGTCCCGTGCCGGGGCCCGGCATGGAGGTGACCGTCCGCTGGTCGTGCACGGCGGGCGGTCGCGGGCCACCCGATATGCCGTCGGCGGGTATTCCGTCCCCGGGTCCGGCGCCGGCCGGGGCGTCGGGGCCGGGGCTCCCGGCGCCGGGCTTCTTGCCCAGGGGCACACGGCCGCCCGAAGGCACCGGGCGGTCCGAGGGCTCGGTGTCGCCCGGGGACGCCGGGCCGTCCGAGGGCTCGGGGCCGCCCGGAGGCGCCTGGTTGCCGCGGGGCGTGCGCCGCTCCGGCGGTGCCCAGGGATCGATCGGCGCGGCCCCGTCCGCGGGCTGACCTGTGTTGTCCGACATGGGCCTCCCCCATCGTGATGCGGTCATGCTACGGGCCCGTCCTACGATGACTCCCGTCCCCCGCCCCGGTCGCCCCACGACCGGGGCCCGTCACACTCCACGCCCACGGAGGCCCCGATGACCGACCTGCACCCCTTCATCGCGGGGCTGCCCAAGGCCGAGCTCCATGTCCACCACGTCGGTTCGGCCTCCCCCCGCATCGTCGCGGAGCTGGCCGCGCACCACCCCGACTCCAAGGTCCCCACCGCCCCCGAGGCGCTGGCCGACTACTTCACGTTCACCGACTTCGCCCACTTCATCGACGTCTACCTGTCGGTCGTGGACCTGATCCGCACCCCGGAGGACGTCCGGCTGCTGACGTACGAGGTCGCCCGGGACATGGCCCGGCAGAACATCCGGTACGCGGAGCTGACGGTCACCCCGTTCTCCTCGACCCGGCGCGGCATTCCCGAGCAGGGGTTCATGGAGGCGATCGAGGACGCCCGCAAGGCGGCGGAGCGGGAGCTCGGCGTCGTGCTGCGCTGGTGCTTCGACATCCCCGGTGAGGCCGGTCTGGAGGCCGCCGAGGAGACCACCCGGCTCGCGGTGGACCTGCGGCCCGAGGGGCTCGTGTCGTTCGGCCTCGGCGGCCCGGAGATCGGCGTGGACCGCCCGCAGTTCAAGCCGTACTTCGACCGGGCGATCGCCGAGGGCCTGCACTCGGTGCCGCACGCCGGGGAGACCACGGGCCCGCAGACCGTCTGGGACGCGCTGACCGAGCTGCGCGCCGAGCGCATCGGCCACGGCACCAGCTCGGTCGCCGACCCCAAGCTCCTCGACCACCTCGCCGAGCGGCGCATCGCCCTGGAGGTCTGCCCCACGTCCAACATCGCGACCCGGGCGGTGAAGGACATCGAGCAGCACCCGGTCCGCGAGATGGTCCAGGCCGGGGTGCTGGTCACGATCAACAGCGACGACCCGCCCATGTTCGGTACCGACCTCAACAACGAGTACGCGGTGGCCGCCCGCATCCTCGGCCTGGACGAACACGGCCTGGCCGCGCTCGCGAAGAACGCCGTCGAGGCGTCCTTCCTGGACCCGGCCGGCAAGCGGGCGCTGTCCGCCGAGATCGACACGTACACCGCCAACTGGGCGGCCCGCGCCGGACGGTGACGCACCGGCGGTGACAATGGCCGCATGCCCATCGCCACGCCTGTCACCGCCGTCGCGCACCGCGGCGATCCGTACCGCGCCCGCGAGAACACCCTCTCCTCGATCCGCTCCGCGCTCGAACGCGGGGCGGACGCGGTGGAGATCGACGTCCGGGTCACCCGGGACGGGGTGCCGGTCCTGCTGCACGACGCCACGCTGGACCGGCTGTGGGGCCACGACCTGCGGCTGGACCGGCTCGGCCACCAGGAGCTGACCGAACTGACGGCGGGCGGGGTGCCGACGCTGCGCGAGGCGCTGCTCGCCGTCGGCGCGCACCGCGTGATGATCGATCTCCCGGGCGCCACACCGGAGTCGGTGAAGCGCACGGTGGGCGTGGTGCGGGAGTGCGGGGCCGGCGAGCGCGTGTACTACTGCGCGGGGCCCGAGGCGATGCTGCGGGTGCGGGCGGCCGACCCGTCGGCGGAGATCGCGATGACGTGGACGACGCTCGCTCCGCCGCGCCCCGCGCTGCTCGACGCGGTCCGGCCGCGCTGGCTGAACTACCGGTTCGGGCTGGTCAGCCGGGAGCTGACGGACCGGAACCACCGCGACGGGCTGCTGGTCTCGGCCTGGACCGCCGACACCGGCCGGACGATGCGCCGGCTGCTCGGCCACGGCGTGGACTCCGTCACCACCAACCGGATCGACGTGCTGCGCAAGCTGATCGACCGCTACGGGGACCGGTGAGCCTTCCCCGTAGCGGACGGAGAACCCGGTCGGACGGTCACCGGCTCCCGCTCCAGGGCCTCCAGCGCCTCCAGGCGCTTGATCTGTCGGTGCACGATCAGCAGCGGGATCACCCCGAAGACGCCGAACGACATGTCGATGACGGACCACCAGAAGGGGATGTCGCGGATCGGGCCGCAGATCAGCGCGAGCGGGATGATCCCGGCGCAGGCGATCATGCCGAACTCGATGACCCAGATGTTGCGGACCGGGTCGCGGAAGGGCCCGTAGAAGGCGACCGCGATGACCAGATGGGCGAAGGCCAGCCAGTCGGTGCCGTACAGCACGAACGGATAGCGGGCGTCCGCCTCGTCGAGGCCGGTGCGGACGCGGGTGATCCACTCCAGCAGGCCGGGGAAGTGCTCGGGGACGGGAGAGGCCGAGGACTTCAGCAGATCCTCGGTCCACCGCAGTTCGTGGACGAGCGGGAAGGCGGTCAGCCCGCTCAGGACCAGACAGACGATGAAGACGACCAACCACACGCGTATGCGCCGCCGCAGGGCGTTTCGCTCGCTCATGTCCGCAGCGTACGCCCGCGTTTACCTGCTCTTTACGCCGCTCCGTCACAGGGCCGGAAGGCCCGCGGCCCCGTGCGAACCGGCTGGTCCGCACGGGGCCGCGGAGGGGTCGCTCAGCCCTCGATGGACGTCATCACGTGCTTGATGCGCGTGTAGTCCTCGAAGCCGTAGGCCGAGAGGTCCTTGCCGTAACCGGACTTCTTGAAGCCGCCGTGCGGCATCTCGGCGACCAGCGGGATGTGGGTGTTGATCCAGACGCAGCCGAAGTCCAGGTTCTTGGACATCCGCATGGCGCGCGCGTGGTCCTTGGTCCACACCGAGGAGGCCAGGGCGTACTCGACGCCGTTCGCCCACTCCACGGCCTGCGCCTCGTCGCGGAACGACTGGACGGTGATGACCGGGCCGAAGACCTCGTGCTGGATGATCTCGTCGTCCTGCTTCAGCCCGGAGACGACGGTCGGGGCGTAGAAGTAGCCCTTGTCACCGACCCGGTGACCGCCCGCCTCGACCCGGGCATGGGCGGGAAGGCGCTCGATGAAGCCGCTGACCTGGGCCAGCTGGTTGGCGTTGTTGAGCGGGCCGTAGAGCACGTCCTCGTCGTCCGGCAGGCCGGTCTTCGTGTCGGCGGCGGCCTTGGCGAGCGCGGTGACGAACTCGTCGTGGATGGACTCGTGGACCAGCACGCGCGTGGCGGCCGTGCAGTCCTGTCCGGCGTTGAAGTAGCCCGCGACCGAGATGTCCTCGACGGCCTTGGCGATGTCGGTGTCCTCGAAGACGACGACGGGCGCCTTGCCGCCGAGTTCCAGGTGGACCCGCTTGACGTCCTTGGCGGCCGACTCGGCGACCTGCATGCCGGCCCGCACCGAGCCGGTGATGGAGGCCATCGCCGGGGTCCGGTGCTCGACCATCGCGCGGCCGGTGTCGCGGTCGCCGCAGATGACGTTGAAGACGCCCTTGGGCAGGATCTGCCCGATGATCTCGGCGATCAGCACGGTCGAGGCGGGCGTCGTGTCGGACGGCTTGATGACGACGGTGTTGCCCGCGGCGAGCGCCGGGGCGAACTTCCAGACGGCCATCATCATCGGGTAGTTCCACGGCGCGACCTGCGCGCAGACGCCGACCGGCTCGCGCCGCACGATCGAGGTCAGCCCCTCCATGTACTCACCGGCCGAGCGCCCCTCCAGGAGCCGGGCGGCGCCCGCGAAGAAGCGGATCTGGTCCACCATCGGCGGGATCTCTTCGGTGCGGGTCAGCCCGATCGGCTTGCCGGTGTTCTCGGACTCGGCGGCGATGAGGTCCTCGGCCCGCTCCTCGAACGCGTCCGCGATCCTGAGCAGGGCGCGCTGGCGTTCGGCCGGCGTGGCGTCCCGCCAGGCGGGAAACGCGGCCGCGGCGGCGGCCATCGCGGCGTCGACGTCGGCGGGGCCGGAGAGCGGCGAGGTCGCGTAGACCTCCTCGGTCACCGGGTTGACCACGTCGATCGTCCGCCCGTCGGCGGCGTCCCGGAACTCCCCGTTGATGTAGTTGCGCAGACGGCGTACCTCGGCGGTCACGGCCACCCCTCCTCGTGTATGTCCAATGGGTGAGACGACCAGCGTAGTCGGGCGCCGTTGTGCTGTGCCGGGCAAGGCGTCTTCCACCTCCCGGAGCGGCTGGGATGCGGCCGATCGAGTGGCAAGAGACGGGCCCGGGCCGCGTGCTGTCCGCTCACCGCGATCCGAATCCTTACGGTGCCGAGTGACCGATCGGCCCCCTCTTCGTTCCCCCGTACGGGGGACGGGATATCTGATCTGAACCGAGGTGTACGCCATGGTGGCCCCGCCGGACAACGATGTGATCTGGGCGCGTTCCCTGCAGCACTCCCACAACGGCTCACCCGCGCTCGGCGGGGTCTCCCTGGGCATCCGCGACGGCGAGATCCTCGCGGTGACCGGTCCGCGCGGCAGCGGCAAGACGACACTGCTGCACTGCCTCTCCGGCCAGCTGGTGCCCGAGCAGGGCGAGGTCTGGTTCAACAGCGTGCCCGTGCACACGATGGGGCCGAGGCTGCGCGAGCGGCTGCGCCGCGACAAGTTCGGCTGGATCGCGCCCGAGCCGCAGCTCGTCCCGGAGCTGAACACCTGGGAGAACACCGCCCTGCCGCTCCTGCTGCGGGGCGCCTCGCACCGGGAGGCCCGGAAGGCCGCCATGGAGTGGCTGGAGCGCCTGGACATCGGCCCGTGCGCCAAGAAGCGCCCGCACACCCTCCAGCAGAGCCAGCGGCAGCGAATCGCCGTGGCCCGCGCGCTGGCCGCCGGGCCCTCGGTGATCTTCGCCGACGAGCCGACCGCGACGCTGCACCGCACGGACCGCACGCACGTCCTGCGGACCCTGACCAGCGCCGCCCGCTCGCACGGGATCACGGTGGTGCTCGCCACGCACGACGCCGAGATCGCCGCACTCGCCGACCGTGTCGTGCCCCTGCTCGACGGGCGCCGCGTCTCCACGGTCGGGCTGCCCGCCGAAGCCGATCCGGAGGGGCGCGCGGCGTGCTCGCTCTCCGTCTAGCCCGCGGTTCCCATCCGCTGGTCCTGATGCGGCGGCTGCTGGTCGCGGCCGCCTCCGCCGGGGTCGGCTTCCTTCTTCTGTGCACCCTCGGCTACACCGCCGCGCACCCGCACTCGGCGGGTGCGGTGCTGCGGCTGCTGTGGTGCTTCGTCCCGCTGGCGGCGACCGTGCAGTTCGCCGTCGCGGTGGCCCGTACGGACCCGAGCACCCGGCCGCGCGGCGGGCTGTCCGCCGTGGGCCTCGGCCCGGTGAAGCTCAGTGTGCTCGCCGCGGTCTCCACCGCCGTCTCGTGCACCCTCGGCTCCGCGGTGGCGCTGCTGTTCTTCCTCCATCTGCGCGGCGACCTGTCCGGGCTGCCGTTCGACGGTGCCGCCGCCGACCTGCTCGGCGCGGACGCGTCGCTGCCCGTCGCCGCCGTGCTGCTCCTGCTGGCCCTGGTGCCGGTGGCGGCCGCGACGGCCAGTGCGCTGGCGCTGCGCGGGCGGCCCGTGGGGGCGGCCCGCGAGACGGACGACGGGGGCGAACCGGTGCCCGCCGAGGAGGTCTCCGCCCCCGCCGCACCGCCGGGCGGGCTGCCCTGGGGGGTGGCCCTGACCGCCGCCGGTCTCGCCGTCGAGGCGTACGCGAGCCGGGGCACGGCCGGCAGCCCCTTCCCGCTCCCGGGCAAGCTGGACTCCACCCCGGCCGCGGTGCTCGTCGGCTGGACGCTCACGGCGATCGGCCTGGCCACGGCGGGCCCGGGGCTGACGTACCTGTGCGGCAAGCTGCTCCAGACGGTCCGGCCCGGGGCCGTACGCCTGCTGGCGGGCCGGGTCCTCATGGACGAGGCGCGCCGGATCGGCCGCCCGCTCGGCATCGTCTGCGCGGTCGTGTCGGCGGTCATCGCCGCCTTCGCGCTGTACGGGTCCGGGCCCCGGCCGTTCGGCCCGCTCACGGCCCTGGGCGCGGTGCTCGTCGTCGGCTGCACCACGGCGACGCTGCTGACCTCGGCGTTGGAAGCCCGCCAGGCGCGGGCCGAGACGGCCAGGGCGCTGTTGCGGCTCGGGGCCCCGGCCTCGGCGCTGCGCGCGGCGACGGCGTTGCGCGCGGTGGCGCTGCTGGTCCTCTTCGCCCCGCTCACCTGGGCGATCGCCGAACTGGCCGCGCTGCCGCTGACCCCCTGAGCGCGGCTCGACGCGACCAACGGACCGGCCGGGCCCCTCGCCCGGCCGGTTCCTCGCGTTTCCGGGCACCCGTCCGTATCGGATGAGCGTTTCGTAGCATGAGCCGCGTGGAGAGGCCGGACGAGCACCAGAGCGCCCATGGCGACGAGATCGAGTCACTGGCCGAGTTCGACGCTGCGGTGGCCGCCGGTTCGCTGGCCGGGCGCCGCGTGCAGTCGGTGGACCTGACGGAGCGGAGCGCGGAGCTGCTGGCCACGGACACCGCCGGGGCCGTGTTCCTCGGCTGCCCGATGGAGCCCGGCCCCGAGGAGAAGGTCAGGGCCGGCGGGGCCTTCGTCTTCCCGCCGGTCCCGGGCCTGCCCTTCAACCCGTACCGGGGCCTGCTCTACTCCCCCGACGCGCTCTACGAAGGTCTCGCGCGGGAGGGTTACGCGGCCACGCCGGACGCCCTCGCCCACGACTGGTTCCGGCGGACCCGGTCGGACGGGGACGCGTTCGCCTCGATGCTCCGGGCGCTCCACGACGACGCGATCTCGGACGCGCTGGAGGAGGTGCTCGCCGGGGCCCGGGTGGCCGGAGTGATGGGCGGCCACGCGACGCCCCGGGGCAGCGCGGGATACGCGGCGGCGGCCCGGCTCGGCAGGACCCTGGCCCGCCGCGGCCTCACCGTGGCGACCGGGGGCGGCCCGGGCGCGATGGAGGCGGCCAACCTGGGGGCGTACGCGGCGCCGCACGACGACGCGATGCTGGACGAGGCGTGCGCGGTGCTGGGCGCGGTGCCGTCCTTCACCCCGTCGGTCACCGACTGGGCGCGGGCCGCCTTCGCGGTACGGGAGCGCTGGCCCGGCGGCGGCGCGTCCGTGTCGATCCCGACCTGGTTCTACGGCCACGAGCCGCCGAATCCGTTCGCCGGGCACATCGCGAAGTACTTCACCAACGCGCTGCGCGAGGACGGGCTGCTGGCCCGGTCGAACGCGGGCGTGATCTTCCTGCCCGGCGCGGCCGGGACGGTCCAGGAGATCTTCGACAGCGTGACCCCGAACTACTACGAGTCACGCGGCGAACCCGTCCCGATGGTGCTGGTGGGCCACGACCACTGGACCCGCGAGCTTCCCGCCTGGCCCCTGCTGCGGACGCTGGCGTCCGGCCGGAGGATGGAGGCCCGCATCGCCCTGGTCGACACGGTGGAGGAGGCCCCGGAGGCGCTGGCGCGGCTGTCGGGGGCGTAACCGCGGCGTCCCGTGCGCGGCCCCTGCCGTTTGACCTTGACGCAGCGGCAGGGTTTCTACTGGCGGCATGCGAATCGGAGAGGTCGCCGCGCTCGTGGGGCTCACCACCCGGGCGATCCGGCACTACCACCACGTCGGGCTGCTCCCGGAACCGGAGCGGCGCCCCAACGGCTACCGGGCGTACGGCATCCGCGATGCCGTGCTCCTCGCCCGGGTGCGCCGCCTCACCGAACTCGGCCTCGGCCTCGACGAGGTGCGTGACGTCCTCGCCGATGACGCCGGGCGGGAGCTGGCCGAGGTGCTGGAGGAGCTGGACGCGGACCTGGCCCGCCAGGAGGAAGCCATCCGGGAGCGCCGTCGCCGCCTCGCCGCCCTGCTCGCCGAGCCGCCCGGCGCCACCGGTCCCGTCTCGCCCGCCCTCGCCGCGCTGCTGGCACAGGCCCCGGAGACCGATTCGCCGAGCGCGGCCAAGGACCGCGATTACCTCACGCTGATGGACGCGCCCGGCACCGGTGCCCAGGAGATCTTCGCGTTGTTCGAAACGCTGGTCACGGATCCCGCGGTCATCGGACTGTACGAGCGCCTGGACGAGCTCGCCGAGGCCCCGGCCGACGATCCGCGGATCGCCCCGCTGGCAGCCGATCTGATGGCGGCCGTCCCCGAGGAGCTGTTCGCCGCGATCCCCGCGGGCGGGGTGGTGGTGACCGGGCTCAAGGAGGCGATGCTCGCCGAGTACGCCCCCGCGCAGGCGGAGGTCGTGGGCCGGCTCATGGAGGCGTTCATGGCGAGGGGCCGGGGATGAGCGGCGTGCGGACGGCACGGGTCGCCGCAGCCGCCGTGCTGCCCGGGGAACTGGCCCTGGGGATCTGCCTGCTCGCCGGGGTCCGGCCGCCCGGGTGGGCCATGGCGGGCGTCGAGGCGCTGGTGCTCGCCGTGCTGCTCCTGGAGGCCCGGGTGCTGCGCTCGCTGTACGTCGAGGCGCGCGCGGGCGGCGCGGACCCCCGGGCGGCGCGGCGGGCCGCCGTGGAACGGGCGGTGCCGGTGGCGGTCCGCCGACTGGTCCGCCACGAGCTGCGCGCCCTCGCCTCCCTGGGGCGGTGGGTCCTGCGCCGCGCCCACGGTGTGCGCCCCGGGGATCTCGCCGTCGCGTACACCGGGCCGCAGACCGCGATGATGTACGGGCTGCTCTTCGTGACGGCCGTCGAGACGGTGGGCCTGGCCCTCCTCATCCCGTGGCCGGTGGTCCACCGGGTGTTCCTGGTGCTCGACCTGTACGGCGTCCTGCTCGTCCTGGCACTGCACGCCGCCTGCGTCACCCGGCCACACGTCGTGCGTCCCGACGGCTCTCTGCGCATCCGTTACGGAGCCCTGTTCGACCTCGTCGTGCCGCGGGACGCGGTCGCCTCGGCCCTGGTCGACCGGCGCTACCCGGAAGGCCGCCTGATCACCCTCTCCGACGACGGGGTCCTCGACCTGATCGTGGGCAGCCAGACGTCGGTGACCCTGAGGCTGAACCGGTCGCTCGCCTTCACCCGCCCGCTCGGCGCGACGCAATGGGCCCACACCATCCGCTTCCACGCCGACGACCCGCGCGCGCTGGTCCGGGCGGTCCGCCCGGCGGCCTGACCTCAGAACAGCGCCGGCAGCACCACGCACTCCGACGCGTCGAAGGTGACGCCCACGCGCTCGCCCTCCTCCGGTGTTCCGCGCAGCGAGCACTCCGCCTCCAGCACCGGACCGCGCTCGGGGCGCAGGGTCACGGCGACGTGGCTGCCCCGGAAGGTGCGTGCGTCCACGACGCAGCGCAGCCCCTTCTCCGGCCCGCCGATCCGGACCCCGGCCGCCCGCACCAGCAGATCGCACGCTCCCTGCGGTGAGCCCGCGGGCACCGGCACCTCGCCCCAGTCGGTGTCCGCCGCTTCCCCCTCGACGGTCGCCTCGACCACGTTGTCGAAGCCCAGGAACCGGGCCACGAAGGCGGAGGCGGGGCGCTGCCACACCTGCAACGGGGTGCCCACCTGGGCGACGCGGCCCTCGCGCATCACGACGACCCGGTCGGCCAGCGCGAACGCCTCGCCCTGGTCGTGGGTGACGGCGAGCACGGTGGTGCCGAGGCGGCCGAAGAGGGCGCGCAGCTCCACGACGAGCCGTTCGCGCAGGCTGCGGTCGAGCTGGCCGAGCGGCTCGTCGAGCATCAGCAGCCTGGGGCTGGGGGCGAGGGCCCGGGCCAGGGCGACGCGCTGCTGCTCGCCGCCGGAGAGCGCGGCGACGGCGCGGCGTTCGGCGCCGGGGAGGCCCACGAGGTCGAGGAGTTCGGCGACCCGGCGGTCCTGCTCGCCCCGGCCCACGCCGTGCATCCGCAGGCCGAAGGCGACGTTGGCGCCGACGTCCCGGTGCGGGAAGAGCTGGTGGTCCTGGAACATCAGGCCGAGGCCGCGCCGGTGGACCGGGATGCCGTCCTGGTCGGTCCCGTCGAGGAGGACCCGGCCGCCGTCCGGCTCCTGGAGGCCCGCGACCAGGCGCAGCAGGGTGGACTTGCCGCTGCCGCTCGGCCCGAGGACGCAGACGGTCTCGTGGTCGGCGACCTCCAGGTCGACCCCGTCGAGCGCGGCCCGGTCACCGAAGCGGACGGTGGCCGATTCGAGCGTCAGCATCTTTCAGAACTCCCCGGATCGGTCGGTGCGGATGCGTTCGAGCAGCAGCAGCGACACCGCGCACACGAGCATCAGTACGGTGCTGAGGGCCATGGCCTGCCCGTAGTTGAGGTCCCCGGACCGGCCGAGGAGCCGGGCCACGGCCACCGGCAGCGTCGGGTTGTCGGGCCGCGCGATGAACACGGTCGCGCCGAACTCCCCCAGCGACACGGCGAAGGCGAACCCGGCGGCGACCAGCAGCGCCCGCCGTACGAGGGGGAAGTCCACCTCGCGCCAGGCCCGCAGCGGCGAGGCCCCGAGCACCGCCGCCGCCTCGCGCAGCCGCGCGTCCACCGCTCGCAGCACCGGCAGCATGGTGCGTACGACGAAGGGCACGCCGACCAGCGCCTGGGCGAGCGGCACCAGGATCCAGGACGTACGGAGGTCCAGCGGCGGCTCGTCCAGGGTGATGAGGAAGCCGAAGCCCACGGTGACGGCGGAGACCCCGAGCGGCAGCATCAGCAGGGCGTCGAAGCCCCGGACGAGCCGGCCCGCCCGCCGGGTGAGCGCGGCGGCGGCGAGCCCTCCGACGACCAGGGCGATCACGGTCGCGACGAGGGCGTAGCGCAGCGAGTTCCCGATGGCCTCGACCGGCGCGACCAGGAACGTACCGCTGTTGGCGTCCGCCGAGGTCAACGCGCGGTAGTAGGCGAAACCGGAACCGCCCAGCGAGCGTTCCACGAGCACCGCGAGCGGCAGCAGGACCAGCAGCAGCACGCTCAGCAGGACCCCGGCGAGCAGCGTCCACTGCCCGGCCCCCCGCGGCCTGCGCGCGGTCATCGCCGGGTCGACCAGCTTCAGCGCGCGCTCCCTGCGGCGTACGGTCCAGGCGTGCACGGCGAGGATCGCGCCGACGGCGGCGAACTGCACGAGCGTCAGCACGGCGGCCGTGGGCAGGGCGAGCAGCTGCGCGGTCTGCCGGTAGATCTCCACCTCCAGCGTGGAGAAGCCGGGCCCGCCGAGGATCTGTACGACCCCGAAGGAGGTGAAGGTGAAGAGGAAGACCATCAGGGCGGCGGCGGCCACGGCCGGGGCGAGCGCGGGCAGCGTGACGCGCCGCCACGCGGTGAACCGGCTCGCGCCAAGGACCCGGGCGGCCTCCTCCTGGCGCGGGTCGAGCTGCGCCCAGAGCCCTCCGACGGTGCGGACGACGACCGCGTAGTTGAAGAAGACGTGCGCCAGCAGGATCGCCCACACCGTGGTGTCGAGCCGTACGCCCCACAACTCGTCCAGCAGCCCGCCGCGTCCGAGCAGCGCGAGGAAGGCGGTGCCCACGACCACGGTCGGCAGCACGAACGGCACCGTGACGACGGCCCGCAGGACCTGCTTGCCGGGGAAGTCGAACCGTGCGAAGACATAAGCGCCCGGCAGCGCGATCAGCAGGGTCAGCGCGGTCGAGGCGAGAGCCTGCCACAGCGTGAACCACAGGACGTCGCGGATCTCCGGCCGGGCCAGCACCTCGCCGAACCGGCCGAACTGCCAGACGCCGTCCGCCTTGAGCCCCCGGCCCACGATCGCGGCGACGGGATAGGCGAAGAACAGGGCGAAGAACGCGACCGGCACGGCCATCAGACCGAGCCGCACCGCGGCCCCGCGCCGGGCCCGGGCGCGTGCGGATCTCCCGCGCGCGCCCGGTCCGCGTACGGGAGTCTTCGCTACTTCACTACGAGCGAGGACCACGACTGGACCCACTGCTCACGGTTCTTGGCGATGGCGTCCGGGGCGACGGTCGCCGGCTTCTCGGCGGTGGCACCGAACTCCGTGAAGAGCTCGGGCACCTTCGCGTCCTTCGCGACCGGGCTGACGAACATGGTGAGCGGCATGTCCTCCTGGAACTTCTTCCCGATCAGGAAGTCCAGCAGGGCCTTGCCGCCCGCCTCGTTCTTCGCTCCGTCCAGCAGTCCGGCGAACTCGATCTGGCGGAAGCAGGTGCCGGTGGCGACCCCGGTCGGCGCGGTCTTCGGCCGCGGGTCCGCGTACAGCACCTCGACGGGCGGGCTGGAGGCGTAGCTGACGACGAGCGGGCGGTCGGCCTTGGCCTTCTTGCCGCCGGCCGAGCCGGAGAACTCCTCGTTGTACGCCTGCTCCCAGCCGTCCACGACCTTGACGCCGTTGTCCTTCAGCTTCTTCCAGTAGTCCTGGTAGCCGTCCTCGCCGAAGGTGGCGACGGTACCGAGGAGGAAGCCGAGGCCGGGCGAGGAGGTCGCGGCGTTCTCGGTGACGAGCAGGTCCTTGTACGCGGGCTTCGCCAGGTCGGCGAAGGTCTTCGGCGGCGCCAGCTTCTTGTCGGCGAAGTACTTCTTGTCGTAGTTGACGCAGATGTCGCCGGTGTCGACCGGGGTGACCCGGTGCTTGTCCGCGTCCAGCTGGAGGTCGGCCGGGACCCGGTCCAGGCCCTTGGCCTCGTACGGGGTGAACAGGCCGTTGTCCAGGGCCCGCGAGAGCAGGGTGTTGTCGACGCCGAAGAACACGTCGCCGCGCGGGGAGCCCTTGGTCAGGATCTCCTGGTTCAGGGCGGCGCCCGCGTCGCCGCTCTTGAGGACCTTGACGGTGTAGCCGGTCTCCCGGGTGAACTCCTTCAGCACGTCCTTGGAGGCGTTGAAGGAGTCGTGGCTGACGAGGGTGACGGTCCTGGAACCGGAGCCCTTGGTGGAACCGGAACCGGAAGCCGGGTCGTCGGAACTTCCGCAGCCGGCCAGCGCGGTGACGCCGAGCGCGGCGGCGACGGCCGCCGCCGCGGCCTTCTTGGTGGTGCTCATGTGTGATTCCTCCTGGAGTGACCAGGAAGAGACGCGGCCCCGCCCGCACACCGGCCGGAGCCGGAAGCGGGCAGGGCGCAACAGCTTGAGTATGGTCCGAACTTCCTACCCGGAATGACCCGGGCGAGGTTCAGAGGGTCTGCGGCCAACCTGTCCTTGGTGCCGCACTCTCAGCGCTGTGGCGCTCCCCTGTCGGAATATGCAGTTGATTTCGGCCCCAGGCTACACGGCCGTTTTCGGCCGGGGCCCCGGGCGTCCGGGGCCCCTTCCCCTCAGCGCTCGGAGGCCGCCAGCTGCCCGCAGGCGCCGTCGATCTCCTGGCCCCGGGTGTCGCGGACGGTGACCGGCACGCCGTGGCTCGCGATGGCCTCCACGAACGCCCGCTCGTCCTCGGGCCGTGAGGCGGTCCACTTGGAGCCGGGCGTCGGGTTCAGCGGGATGAGGTTGACGTGGACCCGCTTGCCCTTGAGGAGACGGCCCAGCAGGTCGCCGCGCCACGCCTGGTCGTTGATGTCGCGGATCAGGGCGTACTCGATGGAGACGCGGCGGCCCGACTTCTCCGCGTACTCCCACGCGGCGTCCAGCACCTCGCGCACCTTCCACCGGGTGTTCACCGGCACGAGGGTGTCGCGCAGCTCGTCGTCCGGGGCGTGCAGCGAGACGGCGAGGCGGCACTTGAACCCCTCGTCGGCGAACCGCAGCATCGCGGGCACCAGGCCGACGGTGGAGACGGTGATCCCGCGCTGCGAGAGGCCGAGCCCGTCCGGCTCCGGGTCGGTCAGCCGGCGGATCGCTCCGACGACGCGGTTGTAGTTGGCCAGCGGCTCGCCCATGCCCATGAACACGATGTTGGAGAGCCGGGCGGGGCCGCCGGGGACCTCGCCGTCGCGCAGGGCCCGCATGCCGTCCACGATCTGGTGGACGATCTCCGCGGTGGAGAGGTTGCGGTCGAGACCGGCCTGTCCGGTCGCGCAGAACGGGCAGTTCATCCCGCAGCCGGCCTGCGAGGAGATGCACATCGTGACCCGCTCCGGGTAGCGCATCAGGACGGACTCGACGAGCGTCCCGTCGTGCAGCTTCCAGAGGGTCTTGCGGGTGGTGTCGTCGTCGCAGCTGATGTGCCGCACGACGGACATCAGGTCGGGGAACATCGCCTCGGCGAGCTTGTCCCGCGATCCGGCCGGGATGTTCGTCCACTCGGCCGGGTCGTGCGCGTACCGCGCGAAGTAGTGCTGCGAGAGCTGCTGGGCGCGGAACGGCTTCTCGCCGATCGCGGCGACGGCCTCCCTGCGCTCGGCGGGCGTGAGGTCGGCGAGGTGCCGCGGCGGCTTCTTGGCTCCGCGGGGCGCGACGAAAGTGAGTTCTCCGGGCTTAGGCATGGTTCTTCCAGTGTCGCAGACGGAACGGCGAAGGCCCGCCGCCCTGTGGACGACGGGCCTTCGCACGGAAAACCGCAGGCCGGAGCCGGTCAGCCGGAGCCGACGAACAGCACGAGCAGCAGCCAGACCACCGGGGCGGTCGGCAGCAGGGAGTCCAGCCGGTCCATGATTCCGCCGTGGCCGGGCAGCAGCGTGCCCATGTCCTTGATGCCGAGGTCCCGCTTGATCATGGACTCGCCCAGGTCCCCCAGGGTGGCGCTGGCCGCGACCGCGAGGCCCAGCAGCAGCCCCTGCCACCAGGAACCGTCGTCGACCAGGAACTGCATGCACAGCGCACCGGCCACCATGGCGAAGGCGACCGCCCCGAACAGGCCCTCACGGGTCTTGCCGGGGCTGATGCGCGGAGCCAGCTTGTGCTTGCCGAACCGCCAGCCGACCGCGTACGCCCCCGTGTCGCTGACCACGGTCAGCAGCAGGAAGGTCAGCACCCGCTGCGGCCCGTCGTCGGCGGTCAGGAGCAGGGCGACGAAGGTGGCCAGGAAAGGCACGTAGAACGCGGCGAAGATGCCCGCGGTGACGTCCCTGAGATAGTCCTCGGGCGGCTGCGCCATCCGCCACACGAGCACCGCCAGAGCGGTCAGGGCCATGGCGATCCAGGCACCCTCGGCCCCACGCGCGTACCCGGCGACGACCATGGCGGCGCCCCCGACGGCGAGCGGTACGAGGGGCGCCTTGATGCCCTTGCGCTCCTCCAGCCGGGAGGTGAGCTCCCAGAGGCCGACCACGACGGCGAGCACGATGACGCCGACGAAGACCTCCTTGACGACGAAGAGCGAGACGACGACCAGCGCTCCGAGCCCCAGGCCGACCCCTATGGCGGCGCCCAGGTCCCGGCCCGCGCGCTTCTTCTGCGGCGGCGGGGGCGGGGGCGGCGGGGCGGTCGGCATGGGCTCCTGCGGCTTCTCGTCGCGGAACAGGGGGCCGCCGCTCAGGCGTCCGGCCCCCTGGTCCCGGTGATCACGGTCTTCAGCGTCTCTACCTGCGTCGGGAACGTCCGGCACGATGGGCATGGGCCGAGTCTGCTGGGCGTCGTGCACATCGTAGGCAGGACCCGCCGCAGCACCCTGCATCTCCGGCGCGACCCGGTGGCCGGCGCCCTGCGGAGCGCCCCAGGAAGAGTCGTTCATCAGACTTCGAGCAGCTCGGCTTCCTTGTGCTTCAGCAGCTCGTCCACCTGCGCGACGTACTTCGCGGTGGTGTCGTCGAGCTCCTTCTCGGCGCGGCGCACCTCGTCCTCGCCGGACTCCTTGTCCTTGACCAGCTTGTCGAGGGCTTCCTTGGCCTTGCGGCGGACGGCCCGGATCGAGATCTTGGAGTCCTCGGCCTTGGTCTTCGCGACCTTGATGTAGTCGCGGCGACGCTCCTCGGTCAGCTCGGGGAAGTTGACCCGGATGATGTTGCCGTCGTTGCTCGGGTTGACGCCGAGGTCCGAGTCGCGGATGGCCTGCTCGATGTTGCGCAGCGCGGTCTTGTCGAACGGCGTCACGACGGCCATACGGGGCTCGGGCACCGAGAAAGAGGCCAGCTGGTTGATCGGGGTCGGCGCACCGTAGTAGTCGGCGACGATCTTGTTGAACATCGCCGGGTGCGCACGGCCGGTGCGGATCGCGGCGAAGTCCTCTTTCGCGACGACGACGGCCTTCTCCATCTTCTCCTCGGCCTCGAGGAGGGTTTCTTCGATCACCACGTGCTCCTGCGTGTCTTGAACGGGCCCGGCGGGCCCGGCGGGTCCTGCGTCGCGTTCTCACCTGCACGGTGTCCGACCGGCAGGCCGTTGTCCATCTTCCGGGGCGGTCCCGCGCCCCTGTTCCACCGGGCCTCACCGGTGGACGCGCCGGTGGTCAGGCGCGGGTGTCCTGGTCGCTCACGAGCGTGCCGATCTTCTCACCCTTGACGGCGCGGGCGATATTGCCCGCGGCGGTGAGCTCGAAGACGAGGATCGGGAGCTCGTTGTCACGGCAGAGCGTGATGGCGGTGGCGTCGGCGACCTTGAGGTCGCGGGCGAGCACCTCGCTGTACTCCAGCGCGTCGAACTTCACCGCGGCGGGGTTGGTCTTCGGGTCGGAGTCGTAGACCCCGTCCACGCCGTTCTTCCCCATGAGCAGCGCCTCGGCGTCGATCTCCAGGGCCCGCTGGGCGGCGGTGGTGTCGGTGGAGAAGTACGGCATGCCCATGCCCGCGCCGAAGATCACGACGCGGCCCTTCTCCAGGTGCCGCACGGCGCGCAGCGGGATGTACGGCTCCGCGACCTGGCCCATGGTGATGGCGGTCTGGACGCGCGAGTCGATGCCCTCCTTCTCCAGGAAGTCCTGGAGGGCGAGGCAGTTCATCACGGTGCCGAGCATGCCCATGTAGTCGGAGCGCGCCCGGTCCATGCCCCGCTGCTGGAGCTCGGCGCCGCGGAAGAAGTTGCCGCCGCCGATCACGACCGCGATCTCCGCGCCGTCCCGGACGACCGCGGCGATCTCCCGGGCGATGGCGTGCACGACATCGGGGTCGACACCGAGGCCCCCGCCGCCGGCGAACGCCTCTCCGGACAGCTTCAGCATGAAGCGTCCGCGCACCTTGCCGTCCTCGCGCTTGTCGTCGTCTTTGGCGGCGTCCGCGCCCTTGTTCATGGGGATTCTCCTCGTGCACATACGAAGAAGGCCATTGCCGGTGGGTCTGGTGTCCCTTGCGGCAATGGCCTCCTCGTCAGATCTGCGGTCGTACGGCGGTGTGCGGCCGTCGACTGCACCAGACCCTACCGGGTCCGCCGTTTTTCGCGGACGGACTCAGATGCCGACCTTGATGCGCGTGAAGCGCTTCAGGGTGACACCGGCCTCGTCCAGAACCTTCTGGACCGACTTCTTGTTGTCCAGCGCGTACGGCTGGCCGAGGAGGGTGGCCTCCTTGAAGAAGCCGTTGACGCGACCCTCGACGATCTTCGGGAGCGCGGCCTCGGGCTTGCCCTCGGCGCGGGTGGTCTCCTCGGCGACGCGGCGCTCGGCCTCGACGACCTCGGCCGGGACGTCCTCGCGGGAGAGGTACTTCGGCGCGAAGGCGGCGATGTGCTGGGCGAGGCCCTTGGCCAGGTCGGCGTCGGCCTTGTCCAGCTCGACCATGACACCGATCTGCGGGGGCAGGTCGGGCATGGTGCGGTGCATGTAGACCGAGACGAAGGCACCCTGGAACTGCGCGAAGCGGTCCAGGACGATCTTCTCGCCGAGGTTGGCGTTGGCCTCGTCCACGTACGCCTGGACGGTCTTGCCGGGCTCGATCTCGGAGGCGAGCAGCGCCTCGATGTCGGCCGGGGAGGTCGCGGCGACGTGCGCGGCGAGGGCGTTGGCGACGGCCTGGAACTTGTCGCCCTTGGCGACGAAGTCGGTCTCGCACTTCAGCTCGACCAGAACGCCGGAGGTCTTGTCCTCGGAGACGAGGGAGACGACCGCGCCGTTCTCGGCGGAACGGCCCTCGCGCTTGGCGACGCCCTTCTGGCCCTTGATGCGCAGCGCCTCGACGGCGCCGTCGACGTTGCCGTCGGCCTCGTCGAGCGCCTTCTTGCAGTCCATCATGCCGGCGCCGGTGAGCTCACGGAGCTTCTTGACGTCAGCGGCGGTGTAGTTCGCCATGAGTCTGTGTTCTCTCTCGAAGTCTGAAAGATCTACGGGTGGACGGCGGGGGCGGTGCCAGTGCACCGGCCCCCGCCGTCTTCAGCCGTGACGGGTGTCAGGCCTGCTCGGCGTCCGCGGCCGGGGTCTCGGCCTGCTCGGCGGCGATGGCGGCCGGCTTCGCGTCGGCGTCGGCGTCCTTCTCGGTCTCGGCGGAGGACTGAACCTCGGCGTCGGCCTTCTTGTCGCCCTCGAGCAGGTCACGCTCCCACTCGGCGAGGGGCTCGCCGGCGGCCTTCTCGCCCGGCTTCGAGTCGCCGGTGGCGGCGCCGGAGCGGGCGATGAGGCCCTCGGCGACGGCGTCGGCGATCACGCGGGTGAGCAGGGTGACGGAGCGGATCGCGTCGTCGTTGCCCGGAATCTTGTAGTCGACCTCGTCGGGGTCGCAGTTGGTGTCGAGGATCGCGACGACCGGGATGTGGAGCTTGCGCGCCTCACCGACGGCGATGTGCTCCTTCTTGGTGTCGACGACCCAGACGGCGCTCGGCACCTTCTGCATCTCGCGGATACCACCGAGGGTCTTCTCCAGCTTGGCCTTCTCGCGGGAGAGGACCAGGAGCTCCTTCTTGGTGAGGCCGGAGGCGGCCACGTCCTCGAAGTCGATGAGCTCCAGCTCCTTCAGGCGCTGGAGGCGCTTGTAGACGGTGGAGAAGTTGGTGAGCATGCCACCGAGCCAGCGCTGGTTGACGTACGGCATGCCGACGCGCGTCGCCTGCTCGGCGATGGCCTCCTGGGCCTGCTTCTTCGTACCCACGAACATGATGGAGCCGCCGTGCGCGACGGTCTCCTTGACGAACTCGTAGGCGCGGTCGATGTACGACAGCGACTGGAGCAGGTCGATGATGTAGATGCCGTTGCGCTCGGTGAAGATGAAGCGCTTCATCTTCGGGTTCCAGCGACGGGTCTGGTGACCGAAGTGGACGCCGCTTTCCAGCAGCTCCCGCATCGTGACGACGGCCATGGCCGTACTCCTTGGTTTTCTCGGTTGTCGCGGCAGCAGGATTGCTGTCGCGCCTGACGCCCCGGCGCGCCGTGCCGCAAGGGACCGAGGGGCGCGGCCACCTCCGCTGAACGGGTGGTGGCGGGGCGTGCGAAGTCGACCCGGTGACCCGGGTCGCCTGAAGAAGTGTACGGGACCGTCCGGGTCCCGGGTGACGGCGCTGTCCACAACCGGCCGGTAGTCCACAGATCCGGCTCATGATCCCTACGCGGGCGGGGCCCGGGGGGACGGTGGTGCCATGCGAATCACATGCGAACGGGTGCGGTGGTGGGTGCCCTGGGCCGTCGTGCTCGCCGCGCTGACGGCGTGGGGCGGGTGGCCGGGCACCGCGGTGGCGGCCGGGAGCTTCCCCCTGGCCCAAGAGGACGGCCCCGGCGGCGGGGAACGGGTCTGGCCACTGGCGGGGCGGCCTTCGGTGGTACGGGGATGGGAGCCGCCCGCCGGTCCCTACGGGCCGGGCCACCGGGGCGTGGACCTGGCCGCCGCGCCGGGCACCGAGGTGCGGGCCGCCGCCGCGGGCCGGGTCTCGTTCGCGGGAACGGTCGCCGGGCGCGGGGTGGTCTCCGTCGAGCTCGCGGGGACGGGCGACCCACCGCTGCGGACGACGTACGAGCCGGTGCGCCCGCTGGTCGCGGAGGGCGACGAGGTCACGGCGGGCCAGGCGGTGGCCGTACTGGAGGCGGGGCCGTTCCACTGCGCGGCGGGCTGCCTGCACTGGGGGCTGCGCCGGGGAGAGGCGTATCTGGACCCGCTGTCGCTGCTGCCGCCGGCCCTGCTGCGGCGCGGCCCTTCGCGGTTGCTGCCGGTGTACGGCGTGCCGCTGCCGGAGCCGCCGGAGACCGGGACGCCGATCGGGCGCGGGGCGTCCGCCCCCGCCCTGCTGGTGGTGCTCGCCGCGCCGTGGTGGTGGTCGCGGCCGTCGCGGCGGGGTCAGTCGCGCGCGGCGGCGCCCCGGACGCCGTCGAGGATCATGGCGACGGCGGTGTCGGCGATGACCCCGGGCTCCTCCGCCACGGTCAGCTCGATGCGCCGGACGGCGGCGTCCACGGAGCCCTGGAGCAGCATGGCCGCGAGGCGGGGCTCCGCGTGGCCGAGGTCACCGAGCGCCTCCACGATCATGGCGACGAGCCCGCCGTGCGCGGCCCGGATCTTCTCGCGCGCGCCCGCGTCCAGTTCGCTGGCGGAGATCGCGACCACGGCCCGGTGGCGCCGGTCCCCGACCAGGTCGAGCTGGCGCCGGACGTACGCCTCGATCTTCCCCTCGGGCGTCCCCGCCCGCTCCATCGCGCTCTCCACCTCGGCCGCCCAGACGGGGAAGTCGACGGCGCAGAGCTCCTCGACTACGGCGGCGCGGGAGCGGAAGTATTCGTAGACGGAGGACCGGGCGAGGCCCGTGCGTTCCGCGAGGGCGGGGAAGGTCAGCGCTTCCGTGCCCCCCTCGGACAGCAGGGAGCGCGCTGCGTCCAGGAGGGCGCCGCGCTGCATGGTCCGGTGCTCGGCCACGGAGGCCGCTCGAATCCTGGGCACGCCTCCACTCTACGGCGACCGCCGCCGAGAGGTACCCGTGCGGGCCGAGGTGACCGTGCGGGTGCCCGGCCGACCGGCTCAGCGCCCGGCGTCCGCCAGCTTCGCGCGGAGCTGGAGCACCGACTTGGTGTGGATCTGACTGACCCGGCTCTCGGTGACCCCGAGGACGTTGCCGATCTCCGCGAGGGTCAGGCCCTCGTAGTAGTAGAGCGTGACGACCGTCTTCTCGCGGTCCGGGAGGGTGTTGATCGCCCGGGCGAGCAGCCGTCTCAGCTCGCGGTCCTCCGCCACCTCCACCGGGTCGTCGGCGGCGGTGTCCTCCAGCGTGTCCATCAGGCTCAGCCGGTCACCGCCCTCGCCGCCCACGTGCAGCAGCTCCTCCAGCGCGACCACGTTGGCCAGGGACAACTGACTGAAGACGGCGTGCAGTTCGTCCAGCGTGACGCCCATCTCCGCCGCGACCTCCGCCTCGGACGGGGTGCGGCGCAGCTGCGCCTCCAGCGTCGCGTAGGCGCGTTCGACGGCGCGCGCCTTCTGCCGCACCGAGCGGGGAATCCAGTCCAGCGCCCGGAGTTCATCGATCATCGCGCCCCGGATGCGGGTGATCGCGTAGGTCTCGAACTTGATGGCGCGTTCGACGTCGAACTTCTCGATCGCGTCGATCAGCCCGAACACCCCGGACGAGACGAAGTCCGCCTGCTCGACGTTGGACGGCAGGCCCACGCTCACCCGCCCGGCGACGTACTTGACCAGGGGTGAGTAGTGCAGGATCAGCTGCTCCCGCAGCCGTTCGTCACCGGTCGTCTTGTACGAGCGCCACAACTCGTCGAGCGAGGACGGGGCGGGAGGGCGCACAGTGCCACGCGCAGCCGGTGGTACTGCCGCGCGGTCAGACCCGGAGGTGTGAGGGGGCATGTGGTGCCTTGAGCCGTTCTGCCGTGAAGTACTGGGACTTGTCTCTGGGGCGGAATCCTTGTGAGCGTAGCGTGACTGGGTTGTCGCGGTGCGCGCAGGATAGAGGATGCCGACCGGGCGCTCACCGGCCCCGGAGTCACCCTGGAAGCGTCCGCCGAGGTCATCGGCATCACCTTTTCACCCGAATGCCCCAGGTCAAGAACCGCCTCGCCGCGCGTCGTCCCGGCAAGTCGCCCTCCTCGTCAATCTCCAGCCCTCGCCCGCACGTTCGACGTATCCCAGTGAGTGCAGTTCGTACAGCTTGCCGAGGGCCTCGTCGGCGCTGGTCCCGGCGCCCCGCGCCACCTCCCGGGCATCGACGGCGGCGCGCGCCGGAAGCGCCTCCAGCACCCGCCCGGCAACGGCGTCCAGCAGGTCCCGGGGCAGCACCGGACCGCTCCTGGTGGGAGCCAGGTCCCCCATGTCGCCCACCAGCTCGGCCACTTCGGCGGCGTCCGTCACCAGTACGGCCTCCCCGCGCAGGAGTTCGTGGACACCGGCCGACAGGCCGCTGGTCGCCGGCCCCGGAACCCCCATCGTGAAGCGCCCCAGCCGCCGCGCGACCCGAGCCGTCGCCAGCGAACCGCTGCGGTACTCCGCCTCCACGACCACCGTCCCCCGGGTCAGCGCGGCGATCACCCTGTTCCGCAGGACGAACCGGCTGCGCGTGGGGTGCTCGGACGGTGGCAGCTCACCGATGACGAGCCCCTGCCCGGCGACCCGGGCGATCAGCTCGGCGTGGCCCGGCGGATAGGCCACGTCCACCCCGCAGGCCAGCACCGCGACCGTCGCCCCGCCCGCCGCCAGCGCGCCCCGGTGTGCCGCGCCGTCCACCCCGAAGGCGGCGCCCGAGACCACCACCCAGCCGCGCTCCGCGAGCCCCGCGCCCAGCGTCGTCGCCATGTGGGCCCCGTACGGGGTGCAGGCGCGGGCGCCGACCACGGCGACCGAGCGCAGCGCCCAGAGCCGCAGATCGGGCCCGCCCCGCACCCACAACCCGGTCGGCCGCGCGTCGCCCAGGTCGTCCAGCTGGGTCGGCCACTCGCGGTCGCCGGGGCAGACGAATCGCCCGCCGACCGCGGCGACGGCGGCCAGGTCCCGCTCCGGGTCGGCCCGGGCGGCCCGGAGCCGGTAACCCGCGAGCCGCCGTACCGTCATGCCGGGCAGCCGCTCCGCCTCCCCGGCCGGGTCCGTGATCCGCCGCCACAGCCCGGCCGCGCCGCACTCCCGCAGCCACCGCCCGCCCCGCTCGTCGCCGGGCTCCAGCACCCGGGTCAGCGCCGCCCGGGCCAGCCGCTCCGCCGCGCCCGCGCCCCCGGCTGCCACGGGGCCCACCCGCGCGCCCGCGTCTCCTCCCGCACCCGGGCCCGCGCCGTACCCCGGCCCGCCTGCCTCGCGCCCCGTCACGGCGCACCCACCCCCAGCGGCACCCCGCGCGAGATGCCGCTACGCAGCTCCAGGGCCGCCGTCACGTCCGAGGCGTCGGGGCGGGCGGCGCCACGCAGGTCCGCGACCGTCCACGCCACGCGCAGCACCCGGTCCAGGCCCCGGGCCGTGAGCAGTCCGCGCTCCATGTCCCGCTCGGCCACCATCAGCGCGCCCGGGGCCGCGGCCAGCCGGGTCCGCAGCTCATGGCCGGGCACCTCGCTGTTGGTCGTCCAGGGCGTGCCGGCCAGCCGCTCGGCGGCGCGCTCCCTGGCCTCCCGCACCCGCGCGGCGACGGTCGCCGTGGACTCGCCCCGGCCGCCCCGCCCCATCAGGTCCTCCCGGGTGACCGGTGCGACGGTCACCCTGAGGTCCACCCGGTCGAGCAGGGGTCCGGAGAGCCTGGCCTGGTACCGCCGCACCGCCGACGGCGGGCACTCGCAGCCCCCACCGCTCAGGGTGTGCCGCCCGCAGGGGCACGGATTGGCGGCGAGCACCATCAGGAACCGGGCCGGCAGCCGGACCACCCCCGCACTGCGGGCCACCACGACGTGCCCGGACTCCAGCGGCTGGCGCAGCGCGTCCAGTGTCTTCACGGAAAATTCCGGCGCCTCGTCCAGGAAGAGGATTCCGCGATGGGCGAGCGAGACGGCCCCCGGCCTGGGCAGTCCATTGCCCCCGCCGACCAGCGACTGCATGGTCGCCGAATGGTGCGGGGCGCAGTACGGCGGCCGGGCGATCAGGGGCTCACCCGGCGGCAGGATGCCGGCCACCGAGTGGACGGCGGTCACTTCGAGGGATTCCTGCCGGGTGAGCGGCGGCAGGATCGCGGGCATGCGCTCGGCCAGCATGGTCTTGCCGGCACCCGGTGGACCGGTCAGCAGCAGATGGTGGCCACCGGCCGCGGCGACCTCCAGGGCCTTGCGCGGCTGCTCCTGACCCGCCACGTCCGCCAGGTCCGGCCGGCCGCCCTCCCCGCCCGCCGGGCCCCTCGCGAGGCCGGTGCCCAGCCCGGCACCGGGCACCATCAGCCCGGCGAGCATCGGGTCGGGGCGGCCCTCGTCCTCGGACCGCTGTTCGTCCGGCACCGGTTCGTCGCACAGCACCGCGATCAGCTGCCGCAGGCTGCGCACCCCGAGGACGGAGACGCCGGGGACGAGGGCCGCCTCGCCCGCGGTCTGTTCCGGGACGACCACCTGTCGGTACCCGGCGTCGGCCGCCGCCAGGACCGCGGGGAGCACACCCCGTACCGGGCGCACCCGGCCGTCGAGACCCAGCTCCCCGATCATCACCACGTCGGCGATCGACTCGGGGTCGATCCGCTCCGCCGCGCCCAGCACCGCACAGGCGACGGCCAGGTCGAAGCCCGAGCCGCCCTTGGGCACCGAGGCCGGGGAGAGCCCCACGGTGAGCTTCTTCTGCGGCCACTGGGCCCCGGAGTTGACCACCGCCGCCCTGACCCGGTCCCGGCTCTCCACCAGGCTCTTGTCCGGCAGCCCCACCAGCGTGAACGCCGCCACACCGGCCTCCAGGTCCGCCTGGACCTCCACCACCACGCCCTCGACGCCGACCAGGGCGACCGAGCAGGCACGTGCGAACCCCATCTCAGGCCACCCCCCGCGCGTGCTCGGCCAGGGGCGCTCCGCGCTCGGGCAGCACCACCCCGACCAGGTCGATGCGCACCCCGCCCGGCGGCGGGCCGCCGTTCCGCTCCAGCCAGAGCGCGGCCAGCCGCCGCAGCCGCTCGGCCTTCGCCGGGGTGACCGCGGCCATCGGATGCTCGTACGCGCCCGATCTGCGGGTCTTCACCTCGCAGATGACGAGCGCGTCCCCGTCCATCGCGACGATGTCGATCTCACCGGCGCGACAGCGCCAGTTCCGTTCCAGAAGGGACATGCCGGCGTCGGTCAGCAGCCGCGCCGCCAGATCCTCGCCGTACCGCCCGAGAGCCCCCCGTGCGTTCATGTCGGCACCACCTCCGGCACCGACTCTGACGCGTCCGCCCTACTTCAGTGGATCTTGGTGGACAGGCGGGCGATTGTGGATAACTCAGCCACCCGGAAGTTCGAGATCGCTCTTGTTGAGCTCCTCGATGTTGACGTCCTTGAACGTGAGCACGCGCACCTGCTTCACGAACCGGGCGGGCCGGTACATGTCCCACACCCAGGCGTCCGCCATGGACACCTCGAAGAACACCTCGCCCTGGACCGAGTGCACCTGCATCTCGTAGTCGTTGGTGAGGTAGAAGCGCCGTTCGGTCTCGATCACGAATTTGAACAGACCGACGACATCGCGGTACTCCCGGTAGAGCTTCAGCTCCATCTCGGTCTCGTACTTCTCGAGGTCCTCGGCGCTCATTGGCATGTTCCCCTTCAGCCGTGCGTTTCCCCATTGTGCGCCGGGCTCCGGCGCCCCGTCCGCTCAGCCGCTTCCGGGGGCCAGGTCCACCGGCGTACGCGGAGGGCCCTCGTCGAGCAGCCTCCGGAGCAGGTCGGCGAGCCCGGTGGGGTACACCGTCTCACGCGCCGCCGACAGTTCGGCGGAGGTCCACCACCTCAGCCCCGTGACACTTCGGCGTTCCAGCCACGTGTGGCCGCTGGTGTCCGTTTCGGTCCGTTCCGTACGGGCCAGGAAGTACCACTCGTCCTGGTCCCACCGCCGGCCGTCGAAGGTGAAGGAGCACGAGCGCCGCCAGATCACCGGGCCCAGTTCGGCGTCGGTGATCCCCGTCTCCTCGGCCAGCTCGCGCAGCGCCGCCCGCTCGTGGGTCTCGTCGCCCTCCAGGCCGCCGCCCGGGGTGAACCACCAGGTGCGGGACGGGTCCTCCGGTTCGAAGCCGTGCATCAGCAGAATCCGGTCGTCCGGATCGAGGAGCACCAGGCGGGCGACCCTGCGTACCTCAGCGGACACCGGCGGCCGCCTCGGGCTTCGCACTCCGCTTCGGCCGCGCGGCACGGGCCGCGAGCGGGCCGTACGCCGCTCCGCCGAGGATGAGCACGATGCCCACCGCCATGGCGGTCAGCTGGAGCCCCAGCGGCCCGGGCGACGAGACGCCGCCCGGCAGCGCGGCGAACGCCTCGGGCCGGTCGATCATGGAGCCCAGCGGCCAGGCGACGGCGTCGATCCTGGACTCCACGGCGGACCGGGGCACCGAGCCGTGCACGGCGTCCTCCAGGTGGACCCGGGAGTCCAGCGAGACCGTGCGGTCGTCGCCCAGCAGGAAGAGCCGGCCCGGGGGGACCTCGGCGGTGAAGTCCTGGGCCGAGCTCCGGCCGGGCGACCGCAGATACGGTTCGTCCATGGGTATGCCGTTGACCGTGAGGCGGCCGTCCTTGCCGCAGCAGGCGATCTTGTCGCCGCCGACCCCGACGACCCGCTTCACCATGGGGGTGTTGCCCCACTCCGGGTCGTTGAACACCACGACGTCACCGCGCCGGACCTCGTCGCCGTCCACGCGCTGGGCGAGGACCTTGTCGCCCGCGTCGACCGTCGGTGACATCGACCCGGTGGGCACCGTGTACGGCTGGTAGACGAAGGCGCCCCAGACGAAGCCGCCGAGGAAGAGCAGGCAGCCGAGCGCCACCGCCGCCCCGGACAGCCTGCTGCCGAGCCGGCCGCGGCCGTCGTCCGTACGACCTGTTGCACCCATACCGGCGTCCCCCATCGGAGATCGACAATCGCTGATCCGCGTGGGCACCCTACCCGGCAGTACGTCCGGCGGTCAGCCTCCGCCTGCGCCGGAGCACGAACGGAACCGCGCCCGCGAGCCCCAGGACGCCCGGTGCGGCACCGGCCGCGGCGCTGATCCCGGGCTGGTCGAAGGTGTCCGGGACGGACAGCACGGACCAGCGGTTCACCGGCCACGCGACGACCACGGCCCGGCCCACGACCTGGCTCACCGGCACGAAGCCCTTGTTCGCGTCGCTGGTGTGGTAGCGCGAGTCCGCCGAGTCCTGGCGGTGGTCGCCCATCACCCAGATCTTGCCGTCCGGCACCTTGAACGGCCCGAAGGGCATGTCGTCGCAGGCGCTGTTGCCGGGGAAGATGTACGGCTCGGTGAGCGCCTTGCCGTTGACCTCGACCGGGCCGCCCTTCTTGCACTCCACGGTGTCACCGGCGACCGCGATCGTCCGCTTGATCAGGTCCTTCTCCTCGGCGGACGGCATCAGCCCGACGAAGCTCAGGAACTTCTGGGCGGCATTGGGCTTCGGGGTCGGCTCATCGTCCAGCCAGCCGTCCGGATCGTGGAAGACGACGACCTCGCCGCGCTCCGGCTCCGAACCGAACCACGGCGTCAGCTTGTCCACCAGGACCCGGTCGCCCCGCTGCAACGTGTTCTGCATCGAGTCCGACGGAATCGAGAACGCCTGCACCAGAAACGTCTTGATGAACAGGGCCAGGACGAGCGCGATGCCGATGAGGAGCGGCAGTTCCTTCCAGAACGGCCGGTTGCTCTTCTTCTTGCCGGTCTGCGGCTCCGTGTCCTCGCCGGCCTCCGGCGCGGCCGCGGAAGGCTCTGCGGCCGCGGGCTCGGCGGCGGGCGGCTCGGCGGCGGAAGGCTCCGTGGACCGCGCCTGTTCGGACTGTGCCCCGTCTGCCAGGTCGCTCACGCGTCGTTCCTCACTGTGCCGGCGGTCGTGGTCCGGCGCCGCCTGCGCCAGAGCCCCAGGGGCACCGCCCCCGCGAGGCCGATCACCCCGGGGGCCGCCGCGGCGGCGGCGTTGATGCCGGGCTGGTCGAAGGTCTTCGGGATCGGGAGGGTCGCCCAGCGGCTGACCGGCCACGCGATCACGATGGCCCGGCCGACCACCTCGTCGTTGGAGACGGTGCCGTTGCCCGGCAGGTTCTGGTGGTATCGCGAGTCCAGGGAGTTCTGCCGGTGGTCGCCCATGACCCAGATGCGGCCCTTGGGCACCTTGATCGGCCCGAACGGCTCGTCGTCGCAGGCGCTGTTGCCCTCGAAGATGAAGGACTTGTCGTCCAGCGCCTTTCCGTTGACCTGGACCGGGCCGCCCTTCTTGCACTCCACGGTGTCACCGCCGATCGCGATGACCCGCTTGATCAGGTCCTTCTCCTCGGCCGAGGGCATGAGGCCGATGAAGCTGAGGAACTTCTGCACCGCGTTCGGCTCGGGGGCCTGGCTGTCCTCCAGCCAGCCGCCCGGGTCGTGGAAGACGACGACCTCGCCGCGCTCCGGCTCCGAACCGAACCACGGCGTCAGCTTGTCCACCAGGACCCGGTCGCCCCGCTGCAACGTGTTCTGCATCGAGTCCGACGGAATCGAGAACGCCTGCACCAGAAACGTCTTGATCAGCAGCGCCAGAACGAGGGCGACGCCGATGAGGAGCGGCAGCTCCTTCCAGAACGGGCGGGGATTCTTCTTCCGGGCCGTGCTGCCCCCGGACGCGCCGCCGTCACTGTCCGCCCCGCTCACCGTCGTCCCGTCCTCCGCCGCACCGGCGGGCTCGGAATGTGCCGGACGTCCCGGCCGGTCCTCGGGTTCGTCGTGTCCGGATCGTGCGCCGACCGCCAAATCCCCCACATCCACTCCTTACTCCGTGCCACCGCCCGCGCCCTAGCCGGCGCAGGCCCACCACTCCCATAACGAGCGGGAGTTCCGCAGGGGTCGGGAGCCGGATCGATCCGCCTGGATCACTGGACACACTATTCGACGGCCCCGAGGCCGCCCCCGTACCGGCGCGCGCGTCCGGGACCGAGGCGAACGCCGCGCGCTCCTCCAGGCCGGCCCAGTGTCCGAAGGGCCAGACGATCCATTTGGCCCGCCCCACGACCGCGTCCTCGGAGATCGTGCCGTCCGCCGTCTCGTCCATGTGGAAGCGCGAATCGGCGGAATTGGAGCGGTGGTCCCCCATGACGAAGAGCCGGCCCGCCGGAACCTTTACCTCGAATTTGATGGTGGAGGGTGAATCCCCTGGATAGACGTACGGTTCCTCGACCGCCACGCCGTTGACGAGGAGCCTCCCGTCCGACGCGCAGCACTTCACGGTGTCGCCGCCGACCGCCACGACCCGCTTGATCAGATCCTGCTCGTCGTCCGACGGCAGCAGCCCGACGAAGGTGAGCACCTGCTTCACCTGCTTGACGACGACGGGTGACTCGCCCGACGTCTCCTGGGTCGGCGGCGGCCAGTCCGAGGGGTTGTGGAACACGACGACGTCGCCGCGCTGCGGCTTGGCACCGAACCAGGGCGTCAGCTTGTCCACGAGCACCCGGTCACCGATCCGGATGGTCTGCTCCATCGACCCGGACGGGATCACGAACGCCTGCACCAGGAAGGTCTTCAGGACGAGCGCGATCAGCAACGCCACCGTGATCAGCAGCGGGATCTCCCGTATCGCCGATCGGCGGCGCTTCCGCTTCACCTTGCGGGCCAGCTTGCGCCGCTCGGCCCGGGTGGGCAGGGAGCGCGCCCCTTCCTGCGCCGCCGGGGCACCGCGGCGCCCGTGGCTACCCATGCGACGGACCGGGCGCCGGTACGGCGTCGAAGGCGGCGGTCCCCGGCAGCGAGCCCACCCGGCCCAGCGGCCAGCCGAACCAGTCGACCCGCCCGATCACCCGGTCCACCGGCACCACGCCGCCGCCGGGCTCCCCCAGGTGGTCCCGGGAGTCCCGGGAACGGGAGCGGTGGTCGCCCATCATCCACAGGGTGCCCTCCGGCACCACGATGTCGAACGGCACCTTCGAGGCCGCGTCCCCCGGGAAGAGGTAGTCCTCGTCCAGCGGCCGGCCGTTCACCTCGATCCGGCCCCGCGCGTCGCAGCAGACCACCCGGTCGCCCCCCACGCCCACCACCCGCTTCACGAAGTCGGTCTCGGCCGGCTCGGTGAGCCCGAGGGACGCCGCGGCTCCGTGCAGCAGCGCGGTGACGGGGTTCTGCTCCGCCCCCTCGCGCACGAACGAGCCGGTGCCGTCGAACACGACCACGTCACCTCGGCGGGGCTCTCCGCCGAAGCGGTACGCCAGTTTGTTGACGAGCACCCGGTCGCCCACCCGGAGCGTCCGCTCCATCGAACCGCTGGGGATCAGGAAGGGCTGCACCACGAAGGTGCTGAAGAGGAGCACGAACACCGCGCAGACCGCGCCGAGCGCGAGCACGCCGCGCCAGGACCTCAGCCCGGCGATCCGGTCGCGGACACGCGAAGAGCGCGACCCCTCCCCCGGACCCGGATCGGGTGCGGAGGAGAGATCGCGCTCCTGGAGTTCTGCTTGCGTGTCCATCGGGGCCCGAGCTTAACCGGACACCCTGTGGACGAGGCAGTCAGCTCAGCGGTCGCGCTTCTCCTTGATCTTCGCGGCCTTGCCGCGCAGCTCACGGAGGAAGTACAGCTTGGCGCGACGGACGTCACCGCGGGTGACGAGCTCGATCTTCTCGAAGATCGGGCTGTGCACCGGGAAGGTGCGCTCGACGCCGACGCTGAAGGAGACCTTGCGGACCGTGAAGGTCTCGCTGACGCCCGCGCCCTGGCGGCGGATGACGATGCCCTTGAACTGCTGGACACGGGAGCGGTTGCCCTCGATCACGCGGACGTGAACGTTGACCGTGTCACCCGGGCGGAAGGCCGGGATGTCGGTACGCAGCGACGCGGCATTGACGTCGTCGAGCAGGGAAGCCATGTTGTCTGCTTTCTTCGCCGATGCCACAGGTCATCGACGGGAGAGTGATGAATGCTAGGGGCCGGTCGCGTCGGACGGGCGTCGTGTCCCCCTGTGGCAGGGGCGCACGCCGGACGGACAGCAGCGGCCTATTCTTCCACGGCCTCGGGCCTGCGCCAAAATCGGCCACCCGGCTCCGGGGACCAGCCGAGGATGGACAGCATCTCCCGGTCCTTCTTGTCGAAGCCGGACGCCTCGCACCGCTCGATCAGGTCGGGCCGGTTGGCGGCCGTACGGCGCAGCGCCTCGTCCCTCCGCCAGCGCGCGATCCTCCCGTGGTGGCCGCTGAGCAGCACATCGGGGATGGACCGGCCACGCCACTCGGGCGGCTTGGTGTAGACGGGACCCTCCAGCAGATTGGCCATCGCGCCGGGGGCGAAGGAGTCGTCCTGGTGGGAGGCCGCGTTGCCGAGGACGCCGGGCAGCAGGCGGGCCACCGCCTCGGTGATCACCAGCACTGCGGCTTCCCCGCCCGCCAGCACGTAGTCGCCGATGGACACCTCGACCACCCGCATCCGGGTGGCGTACTCCTCGGTGACCCGCCGGTCGATGCCCTCGTAGCGGGCCGGGGTGAAGACCAGCCAGGGGCACTCGGAGAGCTCGACGGCGAGTTCCTGCGTGAACGGCCGGCCGCTCGGCGTGGGCACCACGAGGACCGGGGCGTGCGCACCGGCCTCGTAACCGTCCGCCAGGGCCTCGTCCAGGGCCTCGCCCCAGGGCTCGGTCTTCATGACCATGCCGGGGCCGCCACCGTACGGGGTGTCGTCCACGGTGTTGTGCCGGTCGTACGTCCAGTCGCGGAGGTCGTGCACATGGACGTCGAGGCGTCCGGACGCACGGGCCTTGCCGACCAGGGAGACGTTCAGCGGTTCCAGGTACTCGGGGAAGATCGTGACGACGTCGAGCCGCATCAGGCGTCCTCGGCCTTCGGCGCGGGCTCCGCTTCCTCGCGCGCGGAGGCCACGACCGCCTCGCTCGCGTCGATCAGGCCGGGCGGCGGGGTGATCACCGCGCGCTGCTCCTCCAGGTCGATCTCGGTGACGATCTCCTCCACGAAGGGGATCATCACCTCGCTGCCGTCCGGCCGCTCCACGATGAAGAGGTCCTGCGAGGGCAGGTGCGTGATCTCGGTGATCCGCCCGATCCCGGTGCCGTCGGCGAGGACCACGTCCAGGTCCATCAGCTGGTGGTCGTAGAACTCCTCGGGGTCCTCCGGGAGCTCCGCCGGGTCGACGTCGGCGATCAGCAGGGTGTTGCGCAGCGCCTCGGCGGCCGTACGGTCCTTCACGCCCTCGAAGCGCAGCAGCAGCCTGCCGCTGTGCACCCGGCCGGTCTCGATCGTCAGCGGGCCCGCCGTGGCGGGGTCGGTGGCCAGGACGGCGCCGGGCGCGAGCCGCAGCTCCGGCTCGTCCGTGCGCACCTCGACGGTGACCTCGCCCTTGATGCCGTGGGCGCGACCGATCCGCGCGACTACCAACTGCACCTTATGTCTCTCCTGTCGTACGACGACGGGCCGGGGTGGGCGCTTGGCCCTCCCCGGCCCGTGCCGGTGTTCAACTTCTGTCAGCGAACCTGGTCCACGTCGACGAGGTCGACGCGGATGCCACGGCCGCCGATGGCGCCCACGACGGTACGCAGCGCGCGTGCGGTGCGGCCGTTGCGGCCGATCACCTTGCCGAGGTCGTCGGGGTGGACCCGGACCTCGAGCACACGGCCACGGCGCAGGTTGCGCGAGGCGACCTGCACATCATCGGGGTTGTCGACGATGCCTTTCACGAGGTGCTCGAGAGCCTCCTCGAGCATGCTCAGGCCTCGGTCGACTCGGCGGAGGCGGCAGCAGCCTCGTCCGCCTTCTTGTCGGCCTTCTTCGCCTTCGGCGTGATGGCCTCGCCCTTCGACTCCTCACCGTCGCCGGTGAGGGCCTCGAACAGGGCGCGCTTGTCGGCCTTGGGCTCCGGCTGCAGCAGCGGCGCGGGGGCCGGGAGGCCCTTGTGCGCCTGCCAGTCGCCGGTGAGCTTCAGGATCGCGAGGACCGGCTCGGTCGGCTGGGCGCCGACGGACAGCCAGTACTGCGCACGCTCCGAGTTGACCTCGATGCGAGACGGGTTCTGCACCGGGTGGTACAGACCGATCTCCTCGATGGCCCGGCCGTCACGGCGGGTACGGGAGTCGGCGACGACGATGCGGTAGTGAGGCGAACGGATCTTGCCCAGACGCTTCAGCTTGATCTTGACTGCCACGGAAGTGGTGTCTCCTGGTCTATGACGTGGTTGGGCACAACGAAGATGCCACGTGGGGTTGCGGTACTCGGGTGCCCGATGGACGCGTCAGCCGGAGGAGAGAGGGGTCCTGTGCGACTGTCGAGTACAGCTAGCCATTGTGCCACACCCCGTCGGCTCACCCCACCGCGACCGCGGTCTCCGGGATTCTGAACGGCTTTCCGCAGCCGCCGCAGACGATCGGCGCCTGGGCGAGGACCGAGGGGACCACGCGCACGTTGCGGCCGCAGTCGCAGACGGCCTTGACCCGGACGCCCCCTCCGGAGGAGCCGTGCCGGGCGGCCGGGCCGCGGAAGGAGCGCTTCGTGTCGGCGGCGGTGGCCACCGTGTGCGCCTTGAGCGCGCGCTGGAGCCGTTCGGTTGTCGGCCGGTAGCGGCGCTTCGCCTCGGGGTTGAGCGTGACCAGCGAGAAGCCGCTGCTGGGATGGGGCTCCTCGGCATGGTCGAGGCCCAGCTCCTCGGCGATCGCCAGGAATCGTCGGTTGTGATAACGGCCGGCGCGTGAGGTGTCGCGGACACCTCTGGCGGCGGCGATGCCGTGGACTGCCTCGTGGAGCAGTCGCTCGAAGGAGAGCTCGGCGCCACAGGCGGACGAGGACTCTCCGATCAGGGACTCGGGTGCGGCGAGATCGGGCAGCTCGGGGTGGTACCGCTGAATGTCGGCCCACGCCTGCGCCAGCTCTGCGGCAAGTACAGGTGGTGTCGTGCTCACGTCGTGACCAACGAGCGCGGGGCCCTCGGTGTTCCGATTCCGGGCCATCCCAAATATTTTGCACGTACCAGTCGGTTGACCTTCATGCGTCGCGACGAGGGCGGGTGCGCTGATCTGCGGAGAAGCCTCACAGCTCGCACCAAGCCGGTACGTAGCGGCGCGTACGCCTGCGCGCGTAGCCGCGGTACGCGCCCCCTCCGGGGGCGGACGGCAGGGGCGAGGCTACCCGGACCGCCGTGACGTGCTCGACGTGCCCCCACCGGCGTGTCGGGTCAGACTGGGACCGGCAGAGGACGGGACGGACCCCCCGGGGCGTCCCCGCCGTCCGGGTGCGCCGGTGCCGTCGTGCGCCGGACGGCAGTGCGGACAACCACGCCCCGCAGACCTCTGGACGCGGCGGCGGATGCGCAGTTCTCTGGCATACGGGGGAAGCGCGCGTCACCTGGACGGAACGGCCGTCCACTCGGGCACGACCGATCGGCAGAACCGGCAACCTCGGCGGATTGGGGCGCATTCCATGACACCAACGCTCGTTCGGCACCACCCGCACACGGAGTCGTCCGCCCCCGCGGACGGCGCCTCCCGCGCCCGCGACTGGGCGGAGATCCAGGAACGGATGCTGGCACCGCTGTACGAAGCGGTGTACACGCGGCTGGAGGTGGGGCCCGCCACGCGGATGCTCTCGCTCGGCTGCGGCTCCGGCCTGGCGCTGCTGATGGCCGTGGGCCGGGGCGCCGCGGTCACCGGTGTGGACACCGATCCGGACCGCCTCGCCCTCGCCCGGACCCGGCTGCTGCCCGCGCCGGAGGACCACGCCGCGCCGGCCGCCGCGCCGCTGCTCACGGACGGCGTCGCCGAGGCGGCGGAGGGCGGGCCGCACAACCTGATCACCGCGTTCACCCCGATCGGCTGCGAGGCGGGCGACGGCGAGGAGCTGGTGCGGGCGCTGGAGACCGCCGTGCCGTCGGCGGACCGGCGCGCCACGGTGGTCCTGACCGGCTGGGGCCCGCCGGAGCGGTGCGCCACGGAGTCGGTGCTCCGGGTGGCCGGGCGGCTCGCCGACGACGGGCGGGGACGGGGCGGCGGCTGGCGGGGGCCGCGCCGCGACGATCTGGAGGACGTGGCCTTCCGGGCCGGGCTGCGGCCGGACGGCTCGGGCCGGGTGGCCTGCCCGTTCGGTTACGCGGACATGGACAGCGCGGTACGCGGCCTGCTGTCGACCCGGCTGTTCGAGGCGGCGGTCCGGGCGACGGACCGGTGGCAGGTGGAGAAGGAGCTCGCCGAGGCCCTGCACCCGCACCGGCGGCCGGACGGCACGGTGTGGATGTCCAACGTGTTCCGGTATCTGGTCTGCACGACGTGAACGCATGCCGGAGGGGCGCCCACCGACCACGGTGAGCGCCCCTCCGGCATGACTTCGGGCCGTCAGCCCATGAACTTCTTGAACTCGTCCGGCAGCTCGAAGTTCTGACCGCCCTGGCCGGCGGGCAGCCCCGGCACGTTGCCGTTCTGCGCGGCCTCGCGGCGGGCGGCCGCGGCCTGCTCCTCGGCCTTGCGCTTCATCGGGTTGCCGCTCTTGCGCTTGCCCTTGGCCTGCTTGACCTGCTTCTTCTGCCGGCCCGGGCCGCCGCCCATGCCCGGCATCCCGGGCATCCCCGGCATGCCGCCGCCCTGCGCCATCTTCGACATCATCTTGCGGGCCTCGAAGAACCGCTCGACCAGGCCCTTGACGGCGGAGACCTCGGACCCGGAACCCTTGGCGATACGGGCCCGGCGCGAGCCGTTGATGATCGTCGGGTCGGCCCGCTCCTTGGGGGTCATCGACTTGATGATCGCGGCCATGCGGTCGATGTCGCGCTCGTCGATGTTGTTGATCTGGTCCTTGATCTGCCCCATCCCGGGCAGCATGCCGAGCAGCTTGGAGATGGAGCCCATCTTCCTGACCTGCTCCATCTGGGCCAGGAAGTCGTCGAACGTGAAGTCCTTGCCCTTGCTGGACGCCAGCTTGGAGGCCATCTTGGCGGCCTCTTCCTGGCTGAAGGTCTTCTCCGCCTGCTCGATCAGGGTGAGCAGGTCACCCATGTCGAGAATCCGGGACGCCATGCGGTCCGGGTGGAACGCGTCGAAGTCGTCCAGCTTCTCGCCGTTCGACGCGAACATGATCTGCTTGCCCGTGACGTGGGCGATCGACAGGGCGGCACCACCGCGGGCGTCACCGTCGAGCTTGGAGAGCACCACGCCGTCGAAGCCGACGCCGTCGCGGAACGCCTCCGCGGTGTTGACCGCGTCCTGGCCGATCATCGCGTCGACCACGAACAGGATCTCGTCCGGGCTGACGGCGTCGCGGATGTCCGCGGCCTGCTGCATCAGCTCCTGGTCGATGCCGAGGCGGCCGGCGGTGTCCACGATCACGATGTCGTGGACCTTGGTCTTCGCGTACTCGATGGAGTCCTTGGCGACCTGCACCGGGTCGCCGACGCCGTTGCCCGGCTCGGGGGCGTACACCGCGACACCGGCGCGGTCGGCGACGACGCTCAGCTGGTTGACGGCGTTGGGGCGCTGGAGGTCGCAGGCAACGAGCAGCGGGGAGTGGCCCTGGCCCTTGAGCCAGAGGCCGAGCTTTCCGGCGAGGGTCGTCTTACCGGCGCCCTGGAGACCGGCGAGCATGATCACTGTGGGCGGGTTCTTGGCGAACCGCAGCCGCCGGGTCTCGCCGCCGAGGATGGAGATGAGCTCCTCGTTGACGATCTTGACGACCTGCTGGGCGGGGTTGAGGGCCTGGGAGACCTCTGCGCCGCGCGCCCGCTCCTTGACGTTCGCGATGAAGGACCGGACGACGGGCAGCGCCACGTCGGCTTCGAGCAGGGCGATACGGATCTCGCGAGCCGTGGCGTCGATGTCCGCCTCGGACAAGCGGCCCTTGCCCCGGAGGTTCTTGAAAGTCGCGGCAAGGCGGTCGGAGAGAGTATCGAACACGGCGCTCGTCGGTCCTCAGGGTCGGGGGCGGGTCGGGTCAGTAGGTTCCCAGGGTATCCGGACGCCGGGGAACGCCAAGACCTCGCCCGGTCCCGGACTCAGCCGAGCGCCTTCTCGACCTCCTGGGCCAGCTCCGCCGCCCGCTGCGCCGACAGCGGTGCCCCATCGGTGTCCGTGACGTAGAAGGCGTCCACCGCGTTCGCCCCCAGTGTGGACACATGCGCGCTCCGCACCCGTACCGCGCTCCGTTCCAGCGCGTGCCCGATGCGGTGCAGCAGCCCGGGGGCGTCCTGGGCGCGGACCTCGATCACCGTGGCGAGCCGGGAGCCCGCCGGGGCCACCGTCACCCGGGGCGGCGGCGCCTTCACACCGCGCCGCCGGGGGTAGGCGGCCTCCCGCTCGGCGAGGCGGGCGGGGATGTCCAGGGTGCCGTCCAGGGCCCGTACGAGGTCGGCGCGGAGCCGGTCCGCCCGGGGCAGCGAGCCGTATTCGGCGGCCACGCGCCAGCTGAGCAGCAGCAGGTCCGCGGAGTCCCCCAGCTCCGTGGGCAGCTCCACGGCGCGCAGGTCGGCGGCGCGGACGGTGAGGCGGTGCAGGGCGAGGACGCCCGCGGCGGCGGGCAGCACGCCGGGCCGGTCGCGCAGCGCGATGAGGAGTTCGACGCCGACCGGTTCCGGGCCGTCCTCCTCCTGCGGGGTCTCGGGCCGGGTGTGCAGGGCGAGGACGGGGGTGCCGGTGCGCAGCGCCTCGATCGCGAGGCGCTCCTGCTCGGCGCTCGGGGCGGCGGGCTCGGGCTCCTCGGGGGCCTCCCCGGCCAGGACCTGGGCGACCCGTTTGACGAGTTCGGCGACGAGGGAGGCGCGCCAGGCGGACCAGGCGGCGGGCCCGGTGGCCAGCGCGTCGGCCTCGGTGAGGGCGTGCAGCAGCTCCAGGGTCGCGGCGCTGCCAACGGCGTCGGCGACGGCGCGGACGGTGGCCGGGTCGTCCAGGTCGCGCCGGGTGGCGGTCTCGATGAGCAGCAGGTGATGGCGCACCAGGGTGGCGATGACGCCCACGTCGTGCTGGTCGAAGCCGATGCGGGCGGCCATGTCGCGGGCGATGACCTCCCCGGCGACGGAGTGGTCGCCGGGCCAGCCCTTGCCGATGTCGTGCAGCAGGGCGGCGACGAGGAGGAGGTCGGGGCGGCCGACGCGGCGGGTGAGCGAGGCGGCGCGGACGGCCGCCTCGACCAGGTGGCGGTCGACGGTCCAGGTGTGGACGGGGTTGCGCTGGGGGCGGCAGTGGACGCGTTCCCAGTCGGGCAGGAGGCGGGTGATCAGTCCTTCGGCCTCCAGGGCCTCCCAGACGGGGATCGTGGCCTCGCCCGCGCCGAGCAGGGTGACCAGCTCCTCGCGGGCCTCGGCGGGCCAGGGCACGGGGAGCGGCTGGGCGGTGGTGGCGAGGTGGCGTACGACGTGGCGGGAGAGCGGCAGTCCGGACTGGGCGGCCGCGGCGGCGGCGCGCAGGACGAGCACCGGGTCGCGTTCGGGCCGGGCGGTGCGGGCGAGTACGGCCTCGCCGTCGGCCTCCACGACGCCGTCGGCGAGCGGGCTGCGGTCCGGGGCGGGGGTCCGGCCGCCGCCGAGCAGGGCACGCAGCCGGGGCCGGGCGGAGCGGGCGCGCAGGATCCGGTTGACCTCGCGCCAGGTGACGTCGGTGGCGTACGAGACGGTGCGGGCGGCCTCGTAGACCTGGCGGAGCAGGGCGTCGGCGTCGAGGAGGCCGAGCGCCTGGGCGACCTGGTCCTGTTCCTGGAGGGCGAGGCGGTCGGTGGCGCGGCCGGTGGTGAGGTGGAGGGCGTCGCGGGCGTCGAGGAGGACGCGGCGGGCCTCGGCGAGACCTTCGCGCGGGGCGTCGGCGACCCAGGAGGCGGCGACGGCGCGCAGGGCGGTGACGTCGCGCAGGCCGCCCCGGGCCTCCTTGAGGTCGGGTTCGAGGAGGAACCGCAGTTCGCCGTGGCGTTCGGCGCGTTCGCGGCAGAGCTCGTGGAGGCCGGGGAGGCGTTTGGGTGCCTGGTTGCGCCAGTCGGCGAGGATCGCGGTGCGCAGGGTCGCGACGAGGCCGAGGTCACCGGCGACGGGGCGGGCGTCGAGCAGCCCGAGCTGGACCTTGAGGTCCTCGCCGGCGGTCCTGCGGGCCTCGGCGGGGGTGCGGACGGAATGGTCGAGAGCGAGGCCCAGGTCCCAGACGGGGTACCAGATCCGGTCCGCGAGGGCGGCGACGGCCGCGGGGTCGGCGCTGCCGTCGTGCAGCAGGAGGAGGTCGAGGTCGCTGCGCGGGGAGAGCTCCGACCGGCCGTAGCCGCCGACGGCGACGAGGGCGGCGCCCCGGACCCCGGCGTGCTGGGCGGCGCCGGTGAACAGGGCGGTGAGCCAGTCGTCGGTGAGGGCGGCGAGGGCCGCACGGCGCGGCGGCCCGGGCCGCTCCTTCTCCTGGAGAAGGCGCAGCCGGGCCGCCGCGTAGCCGCTGGGGCGCGAGTCCTCGGATTCGGTGGTCGCTTCGATGCTCGTCACCCAGCTGCCCTTTCCGTGTGCGGAACCGTGCGAAACAGTCGGCGGGGGCCGGTCAGAGGGCGTCCGGGCCGCGTTCGCCCGTACGGACCCTGACGGCCGTCTCGACGGGAACGGTCCAGACCTTGCCGTCACCGATCTTGCCGGTGCGGGCGGCCTTGACGACGACGTCGAGGAGCTGTTCGGCGTCCTCGTCCTCGACCAGGACCTCGATGCGGATCTTGGGGACGAGGTCGACGGTGTACTCGGCGCCCCGGTAGACCTCGGTGTGGCCGCGCTGACGGCCGTAGCCGCTGGCCTCGGTGACGGTGAGGCCCTGGACGCCGAAGGCCTGGAGGGCTTCCTTGATCTCGTCCAGACGGTGGGGCTTCACGACTGCGGTGATGAGCTTCATGCGTCGACCTTCTTGTTCGTCGGGGCGGCCGGGCCGGGGGCGGGGGCGGCGGTACGGGAGGCCGCGCCGCCGCCGACGCCGCTGAAGTCGTACGCGGTCTCGGCGTGTTCGACCTGGTCGATGCCGGAGATCTCGGCGTCCTCGTCCACCCGCATCCCGAGGATCTTGTCGACCACGAAGGCGAGGAGCGCGGAGACGACGAGAGAGTACGCGAGGACCGCGAAGACGCCGACGGCCTGCTTGCCGAGCTGGTCGAGCCCGCCGCCGTAGAAGAGGCCCTTGGCGTCGGACTGGACGCCGCCGGTGGCGAAGAAGCCGATGAGCAGGGAGCCGATGACACCGCCGACGAGGTGGACGCCGACGACGTCGAGGGAGTCGTCGTAGCCGAACTTGTACTTGAGGCCGACGGCCATGGCGCACAGCACACCGGCGATGGCGCCGACCGCGATGGCACCGAGGGGGCTGACCGCGCCGCCGGCCGGGGTGATGGCGACGAGTCCGGCGACCGCGCCGGAGGCCGCGCCCAGGGTGGTGAAGGCGCCGTGGCGGATCTTCTCGTAGGCGAGCCAGGCGAGCATCGCGGCGCCGGTGGCGACCTGGGTGTTGACGAACATGACCGCGCCCACGCCGTCGTCGTTGCCGAGCCAGGACCCGGCGTTGAAGCCGAACCAGCCGAACCAGAGGAGACCGGCGCCGAGCATGACGAGCGGCAGGCTGTGCGGCCGCATCGGGTCCTTCTTGAAGCCGATGCGCTTGCCGATCACCAGGATCACGCCGAGGGCCGCGGCACCCGCGTTGATGTGGACGGCCGTACCGCCGGCGAAGTCGATGACGCCGAGCTCGAACAGCCAGCCGCCCGCGCCCCACACCCAGTGCGCGACCGGGAAGTAGACGACGGTGACCCACAGCACGATGAACAGGGCCCAGGAGGTGAACTTGACCCGGTCGGCCAGGGCACCGCTTATCAACGCGGGAGTGAGGACGGCGAACATCAGCTGGAACACGGCGAAGACGTAGACCGGGATGGTGTAGCCGTCCCAGAGTTCCGTGACGCCGATCCCGCTGAGGCCGACGAAGTCCTGGCTCCAGCCGATGACCGACCCCGCGTCGGTCCCGAAGGCGAGGCTGAAGCCGTACAGCACCCACAGGACCGTGACGATCCCGAGGCTGATGAAGCTCATCATCAGCATGTTGAGGGTGCTCTTGACGCGGACCATGCCTCCGTAGAAGAAGGCGAGGGCCGGGGTCATGAGCATCACCAGGGCCGAGCAGATGAGCATGAAGCCGGTGTTGGCGGCAGACAGCGTCGGGGTGTCTGCGGCAAGCGTCGTGATGCCTGGGGGCATCGGCGTCTCCTCGTCGTCGGTGCGGCCGCGTGCGGGCGGTGGGGGCACAACCACTGCGGGACCACTGGAAAGGGTGCGGGCCGGTTATGAGCCACGAGGTTCGCCCAGCGCCGTTTCGGCCGGTGCGCCGCGATGTTTCGCGGCAGTGACGAAGGGAAGCGACGTGTTACGTCCCCATGAACCGCGCGTGCCGTACCCACGCTCGCGCCCACTCTGCGGCCCGGGCCGCATACGGTGCGGTTGCGACGCTCCGACAGGGGAACGACCACACGAACCGGCCACGGCGATCACCCGTTGACCTGGCAATGGGGGGAGCCGAAGTCGGTCTGTGCTGGGTGGTCGTCGTGGCCGGGGTCTGGGGGCCCGAGGGCCGTCGCTAGACGGTTTCCACGGTCTCGGGCAGCTGTTCGATGAGGAGTTCGGTGAGTTCGGCGACCTCGGGCACGTCCCCGAAGTCCCTGGCGGCGGTGTCGACGGTCTTGCGGAGCCGGGTGTTGACCCGCTCGGAGCGCACCTTCTTGGCCACGCGCAGCGCCTGTCCGGCCGGCACGGTGGACGCCTCGGGCTCGCCCTTGAGGAGGTGCACCGTGGCGAGGCCGATCAGATTGAGCGCGTAGGAGCGCTGGTGCTCGTCCTCCTCGCCGAAGAGCTGGACCGCCCGCTGCATGACGGGCTCGGCGAGCGAGGCGTACGTGGGACTGCGGCCGGCCACATAGGCGAGGTCCCGGTACGAGTGCGAGTTCTCCCCGTTGAGCTCGGCCTCGGAGAAGAAGCGGATCCAGTCGGGCTCGGGCTCGCCGTCCACGCCGGCGTCCAGGAACGTGTCCTCGGCCATCCGGACCGCCCGCTTGCACTTGCTGGGCTGGCCCATGTTCGCGTAGGCGCGGGCCTCCATCGCGTACAGCATGGCCTGCGTGCGCGGGGTCGCGCAGTCGCGGCTGCCGTACTGGGCGAGGTGGATCAGCTCCAGGGCGTCGTCGGGGCGGCCGAGGTGGATCATCTGCCGGCTCATGCTGGACAGGACGTACGAGCCGAGCGGCTTGTCGCCGGCCTCCTTGGCGGCGTGCAGGGCGAGCACGAAGTACTTCTGGGCGGTGGGCTGGAGACCGACGTCGTAGCTCATCCAGCCCGCCAGCTCGGCCAGTTCGGCGGCGCAGCGGAAGAGGCGCTTGGCGGTGGCGGCGGGCTGGGGCTCCTGGAGCAGGTCGGTGACCTCGTGGAGCTGGCCGACGACGGCCTTGCGGCGCAGCCCGCCGCCGCACTGCGCGTCCCACTGCCGGAACATCATCGTGGTCGACTCCAGCAGGTCCAGCTCGGGGCCGGAGAGCCTGGACGGACGACGGGCGGCGGACGGTTCCGGTTCGGCGGCGGGGGCGGCCGCGACCGGCACCAGCCAGCGCTGCATGGGCTCGATGAGCGCGGGGCCGGCGGCGAGGGCGAGGGAGCTGCCGAGGAAGCCCCGGCGGGCGAGCATCAGGTCGCTCCGCGAGAACTCGCTGAGCAGGGCGACGGTCTGCGGGCCCGCCCACGGGAGGTCCACACCGGCCACGGAGGGTGCCTGGTGCGGGGTGCGCAGCCCCAGGTCCTCGACGGCGACGACGCTGCCGAAGCGCTCCGAGAACAGCTCGGACAGGATGCGCGGGATCGGCTCGCGCGGCTGCTCGCCGTCGAGCCAGCGCCGCACCCGGGAGGTGTCGGTGCTGATGTGGTGGGCGCCCATCTGGCGCGCCCGGCGGTTCACCTGCCGGGCCAGCTCGCCCTTCGACCAGCCGCTGCGCACGAACCACGACCCCAGTTGCCCGTTCGGCCGCTTTCCCGCATGCGTCTCGCCTGCGCCGCTGCCACTCACGGATACGCCCCCATCCCGCCGAATACCTGTCGCGCGAAGCATCACCAGGATGCCTCGAACTCATGTTGCCCGTACGGGCGTTGGGCCCGATCGAACAGAAAGCCGGGTTGCCTGCGGCATACCCACGGGCGCACATACTTCCATGGTTCGTGTACCGACGGTAATCCTGTGATCACCGCACCCGCGAGGCTCTTTGCGTAATCGCCACCATTCGCCACCCCTTTGATTGAACGCCACCCCGATGGGCCGCGATTCACTTGACAGGACGATTCGCACGGGCGCGATGGAGCGCCCGGGGGCGCGCGGGCGGTTGCACGCTCCTCTTCGTAACCACCGGCGAACCGGACCCGTTGGAGGGGGCATGGGCTTCACGATCGGAATCCGCGAGATGCGCACCGGCGCACGGCGGCGCGCCCGTGCCGCCGTCGGCGGTACGGAGGTGGCCGAGTACACCGGGCTGTGGGGCTGGGCCGTGGTGCCCGGGGCGCGCGCGGCGGGCGGCGCCTGCTCCTGCGGGGACCCCGGCTGCGCCGCCCCGGGCGCGCATCCGCTGGAGTTCGCCCGTGAGGTCCCCGCCGGGGCGACGCTCGACGCGGCGGCGCGGGCCTGGGCCGAGGTGCCCGGCGCCTCGATGATGCTCCCCGTGGGCCGGAGCTTCGACGTGCTCGACGTGGCGGAGGGGGCCGGGCGCCGCGCCCTGGTGCGGATGGAGCGGATGGGCCTGCCGCTGGGCCCGGTCTCGGTGACCCCGCAGGGCCGGGCGCAGTTCTTCGTGGCGCCGGGGGCCGCCGCCGGGCTGCCCCGGCTGCTGTACCGGATGGGCTGGGACGACGCGGGGCTCGACCTGCGGGCGCTCGGCCCGGGCAGCCACATCACCGCGCCGCCCTCGGACCGGGGCGGGCTCGGTCCGGTCCGATGGCTGCGGGCGCCGGGGCCCGACAGTGCGACACCGCCGGAGGCCCGGCTGCTGCTGGGCACGCTGGCCTACCTCTGCCACCGGTGGGCGGCGCCCTGCGGCTGAGCCGCGTACCGGCCGGACAGCGAGAAGCCCGGCCGCGCGGGACGGCCGGGCTTCGGAGCGGTGCGGTGGGGCTCAGTCCCCGATCAGCGCGTCCACGAACGCCTCCGGCTCGAACGGGGCCAGGTCGTCCGGGCCCTCGCCGAGTCCGACGAGCTTGACCGGGACGCCCAGCTCGCGCTGGACGGCGATGACGATGCCGCCCTTGGCGGTGCCGTCCAGCTTGGTGAGGACGATGCCGGTGATGTCGACCACCTCGGCGAAGACCCGCGCCTGCACCAGGCCGTTCTGCCCGGTGGTGGCGTCCAGGACGAGCAGCACCTCGTCCAGCGGGCCGTGCTTCTCCACAACGCGCTTGACCTTGCCCAGCTCGTCCATGAGGCCGGTCTTGGTGTGCAGCCGGCCGGCGGTGTCGATGAGCACCACGTCGGCGCCCTCGGCAATGCCCTCCTTGACCGCGTCGAAGGCGATGGAGGCCGGGTCGCCGCCCTCCGGACCGCGCACGGTGCGGGCCCCGACGCGCTCGCCCCAGGTCTGGAGCTGGTCGGCGGCGGCGGCGCGGAAGGTGTCGGCCGCGCCGAGCACCACGCTGCGGCCGTCGGCGACGAGCACCCGGGCCAGCTTGCCGGTGGTGGTGGTCTTGCCGGTGCCGTTGACGCCGACGACCATCACGACGCCGGGGGTCTCCAGGCCGCCCTCCGTCTTCACGGCGCGGTCGAAGTCGGTGCCGAGCAGGGTGAGCAGCTCCTCGCGGAGCAGGGCGCGCAGCTCCTCGGGGGTGCGCGTGCCGAGCACCCGGACGCGCTCGCGCAGGCGCTCGACCAGCTCCTGGGTGGGCGCGACGCCGACATCGGCGGTGAGGAGGGTGTCCTCGATCTCCTCCCAGGTGTCCTCGTCCAGATTGTCCCGGGACAGCAGGGCGAGGAGCCCCTTGCCGAGGGTGTTCTGCGAGCGGGCGAGGCGGGCGCGCAGCCGGACGAGCCGGCCGGCGGTGGGCTCGGGGACCTCGATCGCGGGGGCGGCGGGCGCCTCCGGAGCCACGGTCTCCGGCTCCGCCTCGGCGGGCGGGGCGGCGACGTCCTCGATGGTGCGGCGCGATTCCTCGCGCGGCTCTTCGGCCTCCTCGCCGACACGGGGCTCGGCGGGAGGTGTGATGGTCGGCGTGCTCGACGGTGCCGGGGGCAGCTGCTTCTTCTTGCGACTGCTGACCACGAGCCCGCTGATCACGCCGACCGCGACCAGGGCGATGACTACAGCAAGGATGACGAATTCCATAACCCTCCCAGTATCGGTCACCCGGGCCGGCAATCGAGGGAGGGACGGGTTCGGCGCAGGATCGCGGGCCCCTGCGGCCTTACGGTCACTACGTCCGGTATGCCGGAAAGGTACGATCCTGGCCGTGGAGACCCGTGGCCTGGACCCCGTGCCCGACGAGGAGCGCACCGGCCGGGTCCGCGCCCTCTTCCCCACCTGGGCCACGGCCAACATGACCGTCCTGCTCGTCACCGTGGGCGCCGGGCTCGTCGTGCTGGACGGGCTGAGCCTCTGGCAGGTGCTGGTGGTGGCCGTGGTGGCGCCCCTGATCTCGTTCGGCCTGGTCGGCTTCGTCTCGCTGGCCGGGAAGCGGGGCGGCGCCCCCGGCATGGCGCTGTCGCGTGCGGTCTTCGGCGTACGGGGCAATCTGGCGCCGGGCGCGCTGATCTGGGTGGCCCGGTGGGGCTGGGAGACGATGAACGCGGTCACCGGCGCGTACGCCCTGCTGACCGTGGGCGACGTGCTGTTCGGGGTCCGGACCACGTCCACGCTGATCGTGGGAACGCTGCTCGCCTTCGTGGCGGGCAGCTTTCTGCTGTCGGGGCTCGGGCTGCGGGCGCTGCGGGTGTGCTGCACCTGGGCGGCGTATCTCTTCGGCGCCTTCAGCGTCCTGGTGCTGGTGCGGCTGGCCGTGACGGTGCCGTGGCACGCGGTGCTGGACCGGCCGCCCGGGGCGGTGTCGGCGGTGATCGCGGGCATCGGCACACTGACGGCCGGGGGGATCAGCTGGGCGCCGTCCGGCCCGGACTTCGCCCGCTATCTGCCGCGCGCCTCGCCGGGCCGGACGATGGTCGCGGCGACGGTGGCCGGGGCGGTGGTGGTGCTGGTGCCGCTGGTGGTGCTGGGAGCGGTGATGGCGGTGCGGACGCCGGAGCTGGCGCTGACCCGCGATCCGGTCTCCTTCATCGGCGTCATGCTGCCGACCTGGCTCTCCGTCCCGTATCTGGTCGTCGCGGTCACGGGCATGGTGCTGATCAACGCGCTGTCGATGTACTCGGCCGGGTTCACCGCGCAGACCCTCGGCTTCACCGTGCCGCGCGCCTGGGCCGTCGGGGTGAACGCGGCGATCAGCCTGTTCCTGGGCGCGCTCCTGATGATGGTGGCGAGCAGCTTCATCGACGCCTTCGTGTCGTTCCTGCGACTGCTCGCGGTGACGTTCTCGGCGTGGATCGGGGTCTTCGCCACGGACATGCTGCGCGGCCGCGCCTACGACCCGGTGGCGCTCATGGACACCGGCCGGGGCAGTGCGTACTGGTACACGGGCGGCGTCGCCTGGTCCGCCGTCGCCGCGTGGGGCGCGGGGCTGGCGGTGGGGCTGCTGTTCACCGGCGTGGAGTGGTTCACCGGCCCGCTCGCCGCGTCCTGGCCCGGCCGCAGCGGCCTCGGCTGGGCGGTCACGGCGCTCGTCTCGGGCGGCCTGTACGCGGTGCTGCCGCGCACAGGCCGCCCAGAGGAAACGGTTTAGCCCATCTCTTCGAGCGCCTTGCCCTTGGTCTCCTTCACGAACTTGAGGACGAAGGGGATCGAGAGCGTCGCGAAGCAGGCGTAGATGATGTACGTGCCCGAGAGGTTCCAGTCCGCGAGGCTCGGGAAGCTGGCGGTGATCGCCCAGTTGGCGATCCACTGCGCGGACGCGGCGACGCCGAGCGCGGCGGCGCGGATGCGGTTGGGGAACATCTCGCCGAGGAAGACCCAGACCACGACACCCCACGACAGGGCGAAGAAGAGCACGAAGACGTGGGCGGCGACGAGGGCGACCGCGCCCTGGGCGGTCGGGAGCTTGCCGTCGACCAGGTCGGCGGAGAAGGCCCACGCCTCGAAGGCGAGGGCGACGGCCATGCCGCAGGAGCCGACGAGGGCGAGCGGGCGGCGGCCGACGCGGTCCACCAGGATCATCGCGATGACGGTACCGATGATGTTGATGATCGACGTGGTGAACGACCAGAAGAAGGAGTCGGTCGGGTCGATGCCGACGGACTGCCACAGGGTCGCCGAGTAGTAGAACGCCACGTTGATGCCGACGAGCTGCTGGAACACCGAGAGGCCGATGCCGACCCAGACGATCGGCAGGAAGCCGAAGCGGCTGCCGAGCAGGTCCCTGAAGGTGGACTTGTGCTCGCGGCGCATCGCCGTCTCGATCTCCTCGACGCGCGCGTCGAGGTCGACGTTCTTGCCCTCGACCTCTTCGAGGATCTTCCGGGCACGGTCCCGCTTGCCGATGGAGAGCAGGAAGCGCGGCGACTCGGGGATCGCGAAGGAGAGCAGCCCGTAGAGGACGGCGGGCACGACCATCACACCGAGCATCCACTGCCAGGCTTCGAGACCGCCGATCTTGCCGCGCTGGTCGCCGTCGGCGATCTGCAGGATGCCGTAGTTGACGAGCTGGGAGATGGCGATGCCGATGACGATCGCGGCCTGCTGGAAGGAGCCGAGGCGGCCCCGGTAGGCGGGCGGCGAGACCTCGGCGATGTAGGCGGGGCCGATCACCGAGGCCATGCCGATCGCGAAGCCGCCGATGATGCGCCACATCGCCAGGTCCCAGAGGGCGAAGGGGAGCGCGGAGCCCACGGCGCTGATGGTGAAGAGGACGGCGGCGATCTGCATGCAGCGGATGCGCCCGATGCGGTCGGCGATCCGGCCGGCCGTGGCGGCGCCGATCGCACAGCCGATGAGCGCGATGGCGATGACCTGGGCGAGCGTGCCGGAGCCGATGTCGTAACGGTGTCGGATCGCCTCGACGGCGCCGTTGATCACGGAGCTGTCGTAGCCGAAGAGGAAGCCGCCCATCGCGGCCGCGGCGGTGATGAAGATGACGTGGCCGAGGTGGTCCGGGTGCGCCGAACGGGCCCCGGACTCCGGTCCGGCTCCTGGCGATGTACTGGTCACGTAAGGCCTCCCTGGCGCGGGGCCGCGGCATCGGACATGGGTGAACTGATCTCAAGTGGCGCACAACATCGGCCCCGCCACCACTCGGCTACCCCCGCGCTCAGCGAAGACGCTGGCTGATCACCTTCGAGACGCCGTCGCCCTGCATCGAGACGCCGTACAGCGCGTCGGCGACCTCCATCGTCCGCTTCTGGTGCGTGATGACGATGAGCTGTGAGCTCTCCTGGAGCTCCTCCATGATCCGGATCAGCCGCTGCAGGTTGGTGTCGTCCAGCGCCGCCTCGACCTCGTCCATCACATAGAACGGGCTGGGCCTCGCCTTGAAGATCGAGACCAGCAACGCCACCGCCGTCAGGGACCGTTCGCCGCCCGACAGCAGGGAGAGCCGCTTGACCTTCTTGCCCGGCGGACGGGCCTCGACATCGACGCCGGTGGTCAGCATGTTGTCGGGATCGGTCAGGATCAGCCGCCCCTCACCGCCCGGGAAGAGGCGCGAGAAGACGCCCTCGAATTCGCGCGCGGTGTCCCGGTACGCCTCGGTGAACACCTGCTCGACCCGCTCGTCGACCTCCTTGACGACCTGGAGGAGGTCGGCCCGGGTCTTCTTCAGGTCCTCCAGCTGCTCGGAGAGGAACTTGTGCCGCTCCTCCAGCGCGGAGAACTCCTCGAGGGCGAGCGGATTCACCTTCCCGAGTTGCTGATACGCCCGTTCGGCCGACCGGAGCCGCTTCTCCTGCTCGGCCCTGACGAACGGCCTCGGCCGGTTACGCGGATGCTCCGGGTCCGTCGGCAGCTCCTCGCCCTCGGCGGGCGGCGACGGCGGCACCGGCTGGTCGGGCCCGTACTCCGCCACCAGACCGGCCGGCTCGACGCCCAGCTCCTCCAGCGCCTTGGTCTCCAGCTGCTCCACCCGCAGCCGCTTCTCGGCACCCAGCACCTCGCCCCGGTGCACCGAGTCCGTCAGCTTGTCCAGCTCCCCCTTGAGGTCCCGGCCGCGCAGCCGCTCCGCGGACAGCTCCCGCTCCCGCTCCCCCTTGGACGCCTCCGCCGCCGCCCGCTCCCGCTCCGCCCGTACGACGGACACCTCCACGTGTGCCAGGAGCTGCCGGGCCCCCGACGCCACGGCCGCCGCCACCTCCGCCTCGTGGCGCAGCCGGGCCCGCCGCCGCTCGGCCCGGGCGCGCGCCTCGCGCTCGGCGCGCGCGGCCCGGTCCAGCGAGTCGGCGCGCCCGGCGAGCGCCTTGACGCGTTCCTCGTGCGTACGGACCTGGAGGCGGGCCTCCATCTCGGTCTGGCGGGCGTTGGCACCGTCGGCCGCGAGCCGGTCGCGCACACCGGTGTCCGGTTCGTCGTCGGCACCGTCCCCGGCCGCCTCCTCCGCGACGAGCAGCCGCTCGGCCAGCTCCTCCGCCTCCTCGGTGGCCCGCTCCAGCGCCTCCTGGGCCCGGGCGGCGGAGGCGTCCATGCGCTCGGCCTCACCGGCGGCGCCCCGCGCCTGTCCGGCGAGCCGCCCGAGCTGCTGGGCAACGCCCGCCCGCTCCCGCTCGGCGGCGCGGCGCCGCTCCCCCAGCTCCTCGACCAGCGCCGCCGCGTCGGTCCGCCGCCCGGCCGCCAGCCGCTGGGCCTCGGCCAGTTCGGTGCACCGCACGGCGAGCCCCGCGAGTTCCGCGGCGGCCTCGTCCACGGACGCCTGCACTTCGAGGAGGCTGGGTGCCCCGGCGGAGCCGCCGTGCGCGAAGTGGGCGGAGAGCAGGTCGCCCTCGCCGGTCACCGCGGTCAGCTCCGGGTGCGCGGCGACCAGGTCCTCGGCGTCCTCCAGGGTCGCGACGACCACCATGTCCCGGACCAGCCTGCGGACGGCGGCCACCAGTTCGACGGGGCCGCTGACGAGGTCGGCGACGTGGGCGGCGGGGCCACCGGTGGGAGCGAGGGCCCGCACGGTGTGCACGGGGTCCGGTGCCCGGGTCGCCGCAACGGCCTCCGCCGCGCCCCCGCCCTCGGTGCCCGGGCCGGGCAGCGCGACGTGCGGGGCGGCTTCGTGGTGCGGCGGGTGTGCCGAGGTGCCCTGGCCGGGCACGTGCCCGGTCGCGTCGCCCTCCCCGGCTGCGGCCCGCGACGGCCCGCCCAGGAGCAGGGCGGCGCGCCCCGCGTCCTGCTTGCGCAGCAGCCGGATCGCCTCGGCCGCCGTGGCCGGGTCGGTGACCGCGACCGCGTCCGCCGCCGCGCCCAGCGCCGCCGCCACCGCGACCTCGTGGCCCGGGGCCACCGTCAGCAGTTCGGCGGCGGGCCCGAGCAGGCCGGTGAGCCGGTCGCGGGCGCCGAGCAGTGCCCCGGTGCCGTCCTTGCGGCGCAGCCCGAGGGCGAGCGCGTCGTGGCGGGCCGCGACGGCGGCGCGCTGCCGTTCGGCGGCGGTGACCTCCTCGCGGGCCCGGGAGTGCGCCGCCTCGGCCTCCTTCAGCGCGCGGCGGGCGGCCTCGTGCTGCTCGCCGAGCTCGGTGTCCCCGGCGTCCAGGCCGTCGACCTCGGCCTTCAGCTCCTCGTACTCGTCCTGCGCGGCGACGGCCCGCGCCCGGGCCTCGTCGCGCGAGGCGGAGAGCCGGTCGATCTCCGCCTGGGCCGAACCGGCGCGGCTGCGGGCGGCGTTGACCTGACCGTGCAGCCGGGCGAGCCCTTCGCGGCGGTCGGCGAGGGCGCGGGCGGCGTCCTTGAGACGGCGCTCCTCGGCCGCCAACTCGCGCTCCAGCTCCTGGCGGTGGGACGCGGTGTCGTCCAGCGCGTGTTCAGCCGCTTCGAGGGCGGCGGTCAGCTCGGCCTCCTGCTCACGGATGCGGGCGGCCTCGCGCTCCATGTCCTCGGGGTCGCGGCCCCTGCGCTCCTCCTCGGGCGGGGCGCCGGCGCTCTTCACCCGGGCGTCGGCGAGCGAGATCGTGCCGCGTACCCGTTCGGCGAGCTGCGACAGGTCGTACCAGGTCTGCTGGGCGCGCTGGAGGCGGGGCGTCAGCCGCCGCACCTGGTCCTCCAGTTCGGCTTCCCGGGCGAGGGCGGTCTTGAGCTCCGCCTCGGCGGCCTCCCGGCGCTGCTTGAGCGCGGCCTCGTCGGCGATCTCGCTGCGCAGGGCGGTGCGCAGCGTCACGAGGTCGTCGGCGAGGAGGCGCAGCCGGGCGTCGCGCAGGTCGGCCTGGATGACGGCGGCGCGGCGGGCCACGGCCGCCTGCCGGCCGAGGGGTTTCAGCTGCCTGCGCAGCTCGTCGGTGAGGTCCTGGACCCTGGCGAGGTTGGCGCCCATCGCGTCCAGCTTCCGCAGCGCCTTCTCCTTGCGCTTGCGGTGCTTGAGGACGCCGGCCGCCTCCTCGATGAAGGCGCGGCGGCCCATCGGGTCGGCGTGCAGGACGGAGTCCAGCTGGCCCTGGCCGACGATGACGTGCATCTCGCGGCCGATGCCGGAGTCGGAGAGGAGTTCCTGGATGTCCAGGAGGCGGCAGGTGTCGCCGTTGATCTGGTATTCGCTGCCGCCGTTGCGGAACATGATCCGCGTAATGGTGACTTCGGCGTATTCGATGGGCAGGGCGCCGTCGGAATTGTCGATGGTCAGCGAGACCTCGGCCCGGCCCAGCGGCGGCCGGCCAGTGGTCCCGGCGAAGATCACGTCCTCCATCTTGCCGCCGCGCAGGGATTTCGCGCCCTGTTCGCCCATGACCCAGGAGAGCGCGTCCACCACATTGGATTTGCCCGACCCGTTGGGCCCGACGACGCAGGTGATGCCGGGTTCGAACCGCAGCGTCGTGGCGGAGGCGAACGACTTGAAACCGCGCAGGGTCAGGGCCTTGAGGTGCACGCCGCCGGACTCTACCTTTCGCTCTCGGTTTCGCCGCTGAAGGTGCAGGGCACATCAGACGGTAAGGGAAGGGGTGTACGTCCGGGGCGGGACCTGCGCGAGGCGGGAAAAGAAAGAAGGGACGCCGAAGCGTCCCCTGTGATTCTGCGGGTCAGGCGGTGCCGCACGCGTGCCCGCGCCCGACGGAGCTTGCGGGCATGGCGCGTGGGTCAGGTCGCCGTGCGGGTCAGGTGAGCGCCGGCTCCGCCTGGGGTACGTCGATGTCGATGCTGTCGAGCAGCGACTGGTGCTGGGCGGCGGCGTTCAGCGCGTCGTTCTCCTCCTGAATCCGTACGAGCTCGGATTCGAGGTCCTGGACGCGCTGCTGGAGCCGTCGCATCTCGGCGAGGAGTCGCGGGTCGGAACCGCCGACGTAACCGAGAAGCGCCTTTGCCATGATGGATGGTCCTCCACAATGAGTGACCGACCGATGCGGTGTGGGTCGTGAGGGATCGCACCCGCGGTGTTCGGCAGTGCTCACTGTCACTGCTGTCCTGCTGCCTACCAGCTCTGCCGAACAGCTGAGGTGCGCGGGGATTTCAGAGTCTCACCAAAAAGTTTGACGGTCAACACGATCACACCCCACAGAGGCGGGCGTCCCGGGGCGCGCGGCGAGACGATCATGCGGCGCGGCTCTCCGACGGGGCCCTCAGGGGTACGGAGATCATCCTTAGGGCGGCAGCCTGGCACGCCAACCGAATCTTGGCAACCATCAGGACATTCCGCAGGTCATTTCAGGTGCGCGCGCGACGGGGGCGCATTCCGTCACCGCCCGCCGCGCATCGAACACAGGCCGAACACGGGTCTGTTTCGGGAGCCTTTCCGAGCGGTGTCAGCGGATCGCGAATCCCTCGTATCCGCCCCGCGGCGTGTCCCATATCTCAGTGACGCCGTCAACGCGGCCGGGTGTGTCGTCGGAGCGGAGCCAGTCGAGAAGACGGTGGCAATTCTCACGCGGGCCCTCCGCCACGACCTGCACCCGGCCGTCGTCCAGATTGAGCGCGAAACCGGTGAGGCCGCCGATCTCCAAAGCGTTTGCCCTGGTGAACCAGCGGAAGCCTACTTGCTGTACTCGGCCGCGTACCCAAGCGGTGAGCCGTGCATCTTCGTTCATGCCCGAACGCTATCGGGCCAATTGCTTTCGGAGCACGTCCCGGCGAATCGCCATGGCGTACAGTCCCCTCGCAAAAGCTTCACTCGTTCGGGTGAGCACGGGCGTCGAAAACGGCGTCCAGGTCGTCAGAAGGGCACAGCAGATGGGACGCCATCGACGCAGCGCCGCAGCCCCCGCCGCCGAGGAGCAGGCGGATGGGGTCTCGGCCCGGCACCGCGGGGCGGGCCGCAGGAAGCGGTCCGCGATCCCCGTGCGCACCGGACTCATAGGCGTCTCGGCGGCCGTGGCCGTCGGCGCCGTCGCCGTGGCGTCGGGTCTGCTGCCCGGCGGGGACAACTACACCGTGAGCGGCGGTCCGACCGCCGACCAGGTCCGCTCCCAGGCCGCTCCGGACCTGCTCACCCAGGGAGGGATCACCGCATCGCCCTCCGACCGCTCCTCCGCTTCGGCGCCGGCGAGCCGGGGCACCGACCGCCCCGCCGCGCCCAAGAAGTCGCATTCCGCCACGTCGAAGCCCTCTGATCCGGCTTCGCCCAGCGCCTCGCACTCGCCTTCCGCTTCGGCCTCCGCCTCATCCTCGAAGCCGGTCGCGCCCGCCAAGTCCGCCTCGCCGTCGAAGACCGCGTCCGGCAAGCAGACGCCGACCGCTCCGGCCCGGAAGAAGGAGACGGCCGCGCCGTCCTCCTCGTCCTCGAAGGCCCCGGCGGAGGCCCCCGCCACCAAGGCCGCGAAGTCCTCCGCACCGGCCCCGTCGAAGAGCAGCGCTCCGACGAGCACCGCCGCCTCGGCCCAGGCCGCGATCCTGGCCCTCGTCAACGAGGAGCGCGGCAAGGTCGGATGCAGCCCGGTCACCGCGAGCGCCTCGCTCACCTCGCTCGCCCAGGACTTCAGCGACGACATGGCGGCGCGCGGCTTCTTCGACCACACCGACCCCGACGGCAAGAGCCCCTGGGACCGGGCGGACGCGGCCGGTGTCTCGGGCCTCGGCGGCGAGAACATCGCCCGCGGACAGGCCGACGCGCAGGCCGTGATGGACGCCTGGATGAACAGCGACGGCCACCGGGCAAACATTCTCAACTGCGATTACAAGACGCTCGGCGTCGGCGTCCACTACGGGGCCGGCGGCCCCTGGTGGACCCAGGACTTCGGCTTCTGAGCCGCGCCACCGCCGCGACAACCACCTCGTACGCCCCACTCGCCTCCCCCGAATCACACTGACTGAGGGAAAGCGCTGTGCGGGCGTACGCTGGTTTCATGGACCAGAGCACCGCACCGGAGACGTCGCCGACGGACGATCTGCCCTTCGACGTGTTCTCGAAGCAGTGCCCCTCGCGCGGCCTGCTCGAACACGCCACCGGCCGTTGGGGGGCGCTCACGCTCGGCGCCCTCCACGAGGAGAGCCTGCGTTTCAACGCGCTGCGCCGCAGGGTCGACGGGGTGAGCGAGAAGATGCTGTCCCAGACGCTGCACGCGCTGGAGCGGGACGGCTTGGTGCACCGCGAGGCCCAGCTCACCAACCCGCCCCGGGTGGACTACGAGCTCACCCCGCTGGGCCACGAGGTCGCGGAGCGGCTGCTCGCCCTGATCCACTTCGTGGAGGGCCGGATGCCCGAGGTCCTGACGGCCCGGGCCCGCTATGACGAGGCGCGCGAAGGCTAGGGCCTGACGCGGGGCGGGCGCTGGCAGCGGGGGCAGTAGTAGCTGGACCGGTTCATCCAGGGGCGCCGTGCCATCGGCGTACCGCAGCGGTGACAGGGCTCGTCCTCGCGGCCGTAGGCGTCGAGCGAGCGGTCGAAGTAGCCGGACTCGCCGTTCACGTTCACATAGAGGCTGTCGAAGCTGGTGCCGCCCTGCGCCAGGGCCGCGTTCATCACGTCGCGGACGTGGCCGAGGAGTTCGGCGGACTTGGGGCGGGTGAGCGTCGCGGTCGGCCGGTCGTAGTGCAGCCGGGCGCGCCACAGCGCCTCGTCCGCGTAGATGTTGCCGACCCCGCTGATCAGCGACTGGTCGAGCAGCGCGCGCTTGACCGTCGTACGGCGCAGCCGCAGCGCCGTGTGGAAGGCTGCGTCGTCGAAGGCCGGGTCGAGGGGGTCGCGGGCGATGTGCGCGATGATGTCGGGCAGCCCGTCCGGGGTGTTCTCGTGGAGCGAGAGCCCGCCGAAGGTGCGTTGGTCCACGAAGCGCAGCTCGGTGCCGACCGCGTCGGCGAACCTGATCCTGACCCGCAGGTGCTTCTCGTCCGGCGTCCCCTCGGGCTGGACGAGCAGCTGACCGCTCATGCCGAGGTGGCCGAGGAGCGAGCCGGCGGCCTCGTCCAGCGGCACCCACAGATACTTGCCCCGGCGCATCGCCGTCCCGAACCGCGCCCCGGTGAGCCGGGCCGCGAAGTCCACGCCGCCCGCGAGGTGGCGGCGGACCGCGCGCGGGTGCAGGACCTCGACCTCACCGGCCGTCCGCCCGGCGACCCAGCGCTCCAGACCTCGGCGGACGACTTCGACCTCGGGCAGTTCGGGCACGGGAAGGCTCCTGGGACGAAAGGCGTACGGGGAAAGGAGGAACCCCCCGGCGCGCGGCGGCGCCGGGGGGTTCTCCGCGGGTCAGGCCGGAGCGACGTCCGTGGACGGCGCGGGGTCGGCAGGGGTGTCGGCGGCCCCTCCGTCGGCGGCGGCCTTCGCCGCGGCCTCCCGCGCCTCCGCGGCGGCGGTGATCTCGCGCCAGGCGGACTCGGCCGCCTGCTGCTCCGCTTCCTTCTTGCTACGGCCGGTGCCGGTGCCGTACGAGACACCACCGACGCGGGCGGCAGCAGTGAAGGTCTTCTCGTGGTCCGGGCCGGTCTCCGTGACGAGGTACTCGGGGACTCCGAGGCTCTCGCTCGCGGTGAGTTCCTGGAGGCTGGTCTTCCAGTCCAGGCCGGCGCCGAGGTTCGAGGACCTGTCGATCAGCGGGTCGAAGAGCCGGTGGACCAGCTCGGACGCCGCGTCGAGGCCCTGATCGAGATAGACCGCGCCGATCACCGCTTCCAGGGTGTCGGCGAGGATGGATGCCTTGTCCCGGCCTCCCGTGCCCTCTTCACCGCGGCCGAGCCGGATGAAGGAGCCGAGTTCGAGGCCGCGGCCCACCTCAGCAAGCGCACGCGAGTTGACCACCGCGGCCCGCAGCTTGGCCAGCTGGCCTTCGGGCAGATCGGGGTGGGTGCGGTACAGCGTGTCCGTGACCACCAGGCCGAGCACGGAGTCCCCGAGGAACTCCAGCCGCTCGTTGGTGGGCAGACCGCCGTTCTCGTACGCGTACGAACGGTGGGTCAGCGCACGCACCAGAAGGGCGGACTCGAGTTGGTACCCGAGCCGCCCTTCCAGAAGCGTGTGGGACGAGGCTGTGTTGACGTTGTCTGCCTGCTTCTTGGCGTGGGACAACTCAGACATCGGGCCTCTCACCAGCCGCTCAGACCTCGAGGACCTGGCGCTTGTTGTACGTGCCGCAGCTGGGGCACGCGATGTGCTGCAGCTTCGGCTCCTGGCAGCGCTCGCACGAAACCAGGGTGGGGACCGCAGCCTTCCACTGCGACCGGCGGTGGCGCGTGTTGCTGCGCGACATCTTCCGCTTCGGAACAGCCACGGCTACTTCTCCTGCTTCTTGTCGACGCCGGGTGCGGCGCCGCCCATGTTGTCCTTCTCGCCGTCCTGAATGGTCTCGGCGAGTCCTTGCAGTGCCGCCCAACGAGCGTCGACGGCATCGTGGTGGTGGCCGGGATTCTCGTCCAGCCTGACTCCGCACTCGGAGCACAGACCGGCACAGGATTCCTTGCACACCGGCTGCATCGGCAGTGCGAGCACCACCGCATCACGCAGCACCGGCTCGAGGTCGAACAGGCCGTCCTCGAGAAAAAGCCTGTCCTCGTCGTCCTCGGCGTCGTCGGCCGGATCCGCGGGCTTGCCGTGGTTCCGGTCATCGGCGTCAGGGTACGAGAACATCTCCTGGAAGTCCGCCTCGACCTCGCGGTTCAGCGGCTCCAGACACCTTACGCACTCCCCCTCGACCGTCGCACGGGCGGTCCCGGTCACGAGCACGCCCTCCATGACGGACTCGAGACGGAGATCCAGCTCCACCGGCGCGCCTTCCGGCACTCCGATGACGTCGGCGATGCCGAGGTCCGCGGGGGCGTCCGCCGTGCGGGTCAGCCGCTTCATGGCACCCGGACGCCGGCCCAGCTCGTGCGTGTCGAACACGAGGGGGTTTCGGTGGTCGAGCTGGCCGTTCAGGGCTTCTCCTGCTTTCGGATCGAACGCGTCACGCGTGGTGGGAGGGGCCGGCCCGTCCGGAGTCGAAGCGGGCAGCCGGGATCGCGGACATACGCGCGACCGAAGAGCCAGGATACTGGACACACCGCCCAGCTCCCAATCCGGGCCCGGGCCGGCCCGGGCCGGCGGCTCAGCGTTCCTGTTCGTAACGGCGCAGCTGGTCCAGGTCGATCATGCTGGTGTCGAAGAGGCTGGTCTCGTCCAGGGCGGCGTCGCCATGCTGCGGGACGGGCTGCTGGGGCTGCTGGGGCTGCTGCCAGGCGTCGTACCCCTGCTGCTGGTACGCCGCGTACGGGTCCGGCTGCTGCTGGTAGCCGTAGGCGTCCTGCCGCGCCCCGTACGCGTCCTGCTGCTGGTCCTGGTAGCCGTAGCCCTGGGCGTACTGCGGTTCCGGCTGGGTGTACTGCGGCTCCGCCTGGTGCGGGATGGGGAGCGGCTGCGGGGCCGCGACCTCCGCCAGTCCGGCCCAGTGGTCCTCGTCGCTGGTGTGTCCCTGGTCGCCGGCCGCGTCCTGGGCGGCGATGTGCGCGCCGAGCTCGTCGGTGGCGACCCGGCCGTGCAGCTTCTGCCGTCCCCGGCCGACGGCCTCCAGGGTCTTGGCGAGCACCGCCTCGAAGGCGCCCAGCTTGGTGTCCACGTACGCGTCGGCGCGCTGCCGCAGCGTCTCCGGGTCGGCGCTGCGCTCGGGGGCCTCGGCGAAGTCCGGGTCCTCGTAGCCCTGCGCGTCGAAGCCCTGGCCGCGGCCGAGGAGCTTCTCGCGGCCCCGGTCGACCGAGCCGATGGTCTTGGTGAGGACGACCTCGAAGTTGGCGAGCTTGCTGTCGACGTACTCGTCTGCGTCGGCGCGGACCTCGTCGGCCTCCTTGCGGGCCTCGGCGAGGATGCGGTCCGCCTCGGCCTGGGAACGCCGGGCGATCTCGGTCTCGGAGATCAGGGAGGTGCGCTCGGCGTGGGCCTTCTCGATGATGCGGGCGGCCTCCTGGCGGGCCTGCTCGACCAGCTGCTCGTGACCGCCGATGACCTCGGCGGCCTGGGCGAGCGAGCCCGGCAGGGCCTCGCGCACCTCTTCGAGCATCGCGAGCAGTTCGGCGCGGTTGACCACGCAGGACGCCGACATGGGCATGGACCGGGCGTTCCCGACCGTCGCGACGATCTCGTCCAGCTTCTTCTGCACGTCCACCGTGTGCTCGCCACTCTCTACTGCCGGTTGGAGACGGACGGGACGACTGTACGGCCAGTCGGCGCCCGCCCGACACCTGCGGTGCGTGACGCTGACGCGCTGTCAGTGGCTCAGCGCTGTGCGAGGCGTTCGGTCAGGGCCCGCTGGACGACCGGCGGCAGCAGGTGGGAGACGTCGCCGCCCCAGGCCGCGACCTCCTTGACCAGGGAGGACGACAGGAAGCTGTAGGTGGGGTTGGTCGGCACGAAGAGCGTCTCGACGCCGGAGAGGCCGTTGTTCATCTGGGCCATCTGGAGTTCGTAGTCGAAGTCGCTGACGGCCCGCAGGCCCTTCACGATCGCCGGGATGTCGCGCTGCTTGCAGAAGTCCACGAGCAGGCCGTGGAAGGACTCGACCTGGACGTTTCCGAACTCGGCGGTGACCTCGCGGATGAGCTCGATCCGCTCCTCGACCGTGAACAGGCCCTTCTTGGACTGGTTGATCATCACCGCGACGTGCACGACGTCGTACAGCTTCGAGGCTCGGCCGATGATGTCGAGATGTCCGTTGGTGATGGGGTCGAACGACCCCGGGCATACGGCGCGGCGCAACTTGGTTCCCTCGCTCTCCGGTCCGGTCATCGTGCGTCTTCGCACGTGGCGGCGGCGCGACCGTACCAAAGCGTTCCCTCGCCGTAGCGACGGGCCCGCAATGGCTCGAAACCCTTGGGCCAGCTGAATTCTCCGCCTCTGGTGCTGCGTTCCACGGTGACGAGTGCGTCGCTCGTGAGCCACCCCTGCGTACGGAGTGTGAGGAGGATCTCGCCAAGATCGTCGTCGGTGACGGCGTACGGCGGGTCCAGGAAGACCACGTCGTACGGCTCCGAGGGCGCCGGGCCCGTCACGATCTGTTCGGCTTTGCCGCCGCGGACTTCGGCGCCCGGCAGGCCGAGGGTGCGGGCGTTGTCCTTGACGACGCGCAGGGCCTTGGCGTCGGCCTCCACGAGCAGGGCGTGGGCGGCGCCCCGGGAGAGCGCTTCGAGGCCGACGGCGCCGGAGCCGGCGTAGAGGTCGGCGACCCGGGTCCCGTCGAGGGTGCCCAGGAGTGCCTGCCAGGTGGAGAACAGGCCCTCGCGCGCGCGGTCGGATGTGGGCCGGGTGCCGGTGCCGGGCGGGACGGCCAGGCGGCGTCCGCCGGCCACGCCTGCGATCACGCGGGTCATGGGTGACTGGTCCTCGGGTCGGGGCGGCGCGCGGGGTGCCGTGGGCGCCGTACCTCCCACGATATGGCGTCGGGGAGGGCCGGGCTTCCCGGGGCGGGCGGGCTCACCCCTTGTCCAGGTACTCCTCGCGCTCCTTGTCGAGCAGGGCGTCCAGGGCGGTGCGCAGCTCGGGCAGCCGTTCCAGGTCGGGGTCGGCGGCGACGACCGCGACGGCCTCCTGGCGCGCGGCGGCGATGACCTCCTCGTCGTCGATGACGTTCAGGACGCGCAGCGAGGAGCGCACTCCGGACTGGGCCTGGCCGAGCACATCGCCCTCACGGCGCTGTTCGAGGTCGATGCGGGAGAGCTCGAAGCCGTCCAGGGTCGCGGCGACGGCGGAGAGCCGGGCGCGGGCCGGGCTCGCCTCGTGGGCCTCGGTGACCAGCAGGCAGAGCCCGGGGGCGGAGCCTCGGCCGACCCGGCCGCGCAGCTGGTGCAGCTGGGAGACGCCGAAGCGGTCGGCGTCCATGATGACCATCGCGGTGGCGTTGGGGACGTTGACGCCGACCTCGATGACGGTGGTGGCGACCAGGACGTCGACCTCGCCGGCGGCGAAGCGGCGCATCACGTCGTCCTTGTCGTCGGGCTGCATCCTGCCGTGCAGCACCTCGACGCGCAGTCCGTGCAGGGGGCCCTTGGCAAGCTGCTCGGCGATCTCCAGGACGGCGAGCGGCGGGCGCTTGTCGCCTTCCTCCTCCGCGGCCGCCTTCTTCCCCTTCTTCTTGGCGGCGTCGTCCTCGTCGTCGCCGATGCGGGGGCAGACGACGTACGCCTGGTGGCCGTTGTCCACCTCCTCGCGGACCCGTTCCCAGGCGCGGCTGAGGAAGTGCGGCTTGTCCTTGGCGGGGACGACGTGGCTGGCGATGGGCGAGCGGCCGGCCGGGAGCTGGTCGAGGACGGAGGTCTCCAGGTCCCCGAAGACGGTCATGGCGACGGTACGGGGAATGGGCGTCGCGGTCATGACGAGGAGGTGGGGCGGTTGCTTGCCCTTGGAGCGGAGGGCGTCGCGCTGCTCGACCCCGAAGCGGTGCTGTTCGTCGACGACGACCAGGCCCAGGTCGTGGAACTTGACCTTGTCCTCGATCAGGGCGTGCGTCCCGATGACGATGCCCGCCTCCCCGGTGACCAGGTCGAGCAGCGCCTGCCGGCGGGCGGCGGTGCCCATGGACCCGGTGAGCAGGACGACCTTGGTGCCCTGGTCGGAACCCCCCAGCATGCCGCCCTCGGCCAGGTCCCCCATCATCTCCGTGATCGACCGGTGGTGCTGCTGCGCCAGGACCTCGGTGGGGGCGAGCATCGCGGCCTGGCCGCCCGCGTCGACCACGGCGAGCATGGCGCGCAGGGCCACCATGGTCTTCCCGGAACCGACCTCGCCCTGGAGGAGGCGGTGCATCGGGTGCTCGGTGGCGAGGTCGTCGAAGATCTCCTGGGAGACCTTCTGCTGGCCGTCGGTGAGCGTGAACGGCAGCTTCGCGTCGAACGCGTCGAGCAGGCCGCCGGGGACGGGCCTGCGGGCGACGGCCGGAAGCTGGGTGTCGGCGTACCTGCGGCGGGCCAGAGCGACCTGGAGGACGAACGCCTCGTCCCACTTCAGCCGGTCCCGGGCCGCCGCCACGTCGGCCTTGGTGGCCGGGCGGTGGATCTTGAGCAGGGCCTCGGGCAGCGAGGTGAAACCGCGGCCCTCGCGCAGGGCTTCCGGGAGCGGGTCGACGGCCTCCCGGGCGCTGGGCAGCACCGCGTCGACCGCCTTGGCGATCCGCCAGGAGTCGAGCTGCTTGCAGGCGGGATAGATCGGCAGCAGCTTGCCCGCGAAGGCGTCCACGGCCTCGGTCGCCTCGTCGTCCCCGGAGGCGGCGTCGAGCAGCTGGTACGTGGGGTGGGCGAGCTGCATCTTGCGGTTGAAGACGGAGACCTTGCCGGCGAACATCGCGCGGCGGCCGGGCAGCAGGTCCTTGTGCGGCTTGTGGACGCCGTGGCCGAAGAAGACGAGCTGGAGGCGGCCGTGGCCGTCGGTGAGGGTCACTTCGAGGCGCTTGCCGCGTCCGCCGTTGAAGGTGAGGACGCGGGCGTCGGCGACCTGGGCGACGACCGTGACGTGCTCGTCCAGCGGGAGGTCGGTCAGCGCCGTGAGCCGGCCGCGCTCCTCGTACCGGCGCGGGTAGTGATGGAGGAGATCACCGACGGTGTGCAGGTCGAGGTGCTCGGCCATCACCTTCGCGGTGGGTCCGCCGAGCAGTTTCTTGAGGGGTTCTTCGAACGCAGACACGCGGTCCATTGCACACCACGGCAGTGACAGTTGTCCGTCGGGCGCCGCCCGGGCCCGTCGCCGCGCCGGGTGCTATTCGACGCCGATCAGCAGCGGCGCGCCCTGGTGGCCGCCCCGGTACGTGGTGGTGTCCACGGCCAGGTGGCCGTCGCGGACGTGCTGTTCCAGGGCTTCGGCGAGCGAGGGCGGGGTGTCCTCGCCCAGGACCAGGGTGACCAGTTCGCCGCCGGCCGCGAGCATCCGGTCGAGCACCTTGCGGGCGGTGCCGGGGACGTCCTGGCCGATGACCGCCACGTCGCCGTCGATGAGCCCGAGGACGTCCCCGGCCTGGCAGATGCCCGCCGTGGTCCAGGACTGCCGCTCGGCGACGGCCAGTTCGGCGTAGCGGGTGGCACCGGCCGCCGAGGTCATCGCGACCACGTCCTCGTCGAAGCTGCGGTCCGGCTCGTGGACGGCGAGGGCCGCGATGCCCTGGACGGCGGCCCGGGTCGGGATGACGGCGACCCGGACCCCCTGGGCCCTGGCCTGTTCGGCGGCGGCGGCCGCGGTGTGGCGCAGGTCCGCGTCGTTCGGCAGGAGCACCACCTCGCGCGCGTGGGCGCGGCGGACCGCGTCGGCCAGTTCGCCGCTGGCGGGCGGTTCGCCGGGCCGGGCGAGCACGGTCGTCGCGCCGGCCTCCCGGCAGAGGGCGGCGAGACCGTCGCCCGGGACGACCACGACGACCGCGCGCCGGGCGGGCTCGGGGCGGGCGTGGGCGCGGTCGGCGGCGAAGTGGGTGATGCGGATGCGGTACGGGCGGCCGGCCTCGACGCCCGCCTCGACCGCGGCGCCGGCGTCGTCCACGTGGACGTGCACGTTCCACAGCCCGTCGCCGCCGACCACCACCAGGGAGTCGCCGAGGGCGTCCAGCCGGGCGCGCAGTCGTTCGACGGCCTCGTCGCCCGCTTCCAGGAGGTAGATCACCTCGAAGGCGGGGCCTCCCCCGTCCCCGTCGTCGCCCGCCGGGCACTCCGTGTCGTCGCCGCCCGCCGGGACGAACGGGACGGGGGCCTCGTACGGCCGCTCCGGGCCGCGTCCCGAGACGGCTTCGACCAGGGCGCCGAGCAGCGTGACCAGGCCGCGGCCCCCGGCGTCGACCACCCCGGCCCGGGCGAGGGCGGGGAGCTGTCCGGGCGTCGCGTCCAGCGCGGCACGGGCGCCCTCGTAGGCGGCCCGGGCCACCTCGGCCGTGTCCGCGCCGGGGGCGGCCTGTCCGGCGGCGGCCGCGGCCCGGTCCGCGACGGTGAGGACGGTGCCCTCGACGGGGTGGGCGACGGCCTCGCGGGCCCAGGCGGCGGCCCTGGCGAGGGCGAGGCGCATCCGGTCGCCGCCGGTGCCCTCCGCGAGGACCCCGGCCATGCCGCGCAGGAGCTGGGCGAGGATCGTGCCGGAGTTGCCGCGGGCGCCGATGAGGGCGCCGTGCGCCATGGCCCGTACCGCGTCGGCGGCGGAGGGCACCGAGGTGCCGGTCTCGTGGGCGGCGAAGACCGCTTCGACGGCGGCCGCCGCGGATTCCACGGTCAGGTAGAGGTTGGTGCCGGTGTCCCCGTCGGCGACGGGATAGACGTTGATCGCGTCGATCGCCTCCCGCTCCCGGCCGAGCGCTTCGAGGGCCAGGGAGCACCAGCTCCGCACCGCGACGGCATCCGGTTCGTCGGCGGTCTGCGGCACCTCGGGTCCTCCTCGGACGGGACTCGGAACGGGGACTCGTGACGGGGGCGGGGCGGCTGGCTGCACCGCAGGTTAGCCCCGGTCGGGGGGTGCGGGCGGTCCGGGGGCGGGGAGGGCGGGGGCGGAAGACATGGTAGTTTCGTATCTCCGGAGCAGGCGTTGTATGCTGCTTCGGTTGCCCGACGAGAGTCGGGACATTCCCCCGGTACCGCCACTTCAGTCCTTGAATCCGGCGTACCGGAATTCACTGTAAGTGCATCTGAAGTCTTTGGAGTGACCCGTGGCTGCCAACTGCGACGTTTGCGGCAAGGGGCCGAGCTTCGGCAACAACATTTCGCACTCGCACCGCCGTACGTCCCGTCGCTGGAACCCCAACATCCAGCGCGTGCGTGCCGTGGTCGGTCGGACGCCGAAGCGGCTCAACGTCTGCACCTCGTGCATCAAGGCCGGCAAGGTCGCGCGCTGACGTTCCCGTCGTAGCGCAGCCCTACCGGTTGCCCGAAAAGCCGGTCCACCTCGGTGGACCGGCTTTTTGCTGTGCCCGTACGTCAGTCCGCGTCGCGCAGCCGCCAGCCGTGGCGGACCGGGCCGATGCCCGTGCCGAGCGGGAAGCCCGCCTCGATCGCCCCGGTGACGTACGCCTTCGCGGCCCGGACCGCCTCCGGCACCCCGGCCCCCCGTGCCAGGTGGCTCGCGATGGCGGACGCCAGGGTGCAGCCGGTGCCGTGGGTGTGCCGGTTGTCGTGGCGGGGGGCGCGCAGCCAGTGCTCCTCGTCGCCGTCGGTGAGCAGGTCGACGGGCTCGCCGGGCAGGTGGCCGCCCTTGACCACGACCCAGCGGGGTCCGAAGGCGAGCAGCGCGCCGGCGGCCCGGCGCATTCCGGTCTCGTCGGTGACGGCGATGCCCGTGAGCTGCGCCACCTCGTCCAGGTTGGGCGTCGCCACGGTCGCGACGGGGAGCAGCTTCGTACGGACGGATTCCAGGGCGTCGGCGGCGAGGAGCGGGTCGCCGTGCTTGGAGACGCCGACGGGGTCCACGACGACGGGCGCCGCGGTGTCCGCGAGGAGTTCCGCGACGGTCTCCACGAGCGGGGCGGACGCCAGCATCCCGGTCTTGACGGCGTCGACGCCGATGTCGTCCACGACGCTGCGGTACTGGGCGCGGACCGCCTCGGGGGGCAGCTCCCAGGCGCCCTGGACGCCGAGGGAGTTCTGCGCGGTGACGGCGGTGAGCACGCTCATCCCGTGCGTGCCCAGCGCGAGCATCGTCTTGAGGTCGGCCTGGATGCCCGCACCGCCGCCGGAGTCTGATCCGGCGACGGTGAGCACGCGGGGCGGTACGGAGGTGGGTATCGGCATACGCCGCAATCTACTGCGAGTCCTCGATGTCGCCGAAGTGGTCCCAGCCGTTCTTGCTGGTCCAGGGCGCCCCGTCGACCGTCACCTGGGGCAGCGCCGAGGGGTTGAGGACCTCGCCGATCACCTTCCAGCGGGCCGGGAGCTTCACGTCGGACGGGAAGGTCGCGACGATGGCGTGGTCCTCGCCGCCGGTCAGCACCCACTGCATGGGGTCGACGCCGACGGCCTGCCCGATGTCCGACATCTGGGACGGGACGTCGATGAGCCCGGACCGCAGGTCGATGCGGACCTTGCTGGCCTCGGCGATGTGCCCGAGGTCGGCGACGAGCCCGTCGCTGACGTCGGTCATGGCGGTGGCGCCGAGCCCGGCGGCCGCGGGGCCCGCGTGGTACGGCGGTTCGGGGCGGCGGTGGGCCTCCACGAAGGCGCGCGGCGAGCGGAAGCCCCGGGAGAGCACGGCGTATCCGGCGGCGGACCAGCCGAGCCAGCCGGTGACGGCGACGACGTCCCCGGGCTGGGCGCCGGCCCGGGTGACGGGTTCGTGGTTGCGGAGGTCGCCGAGCGCGGTGATCGAGACGGTGATGAGGTCGCCGCGCACGACGTCCCCGCCGACCACGGCCGCCCCCGCGACCTGGCACTCGTCGCGCAGTCCGTCCATCAGCTCGGCGGCCCAGGTGACCGGGAGTTCGGCGGGGACGACGAGGCCGAGCAGGAGCGCGGTGGGCACGGCGCCCATGGCGGCGATGTCGGCGAGGTTCTGCGCGGCGGCCTTGCGGCCCACGTCGTACGCCGTCGACCAGTCGCGCCGGAAGTGCCGTCCCTCCAGCAGGATGTCCGTGCTGGCCACGACCCTGCGGTCGGGGGCGGTCACGACCGCGGCGTCGTCGCCCGGGCCGAGCCGGACCGCCGGAGTGGTGGTGAGCCGGGACGTGAGCTCCTTGATGAGCCCGAACTCCCCCAACTCGCCCACGGTTGCCTTCACCGAGTGTCACCTCTCATCTGTCGGGCCGGACGCTCCGGCCTGTCCCCCGTGCGCGCCGCCCCACTCGCGGTCGCGTGCCGTCTCTGCTGTCGGTACTGTCAAGAGTTACGTCAATTTGCGCGTTCCGTACGCCACGCTGAGGACGTCATCCGGCCCGCGGGTCTCCCCGCTCCGCGCGGCGACGCGATAACGTGGCGTCCCTTTCCCCCACATGATCCTCGTGGCCGCCCTGGAGGTTCCGTGGTACAGGCGTACATCCTCATTCAGACCGAGGTGGGCAAGGCGTCGACCGTCGCCGAGACCATCTCCAAGCTCCCGGGAGTCATCCAGGCAGAAGACGTCACCGGTCCCTACGACGTGATCGTGCGCGCCCAGGCCGACACGGTGGACGAGCTCGGGCGCATGGTGGTGGCGCGGGTCCAGCAAGTGGACGGCATCACCCGAACCCTGACCTGCCCGGTCGTTCACCTGTAGCCCCCGTCTACGCTGGGCCGGTGACGTCCTCCAGCCGCCGGCTTCTCCGCCCCGTGTTCCTCGGTCCGTCCGCCACCCTGATGCTGCTGGTGGCGGGCTGTTCCGGGGGCGAGGCGACGGCGTCGGTCACGGTGCCCTCGCCGTCCCCGGAAGCCGCAGCCTACTGCCGCGCGCTGGACGGGGAACTGCCGGACACCGTCGGCGGTCTGGAGCGGAGCGACCCCGAACCCGCCTCGGAGCTGACCGCCGGGTGGGGGGACGGGGCGATCGTACTGCGCTGCGGTGTGGAGCGCCCCGCGAAGATGGACGACGACCAGTCGAAGGGCATCACCGCGAGCGGGGTCAACTGGATGCTGGAGCAGCGCGACGGCGACGGCCCCCGGCTGACGACGACCCTGCGCAAGACGTACGTCGAGGTGTCGCTCTCGGAGGCGTACGCACACGACACGACGCCGCTCGCGGCGTTCGCCCCGGCGGTGAAGAAGACGATCCCGAACCGGTTCTAGGGCCTGTCGTCAAACTGGCGTCGTCCGCCCGGAGGGCGGGCCGGGCGGCGTCAGGTGCGTGCTCTCGGTGTGCCGGCCCCAGACCCCTGTACTGGATGTACTGGGGTCTGGGGCCGGTGCGGCGAGAGTGCGTGCATGGCGTCGCCCAGCAGACGGCAGTTTGACGACAGGCCCTAGGGTGTGCGCCCCGCTCGGAGCGCACACCCTTCGCCGTGTTCCGCCGGGTCAGCGCAGGCCGGTCGGCCGGTTCAGTGCGGCCTGGATGAGGCGGTCCACCAACTGCTGGTAGCTGACGCCGCTCTCCTGCCACATGCGCGGGTACATGGAGATCGGGGTGAAGCCCGGCAGGGTGTTGATCTCGTTGATGGCGAAGCCGCCGTCCTCGGTGAGGAAGAAGTCGGCGCGCACCAGGCCCTCGCAGGAGCAGGCGTCGAATGCTTCGACGGCGAGCCGCTGGACCTCGGCGGTCTGCTCCTCGGTGAGCGGCGCGGGCACGATTCCGGAGGCGGCGTCGATGTACTTGGCCTCGAAGTCGTAGAAGTCGTGCGCGGTGACCGGCGGGATCTCGGCCGGCACGCTGGCGCGCGGCCCGTCCTCGAACTCCAGGACGCCGCACTCGATCTCGCGGCCCCTCAGCAGCGACTCGACCAGGAACTTCGGGTCGTGGCGGCGGGCCTCCTCGATGGCCGCGTCGAGGCCGGAGGCGTCCTCGACCTTGGTGATGCCGATGGACGAGCCGGCCCGGGCGGGCTTGATGAAGAGCGGCCAGCCGTGTTCGGCGGCGAAGCCGGTGATGCGCTCGCGGGCGGCGGCCGGGTCCTTCTCCCACTCGCGGGGGCGGACCACCAGGTACGGGCCGACCGGGAGTCCGAAGGAGGTGAAGACCCGCTTCATGTACTCCTTGTCCTGGCCGACGGCCGAGGCGAGGACTCCGGCGCCCACGTACGGCACTCCGGACAGCTCCAGGAGTCCCTGGAGGGTGCCGTCCTCGCCGTACGGGCCGTGCAGGACGGGGAAGACGACGTCGACCTCGCCGAGCGCCTTGGGCACCGCGCCGGGCTCGGTGTAGACCACTTCGCGGCTGCCGGGGTCGACGGAGAGCACGACCCCGCCCTCCTCGGACTCGGCCAGCTGCGCCACGTCCGGCATGGTCCGGTTGGCGATGGCCATGCGTTCCGGTTCGTCGGCGGTGAGCGCCCAGCGGCCGTCCGTCGTGATGCCGATCGGCAGGACGTCGTACTTGGTCCGGTCGATGGCGTTCAGGACGGCGCCGGCCGTGACCACCGAAATGCCGTGTTCGGAGCTGCGGCCGCCGAACACGACGGCCACGCGCGGCTTGCGGAGCTGCTGCTCCGGGCTCTGGGGGAGGTTCTCGCTGCTCATATCGCGATGAGCGTACCTGCTGGTACCGGCCGCGTCAGCGCGGCACGGGCCGCCCGGGGCGGGTGGGCCCCGGGTGGCGTCAGTGCCGTTCGGCCTTGGCGCTGCGCGACATGAGCTCCTTGACCGCGACCTTCGGCGGCTTGCCCTCGTGGACGATGCCGACGATGGTCTCGGTCAGCGGCATCTCCACGCCGTGCCTGCGCGCCAGGTCGAGCACCGATTCGCAGGACTTGACGCCCTCGGCGGTCTGCTTGGTGGCGGCGATGGTCTCCTGGAGCGTCATGCCCCGGCCGAGGTTGGTGCCGAAGGTGTGGTTGCGCGAGAGCGGCGAGGAGCAGGTCGCCACCAGGTCGCCGAGCCCGGCGAGTCCGGAGAACGTCAGCGGGTCGGCGCCCATGGCCGCGCCCAGCCGGATCGTCTCGGCGAGGCCCCGGGTGATGAGCGAGCCCTTGGCGTTGTCGCCGAGCCCCATGCCGTCCGCGATGCCGACGGCGAGGCCGATGACGTTCTTGACGGCGCCGCCGAGTTCGCAGCCGACCACGTCGGTGCTGGTGTACGGGCGGAAGTACGGGGTGTGGCAGGCGGCCTGGAGGCGCTGAGCGACCGACTCGTCCCGGCAGGCGACGACGGCCGCGGCGGGGCGTCGTTCGGCGATCTCCTTGGCGAGGTTGGGCCCGGTGATGACGGCGATGCGGTCCGGGGACACGTGGGTGACGTCCTCGATGACCTCGCTCATCCGCTTGGCGGTGCCGAGTTCGACGCCCTTCATCAGGGAGACCAGCACCGTCTGCGGTTCCAGGTGCGGCGCCCAGTCGGCGAGATTGGCGCGCAGCGTCTGGGAGGGCACGACGAGCACCGCGTAGTCGGCGCCGCGCAGCGCCTCGGCCGCGTCCGTGGTGGCCCGGACCGAGGCGGGCAGTTCGATGCCCGGCAGGTACTCGGGGTTGGTACGGGTGGTGTTGACGGCCTCCGCGACCTCGGCCCGGCGGCCCCAGAGCGTCACTTCGCAGCCCGCGTCCGCGAGGACGACGGCGAAGGCGGTACCCCAGGAGCCGGTTCCGAAGACGGCGGCCTTCGGGGGGTGCGTCACGTGAGTCCCTCTCCTTGGGCCTTGCGCCGCTGTTCGGCCCGGGCCTTGCGGTGATCGTAGGGCTCGGCGGGCGCCTGCTCCCCGCGGATCTCCTCCAGTTGCGCGGTGACCGCCCGCATGATCACCTCGGTGGCCTCGCGCAGCACCTCGGGCGTCGGCTCCTGGTCGTAGAACCGGGAGAGGTCGACGGGCGGCCCGGCCTTGACCCGGAGGGTCTTGCGGGGCAGGAGACGGACCTTCTTCTCGGTGGCGTAGGGCGGCATCACCTCGTTGGCGCCCCACTGCGCGACCGGGATGACGGGGGCCCGGGTCATCAACGCGACGCGGGCGGCGCCGGTCTTGCCGGCCATCGGCCACATGTCGGGGTCCCGGGTGAGGGTGCCCTCGGGGTAGAAGCAGACGCACTCGCCGCGCTCGATGGCGCCGACGGCGGCCCGGAAGGCGTCCATCGCGTTGGTGGTCTCGCGGTAGACGGGGATCTGGCCGGTGCCGCGCAGCATCGTGCCGATGAAGGCGCCCTTGAAGAGTCCCGCCTTGGCCAGAAAACGCGGCACCCGGCCGGTGTTGTACTGGAAGTGCCCGTACGAGAGCGGGTCCAGGTACGAGTTGTGGTTGACCGCTGTGATGAATCCGCCGTCGGCCGGAATGTGTTCCGTTCCCCGCCAGTCGCGCTTGAACAGAACCACCAGCGGCGGTTTCGCGATGACCGCCGCCAGGCGGTACCAGAAGCCGATTCTGCGGCGGGACACTCGGACACCTTTCCTCTGTGAACAAGACCGTGGAGCTGTCTGCTGCCTGACTACCGAGGGTCAAGTCTCGCCCCAGGCCCCTGCTCTGTCGAGAACACCGTACGCCTCGCCCCGGGGAGCGACCCTCCGGGTCGGCGCACCGGCAGGCGAGAATAGGCGGCGATGCGTATCGAGGGAGGGACCGCCACGAACACCGACCCGGCCGGGCGCTGGTCCCTGGTCGTCCCGTTGAAGCCCCTGGCGCTGGCCAAGAGCAGGCTGGCGCCCGCCTCCGGCGCGCTGTTGCGCCCCCGGCTCGCCCTCGCCTTCGCCCGTGACACGGTGGCCGCCGCGCTGTCCTGCCCGGATGTGGCGGATGTGGTGGTCGTCACGGACGACACGGTGGCGGGGGCGGCGCTGGCCGCGCTCGGCGCCCTGGTCGTGCCCGATGCCCCGGGGGCGGGTCTCAACGCGGCCCTCGCGCACGGTGAGCGGGCGGTCCGGGCGGGCAGGCCGGGGGCGCGGCTGGCCGCGCTCAACGCGGATCTGCCCGCACTGCGCCCGACGGAATTGTCCCGGGTCCTCGAATTCTCGGCCGCTTTTCCCCGCGCATTTGTTCCCGATGCGGCGGGAATCGGGACGACATTTCTGTCGGCTGCTCCGGAAGTGGAATTGCGGCCCGCATTCGGCGGCCCGTCCCGGGTGCGCCATCTGGCGTCGGGCGCGGTGGAAATCACGCTGCCGGGGATCGATTCGGTGCGCCGGGACGTGGACACCGGCGAGGATCTGCGGGTGGCGCTGGAGCTGGGCGTCGGCCCGTTCACGGCGGGCCGCTGGGCCGCCGGGGCGTTCGCACCGGACCGATAGTCTGCACCCATGCAGGCGACCTCGTACACGTACGACCCCGAGACGCGGAGCGGCAGTGTGCTGCTCGATGACGGCACCCCGGTGGACTTCGACGCGGCGGCCTTCGACGCGGGCGGTCTGCGGCTGCTGCGGCCGGGCCAGCGGGTGCGGATCGAGGGTGAGGGCGAGGGGGCCGGGCTGCGGATCAGCCTGGTGACGCTGCAGACGTTCTGAGCCCTGCGGGCCCTTCCCCGGCAGCGGCTCCCCCGGACAGCCCGCGGGCCGGGCTCCCCGGGGGGAGCCCGGCCCGGCGCGTGTGGGGGCCTGTGCGGCCCGGTCTCACTTCTTGCGCGCGGTGGCCTTCTTGGCCGTGGTCTTGCGCGCGGTGGTCTTCTTCGCGGGCGCCTTCTTCGCCGTGGTCTTCTTGGCGGGCGCGGTCTTGGCGGCGGTGGTCTTCTTCGCCGCCGTGGACTTCGCCGCCGGGGTGGCCTTCTTCGCGGCGGCCGTCGTCGTCTTCTTCGCCGGCGACGCCTTCTTCGCGGTGGTCTTCTTGGCCGCGGCGGTGGTCTTCTTCGCCGGGGTGGCCTTCGTGGCGGTGGCCTTCTTCGCCACGGCCTTCTTCGCGGTGGCCTTCTTCGCGGCGGCCTTGGCCGTCGTACGGGCGGAAGAACCGCCGGAGAGGCTGCCCTTGGGGGCCTTCTTCACGGCCACGTCGTTCTTGGGGAGCTTCTTGGAGCCGCTGACCAGGTCCTTGAAGCCCTGACCCGCGCGGAAGCGGGGCACCGAGGTCTTCTTGACCCGCACGCGCTCACCCGTCTGCGGGTTGCGGGCGTAGCGGGCGGGGCGGTCCACCTTCTCGAACGAGCCGAAGCCGGTGACCGAGACCCGGTCGCCCGCGACAACCGCACGGACGATCGCGTCGAGCACCGCGTCGACGGCGTCCGCGGCCTGCTGCCGGCCGCCGACCTTGTCGGCAATCGCTTCTACGAGCTGCGCCTTGTTCACGTCTTCCCCTTCGGAGACATTGCCGGAACGAATCTGTCCGGCTTTTTCGCACGTTAGGCAGATATATACCGCAAATCAAACACGAAACGGGCTAATCACCCTAGTGCCGCAACGAAGTCGACCGCTGCGCAGTTCTGCGGAGTCAGTCACCTTCGGGGAATCGGCCCTCGTCGAGGTCCTTCATCAACCGGTCCAGACGCCTTGCCGCGCCCGGGAGATCGTGCTTCGCCGTGGCCGTGACGACCAACAGCTTCCGGTTCAACGCCATCCTTACGCCGTCCGGGACTTGCAGTGCGCGCACCCGGGAGTGCGCTTCCTTCAATTGGTCGGCGACTTGGCCGTAAATCTTGAGTTGGCTGTCGCGTTCCATGCACCGATTGTGCCATCTGGGGCGAGTTGTCGCCCGACGGGGTCCCAACAAACGACTGCGCCCCCTACCAGATGGCAGGGGGCGCAGTCCTGAAAACGCGCTGATCAGGCCGGAATTGTGCGGGGCTTGTGGGCCGGCCGGGCCGCCTCGTAAGCCGCGATGCCGGCTTCGTTCTGAAGGGTGAGGCTGATGTCGTCCAGGCCGTTCAGCAGCCGCCAGCGGGCGTTCTCGTCCAGCTCGAAGTCGGCGGTGACGCCCTCGGCGCGGACCTGCCGGGCCTCCAGGTCGACCGTCACCTCGGCCGTCGGGTCCGCCTCCGTCAGCTCCCAGAGGGCGTCGACGGTCTTCTGGTCCAGGACCACGGTCAGCAGACCGTTCTTCAGCGAGTTGCCGCGGAAGATGTCGGCGAACCGGGACGAGATGACGGCCTTGAAGCCGTAGTTCTGCAGGGCCCAGACCGCGTGCTCGCGGGAGGAGCCGGTGCCGAAGTCGGGGCCGGCCACCAGGACCGACGCGCCCTGGCGCTCGGGGCGGTTGAGGACGAAGTTCCCGTCCTTGCGCCAAGCCTCGAAGAGGCCGTCCTCGAAGCCGTCCCGGGTGACCTTCTTGAGCCAGTGGGCGGGGATGATCTGGTCGGTGTCGACGTTGCTGCGGCGCAGCGGAACGGCCCGGCCGGTGTGCGTGGTGAAGGCTTCCATGGTCATCGGACTCCGGCGGGCGTACGGGTGTCGGACAGGTCGGCGGGCGAGGCCAGGTGGCCCAGCACCGCGGTGGCGGCGGCCACCTGTGGGGAGACCAGGTGCGTACGGCCGCCCTTGCCCTGCCGCCCCTCGAAGTTGCGGTTCGAGGTGGAGGCGGCGCGCTCGCCGGGGGCCAGCCGGTCGGGGTTCATGCCGAGGCACATCGAGCAGCCCGCGTGCCGCCATTCGGCTCCGGCGGCGGTGAAGACCTTGTCCAGGCCCTCGTCGACCGCTTGGAGGGCGACCCGGACGGAGCCCGGGACCACCAGCATCCGTACGCCGTCGGCGACTTTGCGGCCGTCCAGGACCGCGGCGGCGTTGCGCAGGTCCTCGATGCGGCCGTTGGTGCAGGAGCCTACGAAGACGGTGTCGACGCCGATCTCGCGCAGCGGCTGGCCCGCGGTCAACCCCATGTACTCCAGGGCCTTTTCGGCGGCGTGGCGCTCCGACGCGTCCTCGTACGAAGCCGGGTCGGGGACGTTGGCCGACAGGGGCGCGCCCTGGCCGGGGTTGGTGCCCCAGGTGACGAACGGCGCCAGCTCGGCGGCCTCGATGACCACCTCGGCGTCGAAGACCGCGTCGTCGTCGGTGCGCAGCGTCTTCCAGTACGCGACGGCGGCGTCCCAGTCCTCGCCCCGGGGGGCGTGGTCGCGGCCCTTCAGGTAGTCGAAGGTGGTCTGGTCGGGGGCGATCATGCCCGCCCGCGCACCGGCCTCGATCGACATGTTGCAGATGGTCATCCGGGCCTCCATCGAGAGCTTCTCGATGGCGGAGCCGCGGTATTCGAGGATGTAGCCCTGGCCGCCGCCAGTACCGATCCGGGCGATGATTGCCAGGATCAGGTCCTTGGCGGTGACGCCGTCGGGCAGTTCGCCGTCGACGGTGATCGCCATCGTCTTCGGGCGGGCCATCGGCAGCGTCTGGGTGGCCAGCACGTGCTCGACCTGGCTGGTGCCGATGCCGAACGCGAGGGCACCGAAGGCGCCGTGCGTGGACGTGTGGGAGTCGCCGCAGACCACGGTGGTGCCGGGCTGGGTCAGGCCCAGCTGCGGGCCGACCACGTGCACGACGCCCTGCTCGACGTCGCCCAGCGGGTGCAGCCGCACACCGAACTCCGCGCAGTTCTTCCGCAGCGTCTCCAGCTGGGCGCGGGAGACCGGGTCGGCGATCGGCCTGTCGATGTCGAGGGTCGGGGTGTTGTGGTCCTCGGTGGCGATGGTGAGATCGAGCCGCCGCACCGGGCGTCCGGCCTGCCGCAGGCCGTCGAACGCCTGGGGGCTGGTCACCTCGTGCAGCAGGTGCAGATCGATGAAGAGGAGGTCGGGTTCGCCCTCGGCGCGCAGGACGACATGGTCGTCCCAAACCTTCTCCGCGAGTGTCCTACCCATCGCTTTCCCTCCGGCCGACGCCATCGCCGGCCCAACTAGAGATTCGGTGCACCTCCGCCCGGCCCCCTGTACGGGGCGGTGGCTGCGGTCCGTTGTGGGGCCGCCGGTACAGGTTGGCAACTTCGGGGGAGAATTGAACTTGCGTTTCACAGAGTGAGACGCGAGTATCGTCGTATGGACAACTCTAGCGGCGTCGGCGTTCTCGACAAGGCGGCTCTGGTACTGAGCGCCCTCGAATCCGGGCCGGCCACCCTCGCCGGGCTGGTCGCGGCGACCGGGCTCGCACGACCCACGGCCCACCGGCTGGCCGTGGCACTGGAACACCACCGGATGGTGGCGAGGGACATGCAGGGCCGTTTCATCCTCGGCCCCCGGCTTTCCGAGCTGGCGGCGGCGGCCGGCGAGGACCGCCTCCTGGCCACGGCCGGGCCGGTGCTCACGCATCTGCGCGACATCACCGGCGAGAGCGTCCAGCTCTACCGGCGCCAGGGCGACATGCGCATCTGCGTCGCGGCGGCGGAGCGGCTGTCCGGACTGCGCGACACCGTGCCGGTCGGCTCCACGCTGACCATGAAGGCGGGCTCCTCCGCGCAGATCCTGATGGCCTGGGAGGAGCCGGAGCGGCTGCACCGCGGCCTCCAGGGCGCCCGCTTCACCGCGACGGCGCTCTCCGGCGTACGGCGGCGCGGCTGGGCCCAGTCGATCGGTGAGCGCGAGCCGGGCGTGGCCTCGGTCTCCGCCCCGGTGCGCGGCCCGTCGAACCGCGTGGTCGCCGCCGTCTCGGTCTCCGGACCGATCGAGCGGCTGACCCGCCACCCGGGCCGGATGCACGCCCAGGCGGTCATCGACTCGGCGGCCCGGCTGAGCGAGGCGCTGCGCCGCAGCGGCTGAGCCCCGGCCACGCCTCCTTCCCTCCCCAGGCCGCCCCAGCGTCGTGGCGGCCCCCTTCTCCAGAGCCCGTTCGGCCCTTGGCCTCCGTCGCGAGTACGGAGCGGAGCGGCCCTCGGGCCGCATACGAGCGAAAGGCCCTTCACCGGAGTGAAGGGCCTTTCGTTTCTTGCCTGTTGTACCCCCGACCGGATTCGAACCGGCGCTACTGCCGTGAGAGGGCAGCGTGCTAGGCCGCTACACAACGGGGGCTTGTCCTACAACTTGCTCTGTACTGCGCTGGGCTACCAGGACTCGAACCTAGAATGACGGTACCAGAAACCGTAGTGTTGCCAATTACACCATAGCCCATGGTGTTGCAAGTACCCCCGACCGGATTCGAACCGGCGCTACTGCCGTGAGAGGGCAGCGTGCTAGGCCGCTACACAACGGGGGCCCTAGCGATCCTGCATCGAGACCGTGGGTGCGACCCAGATGATCTCGCGGGAAGGATCTGTACCCCCGACCGGATTCGAACCGGCGCTACTGCCGTGAGAGGGCAGCGTGCTAGGCCGCTACACAACGGGGGCTTGTCTTACAACTTGCTCTGTACTGCGCTGGGCTACCAGGACTCGAACCTAGAATGACGGTACCAGAAACCGTAGTGTTGCCAATTACACCATAGCCCACTGAAACGCAACCCCTGAGGGTCTTGTTTCTGTCTGCGCTTCCCGGCCGGATCTTTCGGCCCGCTCGGGCGGCGCAGAAAGAACATTACCCGAAGGTGTCCGACGCTCCAAAACGGGTATTGCCCGCGAGCAGCCCCGGCAGTCCGCCGAGCCCGGTGATCCGGACCAGCTCGGGCCGCCCTCCCCTGCCGCGCCGGTCCAGCCAGACGCCCGCGAGACCGGCGGCGGTGGCCCCGGCGGCGTCGATGTCGGGTTCGTCCCCGACGTACAGCACCTCGTGCGCGTCGAGCCCCAGCGCCTCGCAGGAGGCCAGGAACGCCCCCGGGTCCGGCTTGGAGACGCCCAGCTCGGCCGCGCACAGCAGGGACTCGAACCGGTCGCGCACCCCGAGCACGGTCAGCTTCCGGTGCTGCGGCTCCTGGGCCGAGTTGGACAGCACGGCGTGCCGGTACGTCCCCGCAAGGGCGTCGAGGGCCGGGACGGCGTCCGGGAAGAGCGCCCAGGCGGACTCGTAGTGCGCGACATGGCGGGCGAACCAGGCATCGGCCTCGTCGTCGTCCAGCGCCCGCCCCAGGAACTCCCTGGCCCGGTCCCGTCGCTGCCCCTGCCAGTCGGTCTCCCCGGCGGAGAACCGCGCCCAGTGCCGCCGCGTGACCCGCTGCCACGCCTCGACGGCCTCCTCGGCCGACGCGTAGCCCGGAGGCAGTCCCTCCGCCGCGAGGTGCCGGGCCATCCCGGTGGCCGAGGCCGCCGTGTGATCGAACAACGTGTCGTCGATGTCCCAGAGGACGGCTCTGATGGGCATGGCCCGACTCTACGCGCGGCCCCGTACGACGGGACGGGCCCGGCGGCCGCGCTGTGCGGCTGCCGGGCCCGTCCCGTGCGTCGGTGCGGCGTTACGCGGCCAGCTTGGCCAGGGCCGCGTCGATGCGGGCGATCGTCTTCTCGCGGCCCAGGATCTCCAGGGACTCGAAGAGCGGGAGGCCGATCGTCCGGCCGGTGACCGCCACCCGGACCGGGGCCTGGGCCTTGCCGAGCTTCAGGCCGTGCTGCTCGCCGGCGGCGAGGACGGCGGCCTTGAGGGCGTCCGCGTTCCAGTCGGCGGCGATGAGCTCGGCGCGGGCGGTGACGAGGAGGGCGTCGGAGCCCTCCTTCATCGCCTTGGCCCAGGACGCCTCGTCGTGCACCGGCTCGTCGAGGAACAGGAAGTCCACGTTGGCGGTGATCTCGGAGAGCACCGTCACCCGGGTCTGGGCGTGCGGGGCGATCTCGGCGAAGACCGCCGCGTCGAAGGACTCCGGGGCCCAGGGTGCGAACGGCGCCCGGAGCCACGGGCCGCACGCCTCGGTGAAGGTCTTCACGTCGAGGCGGCGGATGTGCTCCGCGTTGATGTGCTCGCACTTCTTGAGGTCGAAGCGGGCCGGGTTGGCGTTGACGTCCTTGATGTCGAAGGCGGCGACCATCTCGTCGATGTCGAAGATGTCGCGGTCCTCGGCGATCGACCAGCCCAGCAGCGAGAGGTAGTTGAGCAGCCCCTCGCGGACGAAGCCGCGCTCGCGGTAGAGGTTGAGCGAGGCCTGCGGGTCGCGCTTGGAGAGCTTCTTGTTGCCCTCGCCCATCACGTACGGCAGGTGCCCGAAGGCGGGGGTGTCCTTGGCGATGCCCAGCTCGATGAGCGCCCGGTAGAGGGCGATCTGGCGCGGGGTGGAGGAGAGCAGGTCCTCGCCGCGCAGGACGTGGGTGATCTCCATCAGCGCGTCGTCCACCGGGTTGACCAGCGTGTAGAGCGGGGCGCCGTTGGCGCGGACGATGCCGTAGTCCGGGACGTTCTCCGGCTGGACGGTGATGTCGCCGCGGACCAGGTCCGTGAAGGTGATGGCCTCGTCGGGCATCCGGAAGCGGACGATCGACGTGCGCCCCTCGGCCTCGTACGCGGCCTTCTGCTCGGCGGTCAGCTCGCGGCAGTGGCCGTCGTAGCCGGACGGGCGGCCGGCGGCGCGGGCGGCGTCGCGGCGGGTGTCCAGCTCCTCCGTGGTGCAGTAGCAGTGGTACGCGTAACCACCGGCGAGCAGCTTCTCCGCGACGTCCTTGTAGATGTCCATCCGCTGCGACTGGCGGTACGGGGCGTGCGGGCCGCCCACCTCGGGGCCCTCGTCCCAGTCCAGGCCGAGCCAGCGCATCGCGTCGAGGAGCTGCTCGTACGACTCCTCGGAGTCGCGCGCCGCGTCGGTGTCCTCGATGCGGAAGACCAGGGTGCCCTGGTGGTGCCGGGCGAAGGCCCAGTTGAAGAGGGCCGTCCGGACCAGGCCGACGTGCGGGTTGCCGGTCGGGGAGGGACAGAAACGTACACGTACTGCTGCGTTAGCCACGCTTGATCACCTTGTTGGTGAGAGTGCCGATGCCTTCGATGGTGACGGCGACCTCGTCGCCGACATGGAGGGGTCCGACCCCTGCGGGGGTGCCGGTGAGGATCACATCGCCCGGAAGCAGCGTCATGGCTTCCGTGATGTGGACGACCAGGTCCTCGATGGACCGGATCATGTCGCTCGTCCGGCCGAGCTGGCGTTGCTCGCCGTTGACCGTGGCCTGGATGGCGAGGTCGCCGGGGTCGAGGTCGGTCTCCACCCAGGGGCCGAGGGGGCAGGAGGTGTCGAAGCCCTTGGCCCGGGCCCACTGCTTCTCCCGCTCCTGGGCGTCGCGGGCGGTGACGTCGTTGGCGCAGGTGTAGCCGAAGATGACGTCCTTGACCCGCTCGCGCGGCACTTCGCGGCACATCCGGCCGATGACCACGGCCAGCTCGGCCTCGTGGTGGACCTCGTCGGAGAAGGAGGGGTACTCGATGGCGTCGCCGGAGCCGATCACCGAGGTGGTGGGCTTGAAGAAGGCGACGGGGACGTCGGGGACCTCGTTGCCGAGTTCGGCGGCGTGCTCCGCGTAGTTGCGGCCGATGGCCACGACCTTGTTGGGGAGCACGGGCGGCAGCAGCCGCACCTTGTTCAGCGGGACCTTGGTCCCGGAGAGCTCGAACTCGGAGTACGGGATGCCCTTGATGATGTCGAGGACGAGACCGTCGGGCCCGTCGCCCTCGACCGCGCCGAAGGCGACATTGCCGTCGATGGAGAACCTGGCGATGCGCACGGGTTGCTGTCGCCCCTCACTGCTTGCTGGGTGCCTGAATAAGACTGACGCTCCAGGCTAGCGCGGGTGAGGGGCGGGGCCGTGCGGGATTACTCCGTGGTGGCGGTGACGGCGGCGGGGGCCGTCATCAGGATCGTGCGGCGCGGGTTGGCGGTCTGCGTCGGCAGCTGGACCGGGTGCTCCGGGAGTTCCGCCGTCTGCAGCGCCTCGGCGTCCTTGAGGTGCGCCAGCGTGGTGCGGCGGGGGTTGGCGAGGTTGCGGAGCGGAGTCGTGTTCATCTGCCGTACGGCCCTGTCGTCGGGGCGCCGCCCGTACGAGAGGGGGCGCCGGTTGTCGGTTCTGCCATCCCAGTAAAGCGTCAGGCTAAACATTCAATTCCCTCCGGCGGCCCGGAAAAGACGGCGATCTTCATGTGAGTTTGCTCACGAACACTGGGACAATCACCCCAATCCAGGCACGTGGTCCGGACCTTCGAAACAGACATGTCACCCCTGAACCACCCATTCCGCTCCTGATCATGGCGACTGGGACACGCCTCGCCCCGTTCGGACTCACCCCCAATGGTCCGGAATGTCCGCGAACCGCCTCCACCGCTTGTTACGCATCCATCACACGGTGTCACGCAGGTCACAGCCCGGCACCTGGCCCTTGTTGGAGATCCGGCACTGTGCTGAAATTCCACGCACCGCCGCGGGTTTCAAGCCGGCGCGCAGGGGGCGCAACGCAGCGCCGAGTGGCGGCGGGAAGGGGAAGAGCGCCGGTCACTCAACGACCACCATGGGGCGGGACAACGCCCCACCACGCCGACACCGTTTTCTCCGTTCACGACGGAGGAACGCCTGGTCCAGAGGTTGCGACGCTAGTGCAGGGACGTTTCAAGAGGGATGGCAGCGCTGCGGCGGAACAGGAGCCGCGCGGCGGGACCGACCGCGGTTCCTCGCCCCAGCACGCCCAGAACCCCGGATCGGCCGCGGCCGGTGACCAGGGCGACCGCGACCGGCGCCCCGGCTCCGCTCCGGCCGGCGGCGAGCCCGAGAAGGCCGCCGCGCCCAAGCCCCGGGGCCCCGTCAACACGGGCTCACGGGTAGCTCTCCGCAACTGGCGCATCAGCACCCGCCTGGTGTCCCTGCTCGCCCTCCCCGTGGTCGCCGCGACCACGCTGGGTGGTCTGCGCATCAACGACTCCCTGAACGACATCCAGCAGCTGGAGCACATGCAGCTGCTGACCGAGATGACGAAGCAGGCGACCTCGCTGGCGCAGGCGCTCCAGGAGGAGCGCGACCAGACGGCCGGTCCGCTGTCGAACGACGTGCCCGCGACCGACTTCAAGATCACCACGCCCCGGGAGAAGACCGACAAGGCCCAGCTGGCGTTCCTCGCGAGCACGAGCGAGATCGGCGACACCGCCGGTGACGACACGCTGGAGAGCATCCACACCAGCATCCAGCAGATCGCCACCCGGCTCAGCTCCATCCGCGACACCCGCAAGCACGCGTACGAGAAGGGCAGTCCGGCCCTCCAGACGGTCGACGCCTACAGCCAGCTGATCACCTCGCTGCTGAGCCTGTCCCAGGACATGGCCCAGGCGACCAGCAGCCCCGAGATGATCAAGCGGACCCGTGCGCTGGCGGCGTTCTCCTCCGCCAAGGAGTACGCCTCGATCCAGCGCGCGATCATCGCCGCCGCGCTGCCCACCAGCGACGAGATGAAGCCCGATCTCGACCGCAACGACCAGCAGTTCGGCCTGGCCGCCCGGAGCAAGGAGCAGGCGGCCCGTACGTCGTTCGAGGCGATCTACACCTCCACCGGCAACGACGCCGCCGAGCTGACCTCGACGCTGGACGAGGGCAACCCGGACATCAAGGCCGCGGACACGTACGCGCAGAAGCTGCTGGAGAACCCGCTCGCCATGGGCGGTTCCAAGGCCCGCCGCTCGTACATGAACTGGTACGACCAGGACACCGTCAAGCTCAACGCCATGAAGCGCATCGAGGAGACCCTCCTCAGCGACATGGAGGGCAAGGCGCGCGAGCTGCGCGAGGAGTCCCAGCGCGAGGCGATCATCTCCGGTGCGCTGATCCTGCTGGTGCTCGGTGTCTCGCTGGTCGGCGCCTTCGTCGTCGCCCGGTCCATGATCCGCTCGCTGCGCCGGCTGCAGGACACCGCGACCCGCGTCGCCCAGGACCGTCTGCCCGAGCTGGTCAAGCAGCTCTCCGAGTCCGACCCGCAGGACGTCGACACCTCGGTCGAGTCCGTCGGTGTGCACTCCCGCGACGAGATCGGCAAGGTGGCCGCGGCCTTCGACGACGTGCACCGCGAGGCGGTCCGTCTCGCCGCCGAGCAGGCCCTCCTGCGGGGCAACGTCAACGCGATGTTCACCAACCTCTCGCGCCGCTCGCAGGGCCTCATCCAGCGCCAGCTCTCGCTCATCTCCGAGCTGGAGTCGCGCGAGGCCGACCCGGACCAGCTCTCCTCGCTCTTCAAGCTCGACCACCTCGCGACCCGTATGCGCCGGAACGGCGAGAACCTTCTCGTCCTCGCCGGTGAGGAGCCGGGACGCCGGTGGACCCGCCCCGTGCCGCTGGTCGACGTGCTCCGCGCCGCCGCGTCCGAGGTGGAGCAGTACGAGCGCATCGAACTGGCCGCGGTGCCCGCCACCGAGGTCGCGGGCCGGGTCGTCAACGACCTCGTGCACCTGCTCGCCGAGCTGCTGGAGAACGCCACCTCGTTCTCCTCGCCCCAGACGAAGGTCCGGGTCACCGGTCACGCCCTGCCCGACGGCCGGGTGCTGGTCGAGATCCACGACACCGGCATCGGGCTCTCCCCGGAGGACCTGGCCGCGATCAACGAGCGGCTCGCCTCGCCGCCCACCGTGGACGTCTCGGTCTCCCGCCGCATGGGCCTGTTCGTGGTCGGCCGGCTCTCCCTGCGCCACGGCATCCGCATCCAGCTGCGCCCCTCGGACTCGGGCGGCACCACCGCGCTGGTCATGCTCCCGGTGGACGTCGCGCACGGCGGCCGGCAGCCGGCCCCGAAGCAGTCGCCCGGTCAGCAGTCCCCCGGCGGCCTGCTCTCCGGCGGCAACGACGCCCAGGCGGGCCGCCCCGCCGCGGGCCCCGGTCCGCAGCGCGGCCAGGTCGGCGCCGGCTCCGGCCCCCGCGCCGCGCTGCCCGCCCGCGACGGCAACCGCCCGCAGAACCCGCAGGGCGGACCCGGCGCGCAGGACTCGGCGTTCCAGAACCCGCAGGGCCGCCCGGCCCAGGACGGCCCCCGTCAGGGCGGCGGCCTGGCCGGTGCGTTCGGCGGTGCCCGGCTCGGCGCCCGGAGTCAGGGCGACGGCGGTGCGGACCCGAACCGGCCCAGCCTCTTCGACCAGCGGCGCCCCGAGCAGAACGGCCCCGCCGCTCCGCAGGCCCCGCAGCCCCAGCAGGCCCGGTTCGACCAGGCGGGCCAGGGCGGTCAGGGCGAGCGCAACGCCTTCGAGCCGCCGCGCGGTCCGGGGCAGGGCGAACGCCGGCTGCCGCCGGTCGGCGGTCCGCGCGCCGAGCTGCCCGGTGGCTCCCCGGCCCCGAGCCAGGCTCCGGACCAGAGCCAGGGCGGGCCCGGCGGCGGCTTCCCCGCCCCGCAGCGCCCGCAGACGACGAGCTGGGGCACCGACGAGCCGTCCGCGCCCCGGCGCGCCCCGCTCGACGCGCCGCGCGGTCACGAGGAGTCGGAGACCACGGGCCGCTTCCCGCAGCCGCGGGCACCGCACCTTCCGGCCGACGACCGCCAGGGGCCCGGCTCCACGGCGGAGTTCGCCCGGCCCGACTTCTCGGCGCCCGCACCGAACGCACCGCAGCGCGGTCTGCCGCAGGGCAACGGTCCCCAGCACGACGCACCGCAGGCCGGTCTGCCGCAGCGCGGCGTACCGCAGCCCAACGGCCCCCAGCACAACGGCGCGTACGGCAACGGCCCGCAGAGCCCGGACGTGACGAGCACCTCGCAGTTCGCCCGTCCGGACTTCGGTGCCCCGCAGCAGCCGGCGCCCCGGCAGCGGGACAACCAGGACTTCGGCGCGCCGCGTCCGCCCATGGGCGGCCAGGCGCCGGAGGCCCCGTACCGCCCGGCCCTGCCCGAGCAGCCGCAGCAGCCCGAGGCGCTGCCGCCCGCCGGGCCCGGCGACGGGCGCACCCCGCTGTACGACACGCTGGAGACCAACTGGTTCCGCGGTCCGCAGGCCGGTGCCCCCCAGCAGCCTCCGGCCGCCCCGGCCCAGGACTTCCCGCCGCAGCCGGCCCAGGAGCCCGTGGCTCCCGCGCCGCAGCGGACCCTCGGCGACAGCGGTGCGCAGAGCGCCTGGCGGGCGTCGCCGAACGATGAGATCGTCCGGCAGGCGGAGCGGGTAAAGAAGCCCGCGGCGGGTGGTATCACCACGTCCGGCCTGCCGCGCCGGGTCCCGCGTGCCAACCTGGTGCCGGGTACCGCCCAGCAGCAGAACAACCAGACCGGTCCGCAGGTCTCGCGCGCGCCCGATGATGTGCGCGGGCGTCTGACCAATCTCCGCCGGGGCATCCAGCAGGGGCGTCAGGCGGGCAGCGGTCAGACCGGCAGCTTCCCCCTCGGCCCCACTCACCAGCAGGAGCGTTAGTTGAGCCCGATGAGTCAGGCCGCACAGAATCTGAACTGGCTGATCACCAACTTCGTGGACAACACCCCAGGGGTGTCGCACACGGTGGTGGTCTCGGCGGACGGGCTGCTGCTGGCGATGTCCGAAGGTTTCCCGCGCGACCGCGCCGACCAGCTGGCGGCCGTCGCGTCCGGGCTGACCTCACTGACGTCCGGCGCCTCCCGGATCTTCGAGGGCGGCGCCGTCAGCCAGACCGTGGTGGAGATGGAGCGGGGCTTCCTGTTCCTGATGTCCATCTCGGACGGCTCCTCGCTGGCCGTACTGGCCCACCCCGACGCCGACATCGGTCTGGTCGGCTACGAAATGGCCCTGCTGGTGGACCGGGCGGGCACCGTCCTGACCCCGGACCTCCGCGCGGAGCTCCAGGGCAGCCTGCTCCACTAGGCGGCCGTGAACCAGTGACACAGACGATCAACCCGAAAACCGACCCTCGACCGTCCGGCCGCTTACAGCCCCCCACCGGCCCCTTCAGACGGCAAGCCGACACCCTGCTGTCACGCCCGGAGGATTCATGACCCCGCCACCCGCCTCACCCGATCCGTACGGCGCGTCGAGCCACGCGTCGTACGAAGGTGAGGGCGACCAGCCGCTGGTCCGTCCGTACGCCATGACCGGTGGACGCACCCGGCCGCGCTATCAGCTAGCGATAGAAGCACTGGTCAGCACCACGGCCGATCCCGCGCATCTGGGAACGCTGCTTCCCGAGCATCAGCGGATCTGCCATCTGTGCCGCGAGGTCAAGTCGGTGGCCGAGGTCTCGGCCCTGCTGTCGATGCCCCTCGGTGTGGCGCGGATTCTCGTCGCGGACCTGGCGGAAGCCGGCATGGTGGCCATCCACCAGCCGGGCAATGGAGAGGCCGGCGGCGCGCCGGATGTGACACTGCTCGAAAGGGTGCTCAGTGGACTTCGCAAGCTCTAACGGCGGCGCGGCGACCCGGGCCACCACCTCGGCGAAGATCGTCGTGGCCGGTGGGTTCGGCGTGGGCAAGACCACGTTCGTCGGTGCCGTCTCGGAGATCAATCCGCTGCGCACCGAAGCCGTGATGACGTCCGCCTCGGCGGGCATCGACGACCTCACGCACACCGGCGGGAAGACCACCACGACGGTGGCGATGGACTTCGGCCGCATCACGCTCGACCAGGACCTGATCCTGTACCTCTTCGGTACGCCCGGCCAGGACCGCTTCTGGTTCATGTGGGACGACCTGGTACGCGGCGCGATCGGCGCCGTCGTCCTCGTGGACACCCGCCGCCTCGCCGACTGCTTCCCCGCCGTCGACTACTTCGAGAACAGCGGCCTGCCCTTCGTCATCGCCCTCAACGGCTTCGACGGCCACCAGCCGTACACCCCCGACGAAGTGCGCGAGGCCCTGCAGATCGGCCCCGACACGCCGATCATCACCACGGACGCGCGGCACCGCGCGGACGCGAAGAGCGGCCTGATCACGCTCGTCGAGCACGCGCTGATGGCCAGGCTCAAGTAGGCACAAGTCGGAAGTGGCATACGGCAGTTACCGTAGTCACACGGGGGCGGGCTGTGTCCTTTGACACGATCCGCCCCCGTATTCATAACGTTTCGAAAGAGAATTGCCCCGCGATCGACACCGGATGCGCACGAGCGGTGTCGCTGCGCTCACATGAGCCCCGCCTTTTGGCGGGGCTCGCTCTTTATGCCCGATTTATCTGAGGCGTGAGCCACTCGGAATCGCCCATTCCGACTGTTTGGAACGCGGCCGTCAGCCGTGCTGCAATTCGACCAACTCCCGAGTAAGACCGTCCTGCAAATGGTGGGCGGATGAAGGAGCGGGGCTGGGTGCGTGCAGCTGCAAGGCGGAGGATTGAGCCAACGCGGAGCGTTGGTGATTGACGACAACGCCGCAGATGCGCGTGCCCAGCCCCGCGACGCCGCCCACCATTTGCAGGACGGTCTGAGTACGGCCCTGAACAAAACACGGCACAGCGTAGGTGCCGACGCCGAGAGGTTGTTGGTCGAGTGAGGCGTAACAACGAGGGCTCCACGGCGCAGGCGGAGCGGGGCAACTTCACCCCGCCGTCACGTGCCGCGGCGCCGTCCGCCGACGTGTCCGAAGGGGCACCGGCCGGTGGAAGCACCAGCCGGCTGTCGCCGCGCAACTGGCGGGTGCCCACCCGGCTGAACGCGATCCTCCTGATCCCGGTGCTGGTCGGCCTGGTCATGGGCGGCTTCCAGGTGAAGGGGTCCGTCGACACCTGGCAGGAGGCCCAGGACGCGGAGAAGACCGCGCTGATCGTGCGGGCCGCCGCCGAATACGGGCAGGCGCTGCTCAACGAACGCGACCTCACCGCCCAGCCGCTGCTGTCGAACAAGCGGGACGACGACGTCGTCACGCAGACCCGGGCCACCACCGACGCGGCCGCGGAGAAGTTCAACGAGGCCGTCAAGGACCTGCCGGCCAAGGAGGGTCTCCAGCGTCGCCTCAAGCTGTTCAAGGTCGAGGAGCCGAAACTCCCGCAGCTGCGCAAGGCGGCCTACACCGCGGCCATGGACCCGGTGAAGACCGAGGAGGGCTACGTCCAGGTCCAGCACTCCCTGATGGAGTTCTCCAACGAACTGGGCCTCGGCACCGGCAACATCACCAGCTACGGCCGCACCGTCTACGCGATCGAGCTGGCCAAGGCTGCAGAATCGCTTCAGCGCTCCATCGGCATGCACCTCCTGGTCCGTCCCAGCAAGGAGGACGGCAAGTTCAACGACCAGGTCAAGGCGTTCGGTTCGTACAACTACCTGGAGCAGATCGCCCTCGGCGAGTTCACCTCCGGCGGTACGGAGGCCGACGCGGCCCGGCTGCGCAAGGTCATGGAGGCCAAGGCGGCGGCCGGTGCCGCCGAGCTGAAGGAGGCCAAGGAGAAGGCCGCCGCGGCCGGCGTGCCGTTCGTGGCGCCGCCCTCCATCGACGGCTCGGTCTTCGACGGCATGGCCAAGGAGATCGGCCTCGGCAAGGACCCGGCCCAGCTGAAGGCCAAGGGGATCACCCCCGACACCTGGATGGCCGCCGCCACCGCCAAGTTCGACGGCTACACCACGGTCGAGAACGAGCTGGTCGAGAAGGCCGTGAACGAGGCCGCGGAGATCTCCTCCGACGCCCGGACCGACGCCATCGTCAACGCCTCGATCGTCGTCGTCGCCCTGCTGGCCGCGTTCCTCCTGGCCGGTCTCATGGCCCGCCAGATGAGCCGCTCGATGCGCCGGCTGCGCACCGCCGCCTTCGGGATCGCCGAGCAGCGGCTGCCCTCGCTGGTCGACCAGCTCTCGCGCACCGACCCGGGCCGCGTGGACACCCGCGTGGAGCCCATCCCGATCACCTCGCAGGACGAGATCGGCGAGGTCGCCCGCGCCTTCGACCAGGTGCACCGGGAGGCGGTCCGGCTCGCGGCCGAGCAGGCCATGCTCCGGGGCAACGTCAACGCGATCTTCACCAACCTCTCGCGCCGCAACCAGTCGCTCATCGAGGGCCAGCTGACCCTGATCACCGACCTGGAGAACAACGAGGCCGACCCGGACCAGCTGGAGAGCCTGTTCCGGCTGGACCACCTGGCGACCCGCATGCGGCGCAACGGCGAGAACCTCCTCGTCCTCGCCGGCGAGGAGCCCGGCCGTCGCTGGAACCAGCCGGTGCCGCTGGTGGACGTGTTGCGCGCCGCCTCCTCCGAGGTGGAGTCGTACGAGCGCATCGAGCTCTCCGGAGTCCCGGAGACCGAGATCCACGGCCAGTCCGTCACCGACCTCGTGCACCTGCTGGCCGAGCTGCTGGAGAACGCGACGACGTTCTCCTCGCCGCAGACCAAGGTCCGCGTCACCGCGACCCGGCTGCCCGACGGCCGCGTGATGATCGAGATCCACGACAAGGGCATCGGCCTCACCGCCGAGGACTTCGCCGACATCAACCACAAGCTGGCCAACCCGCCGACGGTGGACGCCGCGGTCTCGCAGCGCATGGGCCTGTTCGTGGTCGGCCGGCTCGCCGACCGGCACGGCATCCGCGTCCAGCTGCGTCCCTCGGGCGAGCAGGCCGGGACGACCTCGCTGGTCATGCTGCCGGACGCGATCACCCACGGTGGTGGGGGCGACGCGCCGGAGCAGGACGACTTCACCGTCTCCTCGATCATCCCGCAGCAGCAGGCGTTCGACGCGCTGCCGCACCAGCCGCAGCTGCGCACGGCCGCCGAACTCGGCTTCGACGACTCGCGTTACGACGAGGGCTCCGCGGACTCCGCCCAGCTCGACCCGGTGGGCCGCTCGCTGATGCGCGAGGAGCGCCGCGCGGCGCTGGAGGCCCAGGCCGCCGGCGCCGAGCGCCAGGCGTTCCCGGAGCAGCCCGGGCAGCCGGCCCAGCAGGCGCAGCCCGAGCAGGGCTACGCCGAGGGCGCGTACGGCCAGGACGGCTACGCCGGGAACGGTCAGGACGGCTACGCCGGGCAGCAGTACGAGGGCGGCTACGACCCGTACGCCGGGGCCGCCGGCTACCCCGCCCAGCCCGCCTACGACTCCGCCCAGGGCGGCTATCCGGAGGCGGCCTACGCGGCCCCCGAGGCGCCCGTGCAGGGCTACGACGAGCAGTACGCTGCCCAGCCCCAGCAGGAAGAGTGGGCAGATCAGGGCACGTACCAGGGCGGGTTCGAGCCGGTCGCGCAGGCCGAACCGGAATCTGCGGTGAGCGCTCCCGCCGAGCCTCAGGAGCGCGTAGGCTTCGAGCGTTCGGGCCCCGTCCCGAACACCGGCCACGAGCTGACCGAAGCCGGTCTGCCGCGCCGGGGCGGCCAGCAGCACTGGCAGCCCACCGGCCGCGGGAACGGCCGGCCGGGTGGAGCGCAGGAGCGTCCGCAGCAGCACGAACTGCCGCAGCGGCCGGTCCAGGCGCAGCAGGCCGCCGAAGGAAACGCCGGAAACGACGGCTCCGACGACTGGCGCTCGGCCAACGACGAGCGCTGGGAGCGGGCCGAGAAGCTCCGGGAGCCGAAGGCGGGCGGGATCACTCCGTCCGGTCTTCCCCGGCGCGTGCCCAAGGCCAATCTGGTCGAGGGCACCGCCGAGCAGACCCAGCAGGGCGGCCCCCAGGTCTCCCGCGCGCCGGAAGACGTGCGTGGCAGGCTGAGCAACCTGCGTCGCGGTGTCCTCCGGGGACGCAACGCGGGTACGGACACAAGTACTACCTACAACCAGGAGCGTTAGTGTGAGCCCGATGAGCCAGGCGGCGCAGAATCTGAACTGGTTGATCACCAACTTCGTGGACAACACCCCCGGGGTGTCGCACACGGTGGTGGTCTCCGCCGACGGACTCCTGCTGGCGATGTCCGAGGGATTCCCGCGCGACCGCGCGGACCAGCTGGCGGCGGTCGCCTCCGGTCTGACCTCGCTGACCGCCGGTGCCTCGCGGATCTTCGAGGGCGGCGCGGTGAATCAGACGGTTGTGGAGATGGAGCGAGGATTCCTCTTCATCATGTCCGTTTCCGACGGGTCCTCCTTGGCCGTTCTCGCACACCCGGATGCCGACATCGGCCTCATCGGGTACGAAATGGCCCTTCTGGTCGACCGCGCGGGCAGCGTTCTGACGCCGGACCTCCGTGCCGAGCTCCAGGGAAGTCTTCTTAACTAGTCTTATCCAGTAACCAGACAGTGCGTTTCGCGTCACCGCGCCATAGGGTGCGGTGGCGCGGTCCACTGGATCGGGACCGGCAGGCGGAGGAGGAATCGTGGGTACACCCCCAGGCGGGCACCAGTACGACGGTGACCGGCACGTTCCGGGTGAGCACGGGGACGAACGTTTCAACTACCCCTCCGCGCCCGGCAGACAGGGCGCTCAGCAGCCTCAGCAGCCCTACCAGCCGTACGGCCAGGGCCAGTACGGCCAGGACCAGTACGGCCAGGACCAGTACGGCCAGGCAGGGCCCGGCCTGCCGCAGCAGGAGCCTCCGCAGCCCGGGCAGCAGCCGCACCATCCCCGGCGTCCGCACCGCCTCGACGGGCCGCAGCAGCAGCCCCGCATCCAGCCGGTGCAGCCGCGGCGCGCTCCCGAGCCGGCGGCTCCGGCCGCGCACAATCCGCTGGTCCGTCCGTACGCCATGACAGGTGGCCGGACCCGACCGCGCTACCAACTCGCCATTGAGGCGTTGGTCAGTACCACGGCTGATCCGTCCCGGCTGCAAGGGCAGTTGCCCGAGCACCAGCGGATCTGCCGGCTGTGCTTCGAGATCAAGTCGGTGGCCGAGATTTCGGCCCTCCTCTCGATCCCCCTCGGCGTTGCCCGGATCCTCGTTGCCGACCTGGCCGAGGCCGGACTCGTCGCTATCCACCAGCCCGGCGGCGACGAGTCCGCCGGCGGCCAGCCAGATGTGACACTGCTCGAAAGGGTGCTCAGTGGACTTCGCAAGCTCTAGCGGCGGAGCGGCCCGCTCCACTACCTCGGCGAAGATCGTGGTGGCAGGGGGCTTCGGCGTGGGTAAGACCACGTTTGTCGGTGCCGTCTCGGAGATCAATCCGCTGCGCACCGAAGCCGTGATGACGTCCGCCTCGGCGGGCATCGACGACCTGACGCACACGGGGGACAAGACCACCACGACGGTGGCGATGGACTTCGGCCGCATCACGCTCGACCAGGACCTGATCCTGTACCTCTTCGGTACGCCCGGCCAGGACCGCTTCTGGTTCATGTGGGACGACCTGGTACGCGGCGCGATCGGCGCCGTCGTCCTCGTGGACACCCGCCGACTCGCCGACTGCTTCCCCGCCGTCGACTACTTCGAGAACAGCGGCCTGCCCTTCGTCATCGCCCTCAACGGCTTCGACGGCCACCAGCCGTACACCCCCGACGAAGTGCGCGAGGCGCTCCAGATCGGCCCCGACACGCCGATTCTGACGACGGACGCGCGGCACCGGGCGGATGCGAAGAGTGCGCTGATCACGCTCGTCGAGCACGCGCTGATGGCGCGCCTGCGGTAGGTGCCTCCCGTACGCCGAGGGCCCCGCACTCCTGGGAGTGCGGGGCCCTCGGCGTGTGCCGCTCGGCCTGGCGGCCTTGCTTGTCCTCAATCGCCGGACGGGCTTGATTTCGCCTGCGCGGCCTTGGAGTGCGCGTGCGGGCGCGAAGAGGCCCGCACAGGCTCGTGTCGGCCTGTGCGGGCCTCTTGCGTGTCAGCCCTGCCAGCTGTGCGGGGCCCTGAAGCCCGGGGTGCGCTCCAGGCGGCGCCAGCCGGCCGTGTTGCGGACGCGGACCGGGGTGGTGGTGGGCTGGGCGGCGGCGCGGGCGAGGAGAACCGCGGTGATCGCGGCCAGTTCCTCGGGGTCCGCGAGGCCCTTCTCGACGCGCAGCACGGATTCGGCGGTGGCAGTGGTCATGAGTGGGGTCTCCGTCTTCTACTGCGGGGGGTTGCCGTGCTTGCGGGCCGGCAGGTCGGCGTGCTTGGTGCGGAGCATCGCGAGCGAGGCGATCAGGACCTCGCGCGTCTCG